>CAMOGP010000023.1 GCA_946614175.1 uncultured Prevotella sp. | reverse complement strand
CCTATAAGATGATTAACACCCTCGACTCGATGATTGGTTATAAGACAGAGCGTTATCGGGACTTTGGCTGTTGGGCCGCCCATATCGACGATGTCGCCAACTATATCCCAGCCCGACTGACGGCACTTTTAATGGCAATCGCATCACCCCGGAAAGGCTTGCTCCGCTTCATCTGGAGAAACGGACGACGTCACGCCTCACCTAACAGCGGATACCCTGAAGCTGCCCTCGCAGGCATCCTGAACTGTCGTTTCGGAGGCCCCCACTATTACTTCGGACAACTCTTCCCCAAACCTTATATCGGCGAGAACGAGCGTGAACTGACCACCGCCGACATGAAGCATGCCGTTCGCATCAACCGCATCGCTGAGGTACTGATGGTTTTTCTCGTTATGATATGCCTCATTCTCAAAAATATTCTCTAACTTTGCAGCAATATGAAGAAGATTATTATTGCAGGCTTAGGACCTGGTAGCCCAGAGGACATGACGCCCGCTGTGATGGAGGCCGTGAAAGAAGCTGACATTGTGGTAGGCTATAAATACTATTTCCAGTTCATCAAACCATTCATCAAGCCTGAATGCGAATGCATTGACACGGGCATGAAAAAGGAGCGTGAACGAGCAGAGATGGCATTTAAGCTGGCAGAGCAGAGAAATACTGTTGTCGTCATCTCAAGTGGCGACGCTGGCATCTACGGTATGGCTCCACTCATCTACGAAATGCAGCGAAATCGTGCAGCCAGCGGTTCCCCCGCTGACATCGAAGTAGTGTCTCTCCCTGGTATCTCCGCCTTTCAGAAAGCTGCATCCCTGCTTGGCGCCCCCATCGGGCATGACCTCTGTATCATTTCCCTTTCAGACCTCATGACACCATGGGCTGTGATTGAGCGCCGTATCAAGGCAGCAGCCGTGGGCGATTTCGTCACCGCTATCTATAACCCTAAGTCGCATGGTCGCTATTGGCAGCTATACCGTCTGCAAGAGCTTTTCCTACAGGAACGCAGTGCCGGCACACCCGTAGGCTATGTCCGTCAGGCAGGACGTGAAGAACAAGAAGTGAAACTCACCACCCTCAGCGAGTTAGACCCTGAGGACATCGATATGTTTACCGTTGTACTGATTGGTAATTCCCAGTCATATATCAACGACGGGAAATTCATCACGCCTCGTGGCTACTATCGTGAGGAGAAGCAGGAGGACATAAAGCCCGGTCAGTCTATCATGATGGAAAGTTTCCGAACGATACGTTCCGAGATGCAGCATCCAGATGTGCCTACATGGCGTCTATGGCCGTTGCTACACGCCATTCATACGACGGTAGACTTCGGCATGGAAGAGTGTCTTTGGATGGACGATCGTGCTACGGAGATATTATATAATAAGGTGGTTGACGGCAGTCTGAAACATATTGTCACCGACGTCACAATGGCTGCAAGCGGTATCCGTAAGGGTGCTTTGGAGCGACTGGGCATTGAGGTGCATTGTTACATCAACGACCCTCGTTCCAAGCAGATGGCAGACGAGAAAGGCATCACCCGCAGTCAGGCTTGCATGCAACTGGCAGCGGAGGAATATCCCGAGGCGCTCTATGTGGTAGGCAATGCGCCAACGGCACTTTTCGAGATTTGCGACTTGGTGCGTAAAGGCAAGATGCATCCCGTGGGAATCATTGCGGCACCAGTCGGTTTTGTGCACGTGTGCGAAAGTAAGCATGCCGTCAAGACGTTAAAGCAGATACCAAAGATGATTGTTGAGGGCCGCAAGGGCGGAAGCAATCTTGCCGCCACACTCTGCAACGCCATTCTGACCTTTGATGATGCCGCCCAACTGAAGCCAGGACGTGACCTGTAGAAAAAAAACAAAAAAAATATCAACTTCTTTGTAACAAATTCTATGAAATACCCGTATGTATGATTAGAAGGGTCAATCAAAGAGGCCTTAAACATTAAAGATTAACAATTAAAAATTAAAAGAATTATGAAGTATTCATCTAAGACATTCAATCCTTTGAAGAGTATGAAGAAGTTGGCCATCTGCGTCATGTTGGTTTTCGTTTGCATCAATGCCAATGCCGAGTGCAAAGATTTCGACAAACTGGCTAAGATGGAAGGCGTGGAGTTCACACACATTAATAAAGATATCGTAAAACAAGCTTTTGAATCTGGCGAAGGCCTTCACCTTGGAGAAGCCATCAACATTGATGACGAAGATGGCATGATTCTTAAAAAAATAGCTGATGTCAAAGTGTTCAGACGCGAAGGAGCAGACAATATTGAATCGTTCAAGAAAGCAGCTCTGAAGGTGCTGAAAAGCAAGAAATGGAACTCGCTGATGGATACGAAAAATGATGAAGGACAGATCGTAAAAATATATCAGGCAAAGAAAGGGGAACAATTCACAAACGTTGTACTGGCAATTCAAGATGGTGAAGCGGTACTGGTTGTCATCGACGGCACGTTAGACCTTGCCAAGATGTTTAATGGAGGCTATGACGACGAAGAGGATGATGAGGATGAAGAAGAAGAAGAGGACTAATCAAAAAGCAGATATATGAAACAGGTTCTTTTATCAATCATGATGCTGCTCTGCGTAGGGAACGCCTTCGGGCAGACACCTGCCAAGTTAATTGAGAAATACAAGGCGCTGCCTGGTGCGGTGTATGAGAATACGACAAATGAGAGTCTCAAGGGACTTGAAGAGGGGGATACCATCCTGTCTGCCGATGAAATCGCCAAACTGAAGAAACACTTCAAGAAGAGCGAACAGGTGCAAATCCAGAATGTCAGCGAGGAACAGTTGGCAGAAATCAACGAGGACATCAAAGCCCTGAAGAACCACGAGCTGCTGTTCGAAACAGTCCGCAACGCTGGCTCTGAGAGTTTAGGAGATTCTGCTAATGTGGTTAAGCAAAAGATTTCTGATTTCCTGAATCCAACTGTCAAGATGCGATGCTACGGCAAGGTGGACGGCAAGATGGTCAGCGACCTGCTGATACGCCTCGACATTTGGAACACGGTAGCGCTCTCGTATATAGACACCAAGATCGACAGGGACGTCTGGATGAAGTTGCAGGAAAGAAGTAGTTTTTCTACCAGCGATGACGATGATGACGATGATGATGATAGCAGTGTGGACATGAAGGAGACCCTCAAAGATGTCGAAAAAGGTAACGTCCTCATTGTCATCAATGGCGAAGAGCATCCTGAACTTCACTCGACAAAGGAAGCTGAAGAATATATGAGGCAGCAACAAATCTCGTTCAACCACCAGAATTGGATTGTGGGCAAAGCTGTCAAGGAGAAATATCCACATACTAAGAAGAACGTGGTGATAGAATTCTCTCGCAATGATAAAGAGCAGAAATAGCCAATGGACGCACGGGAGTTCAAACAGCGGTACATGCCCCATCATCAGGTGCTCTATCGGGTAGCCTATCACCTGACGGGCAATGAACAGGACGCCGAAGACCTGCTTCAGGACCTATACCTGAAACTCTGGCAGAAACGCGACAACCTGCCCGATGAGGCGATGAAGGAAGCTTATCTCGTGACAATGATACGACATCTGTTCGTAGATCAACGGCGATTGAAACACCTGGATGCCTCGGCAGAACTGAAGAATGAGGACGGGCCACCCGATGAACGGAGTCTCGATTATCAGATAGATGCCAGAGACGAGGCTCAAAAGATGGAGGGACTCATCAGTCAACTGCCTGAAAGGGAGGCACGAATTATTCAGATGCACCTGATGGACGACCGCTCATACGAGGAGATAGAGCAAGACACAGGACTCTCGCAAGGCAATATCCGCATCATCGTGATGCGAACGAAAAAGAAACTTAAGCAACAATTTCAAAATATCACGAAGACATGGACGAACTGAATCTGAAAACGTTAGAACAAATACCCATTCCCAAAGGACTGGAAGAGCGTCTGTCGGCTAAGATTGACGAATGGGAAAAAGAAGAGAAACAGCAGAAAGCCCAGCGCCGCACGCTGCGCCCCAACATTTTGCGCTATACGGCAGCAGCCGCCTGCATCGTCTTTGTCTTAGGAGTAGGCATACACCTGCTGAGTCAGGACAAATACATGAATCTGGCCGAACAGGATACTTACCAAGATCCGCTGCTGGCACAACAGGAGGCTCAGAAAGCCCTCACCCTGCTGGCCGTCAATCTGAACAAAGGCATGGGACAGTTGAAAAAAGCAAAGGCCCTGAGCGACAAGACAGAAAAAACATTCAACGAACAATTAAAGGTATTGAAACGATATGAAACAGACAATCATTAAGGCCCTCCTCTGCGTGGTGGTGACTCTGTGCAGCCTCAACGCCAATGCTCAAGTCAAGGCATTCGAAAAATATGCCGACATGAAGAATGTCACGTATGTGTTCATCTCGAAATTTATGCTCGGCATGGCAGGCAAGAACACTGATTTCTCTGTACCTGGCATCAATGCGAAGTCTTTAAGCAATAAGCTCTCTGGCATCCAGATTATCACTACTGAGAACAAGAGTGCCCTGACAAAGCTAAAGAACGACGTCAAGGGTATCATCGCAAAAGACAAATATGAGCTGATGATGCAGATAAACGAGGACGACAGTAAAGTTAATATCTACCACCATATAGGTAAACAGCAGTCAGCAGTCATCATGCTTATAGAGGAAGACAACGAACTGGTTACGATGGTCTTCTCGGGCAAGTTTACATTGGAAGACGTGATGAAGATGACCCAAAATTAGGATAGAATGGAGCAAGCGAGATTTGTCATCATAGGCATTACAGATCATCCGGCACCGTGGTTTCCACCAGAGGTGCTGGATGTTATACGTCAAGGAAAAATCTTCTCAGGCGGCAAGCGGCATCACGACATCGTGGCGTCATTGCTGCCAGAAGGTGCAGAATGGATTGACATCACCGTGCCGCTGGATACTGTATTTGAAGCCTATCACCGTGCCGCTCACTTCTCCGAGGGGGCTCCCATCGTCGTATTTGCCAGTGGCGATCCACTCTTCTTTGGCTTTGCCAATACCATTAAGCGAAAAATGCCTGACGCAGAGATTCTGGTCTACCCCACCTTTAACTCGCTGCAGCTCCTTGCTCACCGTCTCGTGATGCCTTATCACGATATGCGTATCGTATCTTTAACAGGACGGCCCTGGCCCGAATTCGACAGAGCTCTCATAGAGCGAGTTGAGAAGATTGGCATTCTAACAGACAAAGAGCATACACCGGCCGCCATCGCACGACGGATGCTGGAGTTTGGCTATAAGGACTACACCATGCATATTGGTGAGCATCTCGGCAACCCGCAACAGGAACAGGTCAGCACGCTCACCCTTGAAGAGGTTGCACAACGCCAATTCGCTACACCTAATTGCGTCATTCTCTGCGGAAAAACCGCAGAGCACACGAAGGTCTTCGGCATTCCCGATGCCAGTTTCGCACTCCTTGACGGTCGGGAGAAGATGATTACCAAGATGCCCATACGCCTGTTGACGCTCCAGACTTTGGAACTTCCACAAAAGCATGTGCTCTGGGATATCGGGTTCTGTACGGGCAGTATCAGCATTGAGGCACGCCTGCTGTTCCCCCATCTGCAAATAGAGGCCTTTGAGATTCGTCCAGAGTGCGAGACAATTATCCAAGAGAACATGCATCGTTTTGGCGCGCCAGGCATCAATATTCACATGGGCGATTTCTGCACTGTTTGTTGCGATGCTATTGCCACACCAGATGCAGTATTCATTGGAGGTCATGGCGGCCACCTTAAAGAAATCATGGCAAAGGTTCTCCAACACCTGCAACCTCACGGCTGTATCGTGATGAACAGCGTCAAGGCTCCGAAGGTCACGACCGACAGTCACAAGCTGTGGGACGAGGCTTGTAATGAACTCGGCCTACAACAAGAACCGCCCATGAGAATAGTCATAGACGAACATCACCCCATAGAAATCCTAAAAGCTCACAAATGAAGATAGCAGTCATACAAATCAGCGAGACAGGCAAGGAAATTGCCAACACCCTAAAACGAGAGTTTGGTGCGAAAGCCATTCAACGTACCGACGTTGGTCACCAGTGGAAGGCATTCGATGCCTTCGTATTCATCGGAGCCATGGGCATCTGCGTGCGTACCATTGCCCCACTTATTGAGGACAAGCACAATGACCCTGCCGTGGTATGTATCGACAGTTTCGGTCAACATGTCATCGCTGTGCTATCCGGACATATAGGCGGTGCGAACGACCTGACACGAGACATCAGTGCTGCAATCGGTGGACAAGAGGTTATCACCACCCAGAGCGACAATGCCGGACTGTGGGCTCTCGACACATTTGAGAAACGTTTTGACTGGCCTATTGCCAGTGACATAGCAGACATGAACGACTGTATTTTTACATTTGTCAACCGTAAGCCTACAGCCTTACTACTTGAAATGCGTGACGAAGGCACCGACTATCTGGAACAGACCAAACCCGACCACGTGACCATCATCAATGATATCAGTGAAGCCGACCCGCAGAAATACGAACTTCTCATCATCGTATCTCCCTTCATCCACAATACTCCCAACAACATGCTCGAACTGCATTTCGTACCAATGGTGGGGACAATCGGTTTTGGATTGGCTCATCATCCTGACAACTTCGAGCGCATCTACGACGAGATTGATGAAGCCCTTGCACAGCACGGCATTTTGCCCTGTACCCATCGCTATTGCACCATCGACGTCAAAAAGGATGAAGAATTCTGTGAATTACTCAGAGAGGAATACAACGAAGAAGTCGAATTCTTTACAGCCGAGGAACTTGCTGCCATCAAGGTGCCTACCCCCAGTGCCACCGTCGAAAAACATGTAGGCACTCCAAGCGTGTGCGAAGCAGCAGCAATCTTAGGCTCCAATCATGGACAACTCATCATTCCAAAGATCAAAGGTAAGAATTGGACGGCGGCTTTAGCCATCGACGAGAAATATCTTAGGCATAAACAGGGCCACATCGAGATTGTCGGTGCCGGTCCTGGCGACCCCGACCTAGTAAGCGTGCGCGGACAAAAGATGCTGGAGCGTGCCGACCTGATTCTTTATGCTGGTTCGCTGGTGCCTAAGGCATTGACGGAATGTCATAAGTCAGGTGCCGTGGTGCGCTCGTCTGCCGATATGAACCTTGAAGAACAATGTGCCCTGATGAAGGAGCACTATGACAAGGGCCACTTCATTGTACGACTGCATACCGGTGACCCCTGCATCTTTGGGGCCATTCAGGAACAGATGGCTTTCTTCGATGCCAACAGCATGCACTATCATATCACGCCCGGCATTTCCTCGTTCCTTGCTGCTGCCGCAGAACTCAGGAGCCAGTTCACCATCCCTGAACGCACGCAGACCATCATCCTGACCCGCGGTGAGGGACGCACGCCCATGCCAGAAAAAGAGCAGTTGCACCTCTTAGCAAAAAGCCAAAGTACCATGTGCATATTCCTCTCAGCCGCCATCGTCGACGACGTGCAGAACCAATTGCTTCAGGAATATCCGGAGGATACACCCGTAGCTGCTTGCTATCACCTGACATGGCCAGACCAAAAAATCTATCGTGGTGTATTGAAGGACCTTGCTAAAATAGTGCACGACAATCACCTGACACTTACCACCATGCTCGTTGTCGGTGAAGCCATCGATAACCGTCAGGGGCTGTCAGAACTATACAACAAACATTTTACACATCTATTCAGGAAAGGCGAGGCATGATATTAGTATTCGGTGGGACGACAGAAGGACGCAAGGCTGCAGATACACTCGAAGAGAGCGGATCGGTATATTTTTATAGCACAAAGACAGGCGAACAGGATCTGACGCTACACCACGGGCAGCGACTGGATGGAGCCTTGACTCATGAGGCCATGCTGACCTTTTGTTGCGAACAGGGCATCCGTCTCATCGTGGACGCCGCCCATCCGTTTGCCTCGACCCTTCATGCAACGATTGCACAGGTATCATCCAGTCTTCGGATACCCGTCATTCGCTACGAACGCATCTATCCACCACGCGATTCCGATATTACATGGATTGACGACTACAGCGACCTCGACTATATACTCCCCTCCCTCAGCAGGGAGGGGCATAAGGTGGAGCGGCTCCTCGCCACCACAGGTGTTCAAAGCATCAGTAAACTGAAATATCTAGAGGCGAAAGGTGTAAAGGTCATCTATCGCATCCTGAACCGCGAGAGCAGCATCACGCTGGCTCATCAGCAAGGGGCTACGGATGATCAATTATGCTATTATGAGGATGGCGCCATGCCTAATGCTGATGCTATCCTGCTGAAAGAGAGCGGCCTCAGCGGTGGATTCATTGAGAAAGTTAATGAAGCTCACGAAAAAGGCATGCGCATCATCGCCATCAAGCGACCTGAAGGATTCATGGATAATGGTGAATGGTTTGTAGTTAACGGGCCTCACGGTTTGAGGAGAATGGTAGAAAAACTTCTACCTGATTTCTTCCCGCTGCATAGCGGACTGACCACTGGCACTTGCGCTACCGCAGCTGCTATAGCTGCCACTCTTCGTCTCATCAAAAGTGAGACACCTGCCGAGGTGCCCGTCCTTTTGCCCGATGGAGAGACTATCACAGTACCCGTAGGTTATGCCAATAACTATGCCTACTGCATCAAAGAGGCTGGCGACGATCCCGATGTAACAGACGGCATAGAAATCCGCGCCAGTTGCCGACCCTACAGACCCACCCCCAGCCCCTCCCTGAATGGAGGGGAGTGGTTAGTCATTGAGGGCGGCGAGGGCATCGGTCGCTTCACCCTGCCTGGGTTTGATTTTCCCGTAGGCGAGCCTGCCATCAACAAGGGCCCGCGCGAGATGATTCGTCAGAACCTAGACAGTCTATTCACTCCCCTCCATTCAGGGAGGGGCTGGGGGTGGGTCTGTAGGCTTTCTGTCCCTGGTGGCGCCGCCATAGCCCGTCGTACTTTTAACCCACGGCTAGGTATCGAGGACGGTATCAGCATTATCGGTGTCAGTGGTATCGTCAAGCCATTCAGCGAGGAAGCTTTCATCGACAGTATCCGCAAGTGTATGACGGTAGCCAAAGCTAGCGGTTCCGACCACGTTGTCATTAATAGTGGAGCTAAAAGCGAGCGTTTCCTCAAGATGCTCTACCCCAACCTTCCCCAACAGGCTTTCGTACAATACGGCAATTATATTGGAGAGACCCTTCAGATGGCCAATGAGCTCCACATTTCCAATATCACGTTGGGAGTCATGTTGGGTAAAGCCGTCAAGCTGGCGGAAGGACAACTAGACACCCATAGTCGCAAAAGCACTATGAATATAGGCTTCATTCTGGAGATGCTAAACGAAGCCCATATAGAGATTTCTCTAGATAATATGACGTTGGCAAGAGAGTTATGGGAAAGAATACCAGAAAAACAACTTCCAGACTTCTGCGAAGTTGTCATCCGTCACTGTGAAAACTATTGTAAGCCACTACTTCCCAATGGCAATCTCATCATCCTTCTGATTTCCGACGACGGAACAATACACTCGCGATAATAGGCGCACCCACCAACGCCGTCACAGAGTTTACCGGCAAGGCGCCCTCGAATCCTGGCATACGAGCTATCAGGTTACACAATAACGCCAAGGCAGCACCAGCCAACATTGTCGCAGGCATCAGCACACGATGATCGCTGGTACGGAAGATTGAACGCGCCAAATGAGGCACAGCCAATCCGATAAACATGACAGGACCGCAATAAGCTGTGACAATAGCCACCAACGTACCAGAACAAATAATCAAGAGCAGGCGTGTACGACGAATATTCTGTCCCAGGTTACTGGCATAAGCATCGCCCAACATATACAGGTTCATAGCCTTTACCGTAAGCATGCTGAGTGGCAACAACACACACATCAGAACAACGAAAAGCATCATCTGATCACCAGACACACGGGCAAATGAGCCTAAACCCCAGACTACATAGGCACGGATATCCTCCTCGGCAGAGAAAAATTTCAGCACACCAATAATAGCGGTAGCCAGATAGCCTATCATCACGCCAATAATCAACAGTGTCACACTACTTCTCACCTTTGTTGCTACCCACAGGATAAAACCCATTACAGCCAAGGCCCCAACGATAGCTGCAATACTGATAGCCACGTCACCTATGTAGCCCAGGCGACTCAAAGCTATGCCTCCGAAAGAACCTGAGAGCAATACCACACAGGCCACACCCAACGAAGCGCCATTACTGATACCTAGTACCGAAGGACCAGCCAGCGGATTACGAAATACCGTCTGCATCTGCAAACCACTCACTGCAAGTCCCGCACCAGCTACTAAGGCGGTCAATGCCTGCGGCACACGAGAAGAGAAAACGATATTCCTCCATATCTCATTGTCACCTCCTCCTACCAATATGCGGCATACATCTGACATTGGGATGCGCACTGTGCCCAAAAATATATTGAGGACAAAGAACACCACAATACTTAACAACAGGAGAAGCAGCAGCAACGGACGTTTCATTTCAACATACGATAAAAGGTAGGTTCATAGTCTGCGGACATCAGCTCCGGATGGAAAATAGCCACGAGGTCACTCAGTAACACGTCGGGCATCACAGGCGACTTCTCATAGTAAGGTGTTTGCTTCATGTTGCAGTAGATTACTCTTTTCTCCTTAAATGCCTTAAACAACTCATTACGCGGTTCACTAGCTTTCAAGGCTTCATAAGAAAAATCACCCTCATAACTATTCAAGATACGCCAATAATCTGCATTTGCAGCAGCGGCATACATCTGCTCGAACTCAATGTTCACACCTCCCGTATCATCATTGTCAAAGACATATTGTGCACCGGCGTCACGGAAAATCTGAGCCAACGAGTTCTTACCACCAACAGCATACCAGTTGCCACCATGCATCTCACCACTGAAGACGGTAGGTTTAGTATTTGAATCCTGAGATTTAAGACTGATAAGGCTATCAACCCGTTGACACAAACTGTTATAGCGGGATTCTATTCCTGCGAAGATGGAATCAGCCTCATGCTCCTTGCCTATAAACATACCCACGAAGCGAATCCATTCCGCCTGACCTAACGGGGTCAACTCCTTATATCCCAGATGCGGAATGAGCGTGATACCCGTCTCCTTGATGGCATCATAGCCCCCACGTTTGAAAGGCGAGATAAAAATCACCTCTGGATGCGCTGCAAGAATCAACTCCGTATCAAAGTTGCCCTCCATACCTATTTTCACCATACGTCCATCCTTCACACGCTGACGGATATCCTGATTAAAGAGATTCTTCGTACCCGTGATACCTCGTACCACATCAAGAGCATCGAGCGCTGTGAAATTAGACAACTGCAACATGGTCATCACAAGTGTACGCTCAATAGGCACCTCAACCATTGTATAGCCAGCAGGCACCTGAGTCTGCGTACCCTTCTTAACCAATGCGAAATGATAACTCACAGGCATCTTTTCCTTATCATCCTGAGGGTCAGCCACATCAATCAGACGAACGCCATTATCCAACACTTTAACGGAATAGCCTTTGGCATAGCGAGGAGATAAACTCATAGAATCAGCATCAGTCTGTGCCATACCATTTCCACGACTATGTCCCCCACCACAAGAGGAGATCAGGACAGATAAGACAATCACCAAAAAGGAAAAATAAATTTTCATTATCTTCAGTATTTTACAGAGCACAAAGATACAACTTTTTTATGAATAATTTGGCTATCTCAACAAAAAGTATTACTTTTGCATCCGCAATTACCGCAAACACCACTAAAAATGCGCCTGTGGCGGAATTGGTAGACGCGCTAGACTTAGGATCTAGTGTCTTGCGATGTGCAGGTTCGAGTCCTGTCAGGCGCACAGACAAAAAAAAGGAATGTCGATAGTGACATTCCTTTTTCTTTTTTAGTCGTCAAGCGAATAAGTAACTGTAGATACCACACGTATTTTCTTGATATATGGTGTATTCTCATCACGGTTCTCAATTTCAAACTGTCCCTGACCTGCAGTCTGAATCTTTCCAAGTTTCGAATCACTAGCCTCAGCAAACTGCTCTGCAGTCTTCTGCGCATTCTTAATAGCCTCAGACATCATCTCAGGTTTCATCTGCTGGAACGATGCATACTCATAGTTGGGATAACTGCTATCAAGAGCAACCCCCTGTTTCAAGAGTTCTGCTTGCTTAAAGATAGCCTTGTTGACAGCCTCAACCTTTGTCGTAGCCACCGTAATCGTCGTGTTGACAATATAGCGGAAAGGCTTTTGGTTATCGCCCCACTCACGCGCCTCAAGATCGGACACTGTTGGCGGGTTCACAGTAATCTCACTCTCATCCAGACCGTTCTGTTTCAGGAAAGTCTTGATTTTACCCGCCTGCACATTGATGCGCTCATAAAGCGTAGGCAAGTCGTTTCCCGTTTCCTTGGTACTGATGCTCCATGTAACCTTGTCAGCAGGCACCTCGCGCTCAGCCAATCCTTTTACTGTGACCTTACGGTCTTTGTTGGTGAAGTTATCAATACCAGCCTTCACGCACCATCCCATAACCATAATACCAATGGCCAGGATAATAGATTCTTTTACTCTTCCCATAGCTTTTTCAATGATTAATGTCTAAAAATATCTAATCTCAGGTTATTTCGATACCGGATTCTTTACGATGATTCCCACAGCCTTGATATCCTTGAGAAGCTGTTCGGCTGTGGTCTCATCTGTAAAATAGGTCACCGCAAGCGACTTACGCTGGGCGTTCACGTTTACATCCTCTACACCAGTCAGCATGAGTACCTCATCCATCGTCTCCTGCGAAATCTTATCCGCAGGAATCTGATAGTAGGCATAAGCCACCTTCGGCCCCGAATAATAATTCACAGGTGTGAACCCCATGTCACTCAATACACGACGAACATCAGCCTTACTGGTGCGATTGGCATCATAACGTACAAAGATATAGTGTTTGTCCAGATGCGGTGCTATACTGTCGATACCTTTCATCGTCTGCAGACGCTGACTGATACGATGATAATCCTCCTCGCCCTGCATATCAGCGAGACGTAGTCCCATACCACGGATAATCACATCTTGAGGGCTGTAGGCAGAAGCCTTATAACGGCCTGTTGCAGCTAGTCGGGCTTTGATACTATCGGCACACAACTGCTTTGAATCATAAGCGATGCTAGCCGTGCGGCGCTCGATATTGAAAGTCACCCCCTCGATACCAGGCAACAGCCTCATCACATTCTTCACCTTATGGGCACACTCCTCACAGCGCATACCTTTGATACGTACGGTGAGGGTATCGATAGTTTGAGCCTGAAGCCCCAGTGTGATGAGCACAAAAGTCAAACTGAATAAGATTCTCTTCATATATTATTTCACAAGAATTTTCTTGCCATCAACGATATTCAAGCCTTTCTGCAGGCCACTCAAGCGCTGACCAGCTAAATTATGGACAACAGGCTGAAACTTATTATCACACTTCATCTCACTGATACCTGCAGCTATCTTCTCGGGAGTAATGCCGTGCCATGCAATGAAATCGAGGTCCGCATGATCTGTTGCACCATTAGCAGCAGCAATCTTATCAGCAATAGCAGTCGTTAAACTAAAATAAAGACGATCGCCATCAGAGAACGTTGCAGTATTGTATTTGCCATCAACAGCAGGAACACGCTGGAAACCAATTTTACCAACCACATTACTAAACTTATAGATAGAACGTGAAGCCTGACTGCCAGAGAGTGTCTTTGTATCCTCTTCTGCCCATGTAATGAATGAAGAACGAGTCTTCTGCACACCCTGCGACTCGGACAATTGAATAGTATGCACGCCAGGCTTTCCTACAGCAATCCAAGCACCTTTGATAAGCAATAAAGAATCACCGGGATATTCGTTGTAGGTCAAGTCGGTAGTTGCCGCATTATTCGTTGCATTCACACATACAAATGTCACATCACGTCCAGCACTAAAAGGTCTTGTGATATTCACTGTAGCATAGCCGGTCTCAGGAATCACGATGGTAGAATCCGACAGTCCCCTCACCATATTATTATAGGTACACAATGAAAGGTCATCTGTTGACTCGAAATCGATGCTTGAGTTATTGGTGTCATAGAGCACTACACGCCCGTCACTACATACAAAAGCCGTTTTACGCACCACAGCCTGCGCATTATTATTATCAGGACTATTGGTGTGGGTAAAGCCTGCATCATAACTTGCTGCAAAACGCTTATCATCGGCAGATGGAGCCTTCTGTTTCACGATATCCACACAGTCAATACTTTTGAAGAGGGGTACTATAAGGTATTCATTACCCTTTTCCTTTCCCTTGGGGAAGGTCTTAGGACACTTCTCTAGATTGAGGTCAGCAGCCAGCAGCATGATGCTATTGGGGCCCATTGCCATGAAATTTATGAAGTCGGTCGTACCAAAGGTTGCAATCACTTTCATCTCAGGCACATTCTCATTGTGAGAATCCTTGTAGTTCTTGTTTTGACTCTTCACCTCAAAATCAGCAGAACTCAAATCCACATTACCTCCAGCCAACTGACTATGATTGATGGCACACTGAGCAAGAACCACGCTCTGACCAGGCTTCATAGGATAAGACGCATCAGGAGAAATCTGGAACAACTGTTTGACAACAGCAGAGTCTTTATGAGCCGTAGCCATAGCAGACGCAGTCCACGCAGCATCTCCATTATCCGTATTACCAAGAGCAATATACATGCCTTTCAGATCGAGCGTATCCGTAGAGTTATTATACAGTTCAATGTATATATTGTTTGCATAGGCCTTGGGACTGTCGGCAATGGTTTTACTACCAGAATAAAACACTTTACTAATCACGACATTAGCACTCACAGACCCTCCGCTGGGTTTTACCAGTTTAGCCTCACAAACATGCGTATCAAACAATAGGATGCCGGCCATCAAAACCAGCGTCTTAATCAATGCAGATAATTTCATAAGCGATTACGTAGTATTATATTTATTATTTCGGGGGCAAAGATACGAAATCTTTTTCTATTCCACAATACTCAGTATCAAGTATTTCGATAAAACTGTCTAATTTTACCTATTAAAAATATCAAATAATCTACATAAAGCTTTAATAAATTCTGTTTTATCACTTAAGAATCTCCATCCCAAAGTTTGGGATGTACATTGCAAACTTTGGGATGTACGTTTCAAACTTTGGGATAGAGAAAAACTAGCTGAGAAAAACAAAAAACTGCGCGCTCCCAGAAAAACAGAGAGCGCGCAGCTATATTGTATATTGGGAATGCTTACTTCACATTACCCACCTTGATGAGATACTCACCAATCTGAACGGCATTCAGGGCTGCACCCTTACGAATCTGGTCACCTGAGAGCCAGAAGGTCAGTCCGTTCTCGTCAGAGATATCCTTACGTACACGGCCTACATAGACATCATCCTTGCCTGCTGTCTCAAGAGGCATGGGGTATACAAGGTTAGCGGGATCGTCAACCAGCGTACATCCAGGTGCTGCGGCGATAGCCTTCTGTGCCTCCTCTACACTGAGGGGACGCTCGGTCTCAATCCATACTGACTCTGAGTGAGAACGCAGAGAAGAAACACGCACACACGTAGCAGAACACTTAGCATCGGTATGCATAATCTTCTGTGTCTCGTTGTACATCTTCATCTCCTCCTTAGTATAGCCGTTGGGCTGGAACACGTCAATTTGAGGAATCACGTTGTAAGCCAACTGATGAGGGAACTTCTTGATAGTCTTCACCTCACCATCCTCTACAATCTCCTTGTACTGCTGTTGTAGTTCTGCCATGGCAGCAGCACCAGCACCAGAAGCACTCTGATAAGAAGATACGTGGATACGCTTGATGTGACTGATATTCTCCAAAGGCTGCAGAACTACCACCATCATAATCGTAGTACAATTAGGATTGGCAATGATACCACGGGGACGTTTTAGAGCATCCTCGGCATTACACTCGGGCACCACCAAGGGTACGTCGTCATCCATACGGAATGCGCTGGAGTTATCAATCATCACACAGCCATACTTGGTGATATCCTCGGCAAACTCCTTACTTGTACCAGCACCTGCAGAGGCAAACGCAATATCGATGTCTTTAAAGTCATCATTGTGTTGAAGAAGTTTCACTGTCAATTCCTTACCACGGAAAGTATATTTGGTACCAGCAGAACGCTCAGAACCAAACAACACCAGTTCATCCATTGGGAAATTTCTCTCGTCGAGCAGTCTCAAGAACTCCTGCCCTACTGCGCCTGAGGCGCCAACAATTGCTACTTTCATATCACTCAAGTTTAAAATTGGGTGCAAATTTACAACTTTTCCGCAAATTATGTATCAAATTGACAGAAAATTTTGTACCTTTGCCAACAAAATGGAAGCACAAATCAAGATAGAACCACTCATACAAGACCCAACCATGATATTTTTCGTGGTGCTGCTCATCATTCTCTTCGCGCCTATCGTGATGAGTAAGTTACGCATCCCACATATCATTGGCATGGTACTGGCTGGTGTACTGATAGGTGAATACGGATTCAACTTATTGGCGCGCGACACGTCGTTTGAGGTTTTCGGACAGGTAGGTCTCTATTATATCATGTTTCTCGCCGGACTTGAGATGGATCTTGAGAGTATCAAGAAGAACTCCAACCGATTGGTTATCTTCGGGCTGCTCACTTGTTTTGTGCCGCTATTCCTAACCTATGTCATGTCAATCACCATTCTGGGCTATAGCGGAAGGGCGTCATTCCTATTAGGATGTATCATGGCTTCAAACACGTTGGTGGCCTACCCTATCATCGGGCGTTATGGCCTGCAGCGCAATTCCAGCGTGATGCTCAGCGTCGGTTCGTCTATGCTGTCGCTTTTCCTGGCACTGGTCATGCTGGCAGGACTAGTAGGCACTTTCAGTGAGGACAGCGGATGGCTGTTCTGGTTACTGTTTGCAGCCAAATTTGCAACATTTTGTGCGGGCAGCATTCTGATTATTCCCCGCTTGACGCGTTATTTCCTGCGCCGCTATAGTGATGCGGTGATGCAGTATATCTTTGTCATGGCCGTGATGTTCATCAGCGCGGCCCTATCGGCACTCATTGGGTTAGAGGGCATCTTTGGCGCTTTCTTCTCGGGACTGATTATCAACAGATACATCCCTCACGTGTCACCGTTAATGAACCGCATTGAGTTCATCGGCAATGCAATCTTCATCCCTTATTTTCTGATTGGTGTAGGTATGCTTATCAACCTGCAGTCGTTGGCAGACGGTCTGGAGGTATGGGGTATCATGTTCCTCATTGCTTTCTTCGGCACCTTCGGAAAAGCTCTGGCAGCATATATCTCGGCCCTCATATTCCGTCTGACGAAATCTGAGGGAAAGATGATGTTCGGACTGACATCTGCACATGCTGCCGGCGCCATTGCAATGGTAATGGTAGGACGCAGACTGATGATTGAAGCCAATGTGGCTCTGGCTGACGACAACATGCTGAATGGTGTGGTTGTTATGATACTGGTCACTTGTATCATCTCTACCCTGACCACAGAACATGCTGCACAACAGATTGTCATTGCCAACACCCAGCACCCATCATCCAACACACAGAAGAATGACGACGAACGTATCATGGTATGCGTGAAATATCCGGAGATTGCACCGCAACTGCTTGAGCTAGCACTCCTTATCCGCAATCAGAAACTGAAGCGTGAACTCGTGGCACTCAATGTGGTGTATGACGGCGAAAGTAGTATGCAAGAACGGGAGAAAGGTATTCAGCTACTGGAGAAGCTCCAACATCAGGCCAGCGCCTCAGAGGTGCAGGTACAGACGCAGGTAAGACTGGCTACCAACATTGCCAACGGCATCAAGCACGCCTTCCGCGAGAGTGGTTGTTCAGAGGTTGTCATGGGTATGCACGTCCACACAGAGGTGAGCAATAAGTTCTGGGGGGAGTTCATACAGAGTCTATACAACGGTCTGAACCGCCAGATTCTACTCATGCGATTCACGCAGCCACTCAGTACCCTCCGCCAGATTCAGGTTGCCGTACCCAGCAGGGCGGAATATGAACCGGGCTTCCACCGCTGGTTGGAACGTCTTTGCCGCTTCGCAGGCCAATTAGATTGTCGCATTCAGTTTCATGGCCGCAACGAGTCCTTGGAACTGATCCAGCAATATATCAACAGTCAGCATCCCAGCGTACGCGCCAAGTACACTTATATGGCGCATTGGAACGAGCTACCCCAATTGGCCAGTCATATCGGTCCCGACAACCTGCTCGTGGTGGTCACTGCCCGTAAGGGTACCATCAGTTATAAGAATGCGCTCGACCGTCTGCCTGATGAGCTGACGAAATATTTCTCGGGTACCAATCTCATGATTATCTTCCCCGACCAGTATGGTAATACAAAGGAAGAGAAGATGAGCTTCACCGAGGCCCAGCATCATGAGGAGAATAGTATCTATGACACATTGCTACGCTGGATACACAAATCCAACAAAGCCCATTAAGCTCATCATCCCCATTACCCCCATTAGACCCATTAGACCCATTAGACCCATAATAAAATGATAGACATAAAGAATATAACCAAGAGTTTCGGCTCATTACAGGTGCTAAAAGGCATCGATCTCCACATCGACAAAGGAGAAGTAGTAAGTATTGTTGGCCCCAGTGGTGCAGGCAAGACCACCCTGCTGCAGATTATCGGAACATTGGACAAACCCGACACCGGCTCTGTATGCGTTGATGGCATCGACACCACCACCCTTTCACAGAAAGCCTTGGCAGATTTTCGTAATCGCCATCTGGGCTTTGTATTCCAGTTTCATCAGTTGTTGCCCGAGTTCACTGCTATTGAAAACATCATGATTCCCGCCTATATTGCAGGCACATCCAATAAGGCTGCCAAGGAGAGAGCCAAGGAACTGTTACAGTTTATGGGACTCACCAATCGTGCTAACCACAAGCCCAACGAACTTTCTGGCGGCGAGAAGCAACGCATTGCTGTTGCCCGTGCTCTGGTGAATAGTCCTGCAGTAATTCTCGCCGACGAGCCCAGCGGTTCTCTCGACACAAAGAATAAAGAGGAACTGCATCAGCTTTTCTTCGATCTACGCGATAAGTTTGGACAGACCTTTGTCATCGTCACACACGACGAACAGCTAGCTACCATCACTGACCGCACAATTCACATGCGCGATGGTCTTCTTGATATCCCTTTGGTCAGCGAGTTCTCCGCTGACATAAAATAAATATCTATTCTATGATAAAACTAGGAGATTATAACACACTAAAAGCCATCCGACGTGCCGACCAGGGCTTTTACCTAGAAGGTGACGAACGTAGTGGCGACATCCTACTCCCCAACCGTTATGTGCCCGATGGTTTAGCCATCGGAAAAGAAATTGAAGTCTTCGTCTATCTCGACCAAGACGAACGCCTTATTGCCACCACAGAAAAACCAGCTGCAAAAGTAGGCGAGTTTGCCTGTCTGGAGGTTGCATGGATTAACCAATACGGCGCCTTCTTGAAATGGGGACTAATGAAAGATCTCTTCTGCCCCTTTCGAGAACAGAAACAACGCATGGAGGTAGGCAAGCACTATATCGTCTTTGTCAAGGAAGATGAAGAGTCACATCGTCTGATGGCTACCGCAAAAGTGGAGCGCCACATAGAACCTGCAGCTAACTCCGAACATCGCTCTGCCACCGTACCTACCACCTCCACAGATCGTGTGTCATACGATTCTGTCGCTGGCGCTCT
>CAMOGP010000022.1 GCA_946614175.1 uncultured Prevotella sp. | reverse complement strand
CAAAAACTCAGTAACTTTGCACCCTCAAAATTTAACTACAAAGTAAGAAATGTCATATTTATTTTCATCAGAATCAGTATCCGAGGGACATCCCGATAAAGTGGCCGACCAGATTAGCGACGCCATATTAGACCAGTTTCTGGCCTACGACGACCACGCACGCGTAGCCTGTGAGAGTTTTGTAACCACAGGACAGGTGGTTATCATGGGCGAGGTGCGCAGTGATGTTTATATTGACCTGCAAACCATTGCCCGTAACACCATTAAGAAAATTGGATATACAAAGGCAGAGTATCAGTTCGACGGAAACTCTTGTGGCATCCTGACGGCCATCCACGAGCAGAGTGCCGACATCAATCGCGGCGTAGATCGTGAGGATGACGAGAACCAGGGAGCCGGCGACCAGGGTATGATGTTTGGCTATGCCACCAACGAGACAGAAAACTACATGCCCGTTTCATTAGATTTGGCTCACCTCATCATGCGCACACTGGCCGACATCCGCAAGGAAGGCAAGCAGATGCTTTACCTGCGTCCCGACTCAAAAAGTCAGGTAACCATCCAATATAGTGATGCAGGCATTCCCGAGCGCATCGACACCATCGTTGTATCTACACAGCACGATGAGTTTGACGAGGACGAGAAAATGCTGTCAAAGATCAAGGAAGACGTCATCAACATCTTGATACCCCGCGTAAAAGCACAGATTCATAGCGAGAAAGTGCTCGCACTCTTCAATGACGACATCAAATACTACGTGAACCCCACGGGTAAGTTCGTGATTGGCGGTCCTCATGGCGACACAGGTCTTACAGGACGTAAGATTATCGTTGACACTTATGGTGGTAAAGGTGCACACGGCGGTGGAGCCTTCAGCGGAAAGGATTCATCGAAGGTTGACCGTTCTGCTGCCTATGCCGCTCGCCACATAGCCAAGAATATGGTGGCTGCTGGTGTGGCCGACGAGATGCTCGTACAGGTGAGCTATGCCATCGGAGTGGCTAAGCCAATGAATATCTATGTTAACACCTACGGACGTTCACACGTAAACCTAAGCGACAGCGAGATTGCCAAAAAGATTGAGGAATTGTTTGACCTGCGTCCAAAAGCTATCGAGCGTACGCTGAAACTGCGTCAGCCTATGTATCTGGAGACAGCCGCCTACGGACACATGGGACGTCAGTCTGAGATTGTGAAGAAAACCTTCACCAGCCACTACCATGAGACAAAGACAATCGAAGTGGAACTGTTTACATGGGAAAAACTGGATCGGGTAGATGACATCAAGCGCGCATTTGGGCTTTGAGCCATTGATAAACGACTCGCTGCTGTGTGCCGCACAGGCACACAGCAGTCGTTATGGTGTCTTAGGTCATCCTATTCCTAGTCAACTGGGTAATGACGACCTAACCACCATCACATTGTTGGTATGCTTCGTTATTATTGCTGCTTCTATCGCTTTTGCGCGCGGTTTCATCAGCAGACAACTGAGAAACTTCTTCTATGAAGTTCACTCAGAGGAGCTTAGCAACGTCACGGCCAACGAAATACGCTTTGAATTACTACTTGTAGCGATTGGCTGTCTATTACTAGGCATCGCCTCATTTCTCACGGCAGAAGAGAAGATACCGGGCATTTTTATTCATGACTCAGTATTCACCAACATCTTAGTGTTCTCAGCCCTTTTTGCAGGCTACTTTCTCTGTAAGTGGTTTTTACATTTTATAGTAGATCCCGTCTTCTTCGGAGGTAAAAAAACAACACAACTGTTCAAGGTTCAACTGTTCATTACAGCCTGTTCTGCAGTACTTACCCTGCCATTAGTCATGTTGTTGGTATACTTTGATTTAAGCGTAGAAAAATGCATATTTTACCTCTGCTCAGTTCTGATTTTGAACAAAATACTAACATTTTATAAGTGTTGGTTCATCTTTTTTAGGCAAAATGGCTTTTTTCTGCAAACTTTTTTGTACTTTTGTGCCCTCGAAATAACGCCATTGCTTACATTCGGTGGAGCATGGCTCATGACGGTCAATAATTTGAAAATAAATTTTTAGGACATTAGAGAATGATAAAGAAGATCCTCATTTCGCAACCAAAACCCTCAAGCGAAAAGTCACCTTACTATGACATTGCTAACCGCTTTGATGTAGAACTGGTATTCCGTCCGTTTATCAAAGTGGAAGGAATGAGTGCACGTGAATTCCGCACACAGAAAGTCAGCATACTTGACCATACTGCTGTTGTGTTCACATCACGCCATGCTATCGATCATTTCTTCACATTAGCAAAGGAACTGCGTGTCACCATACCAGAAGACATGAAATACTTCTGCGTAACAGAGACCATCGCTCTCTATATCCAGAAATATGTTCAGTACCGCAAACGTAAGGTATTCTTCGGCACTACCGGCAAGATTGACGATTTGCTGCCCACCATGGTGAAGCATAAGACCGAAAAATATCTTGTCCCTATGAGTGACGTACATAACGACGCTGTCAGCAAACTGCTTGATTCTAAGAAACTGCAGCACACGGAATGTGTGATGTACAAGACTGTAAGCAATGACTTCACAGAAGAAGAAATCAAAACATTCGACTACGATATGCTGGTATTCTTCAGCCCCGCAGGTATTGAGTCGCTCACGAAAAATTTCCCTGATTTCAACCAGGGCGATATTGCTATCGCAACTTTTGGCCCCGCTACAGCAAAAGCTGTTCTCGATGCAGGCTTAAGACTGGATTTGGAAGCACCCACAGAGAAGTATCCTTCCATGACAGGTGCACTACAGCACTATCTGCTGATGCAGGAAGACTAATTCACCTTATTATAATAATATATTATATGACGGCTCCAGCACGTTTCCGAAAACAGGAGCGAATCGTCAGCCAGAAACTGATAGAGGAACTCTTCGGTGGAGGTCAAAGCCACTCGATGGCAGCCTTTCCACTAAGAGCCGTGTATATGCAACAAGAGCGCCAAGACAGGTCTGAACCCGTCAAGGTGCTCATTAGCGTTCCTAAGAAAAGGCTTCATCACGCCGTTGACCGCAACCGTGCTAAACGACAAATCCGAGAAGCCTACCGACTACAGAAACAGGTGCTCATTGAGAATATTCCTGAGGGACAAGCCACGGATATCGCCTTCATATGGCTCTCAGACCGTCCCTGCCCAACAGCGGAGATAAACAATAGAGTACGCAGCCTACTTGAAAGAATAGCCAAAAAGATTGTCGTCTGAGGGTTATGAAGCACTTATGGCATTATATCACACTCATGCTGAAGTGGATACTACTGATACCCATCATCTTCTACCAGCGAATTATCAGTCCCTTCACACCGCCTGCCTGTCGTTTCACTCCCACATGCTCACAATATGCGAAGGAGGCGATCATCAAGCATGGACCAATAAAAGGACTCAGGCTGGCAATCTGGCGCATTTTAAGATGCAACCCCTGGGGAGGAAGTGGCTACGACCCAGTACCTTGAGGTTTGAGATTTGAGATTTGAGATTTGAGATTTGAGATTTGAGAATTAAAAAAATTAAGATATAATGAAGAATTTTGTTGAAGAACTTAAATGGCGCGGAATGCTGGCGCAGATCATGCCCGGAACAGAAGAACTGCTCCAGAAGGAGATGGTAACAGCATACCTCGGCACTGACCCCACTGCCGACTCTTTACACATCGGTCATCTCTGTGGTATCATGATGTTGCGTCACCTGCAGCGTTGCGGACACAAGCCCATCATTCTCGTTGGTGGTGCTACTGGTATGATTGGCGACCCGTCTGGAAAATCACAGGAGCGTAACCTGCTGAACGACGAGACCCTGCGTCATAACCAGGAGTGCATCAAGGCTCAGGTGGCAAAATTCCTGGATTTCGACTCGAAAGATGAGAATGCTGCAGAGATGGTGAACAACTATGACTGGATGAAGAACTTCACCTTCCTCGACTTTGCCCGCGAGGTGGGTAAGCATATCACCGTGAACTATATGATGGCTAAGGAGAGTGTGCAGCAGCGTCTTAATGGCACCGCCCGCGATGGTCTCTCTTTCACCGAGTTCACCTATCAGCTCCTTCAGGGCTACGATTTTCTCTACCTCTATCAGCATAAAGGAGTAAAGTTGCAGTTGGGTGGAAACGACCAATGGGGAAATATGACCACCGGTACAGAACTCATCCGCCGCACGCTGGGTAACGACGTTGAGACATTCGCCCTCACCTGTCCGCTGATAACCAAGAGCGATGGCAAGAAATTTGGTAAGACCGAGAGTGGAAACATCTGGCTCGACCCCAAGCGCACCACACCTTATCGCTTCTATCAGTTCTGGCTCAACGTATCTGACGAGGATGCTGAGCGTTATATCAAGATCTTCACATCGCTCGACAAAGAGACTATTGATGCTCTGACAGAAGAACACAAGCAGGATCCTGGTCGCCGTGTGCTACAGAAGCGCCTGGCAGAAGAAGTAACCGTGATGGTACACTCTCGCGAAGCTCTCGACATGGCTATCGAAGCCTCAAATATTCTCTTTGGAAAGTCAACCAAGGAAGCTCTGGAGAAACTAGACGAGCAGACATTCCTCGATGTATTCGACGGTGTAGAGAAGTTTGAAATCAGTAAGGACCAACTGGGTCAGCCCGCTGTAGAGCTCTTGACCACCATAGCGCCCGTGTTCCCTTCAAAGGGCGAAATGCGCAAGATGGTACAGGGCGGCGGCGTTTCTCTCAATAAAGAGAAACTGACCGATCAGAACCGTGCCATTACTGCCGAGGACCTGATCGACGGCAAGTACCTGTTGGCGCAAAAGGGTAAGAAGAACTATTACCTGATTACGGTAAAATAAGAAAAGCGTAATAAATATTTGGCTATTCGCCAAATATTTATTACCTTTGCAGCCGAATTTGCAAGAATTCAATTGATTGGACGATGGTGTAATGGTAACACTACAGGTTTTGGTTCTGTCATTCCCGGTTCGAATCCGAGTCGTCCAACCACAATAAAAGAGAGACTTTTACGAAGTCTCTCTTTTATTTGTTTTTATCTATGGATATCTTCTACTTCACAATCCATTCGAACAGACCTGACGAGAAGTCGTCGGGTTGGGTAACCTCCAATCGTAAAGCCTTAGTCTTTACTGGCTTGAAATTTACCGTGCAGGCAGCACCACGAACGGTGGGATAGCCATCGGCTCCCTCAACAGGCAGCCACTGCCCCTGCTCATCCTGGTAAAGGATGCGCCATGACTTCGGCACACGACAGCCGCCCCAGGGAGCATCATCGAACCAGTAGACGGTACAACTCTGAACGGTAGCAACTTGCGGGAACTCGTAAGCCAGCCATTCCGTAGAAGCCTTCTTAGGCCACCAGTGCGTATAAGGCATCGAACGGTCGTTCTCGTCACGTGGCACCAGTCGGTCGTTGATAGACGACAAGGCTGGAACACGTGAACCACTGGTAACCTTACTCTCGCTGGCCAACGTAGCAGGCTGTGCCGGTGTAGTGGCCTTTAAGTCCTGAGGCAACCACACACGCATCTTACCACTTCCACGATGACACCAAGCATAATAAGGGATAAGGGTCAGCGTCTCGTCCTTTGTGGTAAGTTTACCCTGCTTATTGAAGTCCAAGGTCTGTGCATCTGTCTTTAAAGTCACAACGGGAGTTCCTGCAATCTCTCCCTTGCCCAACGTGAACTTCGGCTCCTGATTGATGAGTGCCGAGAAGATGTCAAAGTTATTATCGGGATGCTCTGCGCAATAAACCAGTGGCCCACGTTCAACAGCCACCATACCACGGTCGGCCTCCACCTTGTTATTGGCACGAACGATGCGAGGTTCCATATCAAAATGAATCTGCACCTTGTCGCCTTTCTTCCATTTGCGGTCTATCGTGATATAATCACGGTTCTCAGGATAGTAAGCCTTACCGTTGACACTTACCGTATAGCCAAGACGCTTACCATCGGTATAGGAATAAAGGTCTGAGGGAACCACCTTACCCTTCACCCAACCAGGAATACGAATCTTCATAGCAAACTGACCTGCATTGGTTTTATCCACATGAATAGTAATATCGCCATCCCAAGGATAGTTGGTTTGCTGAGAGAGGGTCACCTTCTTCTTGCCAACTGTGAGTTCACTCTTATTTGAGAGGAACAGGTTCACATAGACATCCTTATCCTTTACAGCATAGACATATCCAGGCAGCGAGGGGATAAAACGGCATATATTTGAAGGACAGCAGGCACAGCCGAACCAAGCCTGACGCTGGTGCTGCCCCATCGACTCCAAGGGGTTGGGATAGAAGAAACCATTGCCTTCGAGGGAAACGCCTGAAATCAGTCCGTTATAAAGCGTACGCTCCAACACATCAAAATATTTCGAGTCGCCATGAAGCAGGAACAGACGGTAGTTCACATACACATTTCCAATAGCGGCACAGGTCTCGCAATAGGCACTCATATTGGGCAGCTCATAGTTCTTGCCAAAAGCCTCACCACTGCTGGTAGCACCAATACCTCCCGTGATATAAAGTTTCTTAGAGACGATATTATCCCAAATGCGGTCGATAGCATCAATATAGCCCTTATCACCTGTGAGGGCGGCCACGTCAGCCATACCTGCATACATATAGGCCGCACGGACAGCATGACCCACGGCCTCGTCCTGTTCAATGACAGGCTTATGACTCTGCGAATATTCAGTCTTGATACTCGTCTTGCCACGATAGTCAAGCAAGAACTTGGCAAAATCGAGGTAACGCTGCTGACCAGTTGCCAGGTAGAGGCGTGCCATAGCCATCTCTGCAATCTGATGACCGGGCACCACGCACATCTGTCCAGGATTAGGCCCTACCTCCTTACAGGCCACGTCGGCATAGCGACAGGCAATATCAAGGAATTTACGTTTTCCTGTAGCCTGCCAATAAGCCACAGCACCCTCAATCATATGACCCAGGTTATAGAGCTCGTGAGAGAGATCCTCCTCCTTGACCCAACGACGATCACCGGCCCAATGGTGCGGGTCGGCAGGGTTCTGCGTACGGGCAGTGTACAGGTAACCATCGGGCTCCTGGGCTGTCGCAATGATATCGATAACGGAGTCGCAGTAAGCCTCCAGTTTCTTGTCCGGATAGGTCTGCAAGATATAGGCAGCACCCTCAAGAGTCTTGTAAGGGTCTGTGTCATCAAACGAATAACCGACACCATTCACCTTGAACGTCTTTGAAGGGTCCTTCAGATGGGCAGCGGCATTCTCGAAGTTCTTGTAACGACCTTCGCTCTCGCATTTTGAAAAAGCGAGGGGTATGGTCGTGTTACGACTGGCCTCCAGACGTTGTCCCCAGAACGTACCAGGGGTTACCTTTACCGACGTAAAAGGCACAGGCGTGATAGGATAACCCGTCTGCGCCATGCCAGTAAGTAGCGACAGATTTAAAGTAACAAGTGAAAATAAGAATCTCTTCATGTTAATATCGTTTTTTTTGTTATTGAATCATTTTAGTTCGCTCCATTTCGGTGGGTCAACGCCCAACAGATGACGCACGAAGAAATCGTAGCGCTTATGGTCGCCGTAGCTCTCACCCATCGTATGATGGGCACCAGGGATAACCACGAGTTCAAAGTCCTTACCAGCTTTTTCCAATGCGTTGACCACCTGCATAGTAGAGGCTGGATCCACATTATCATCCAGTTCACCTACGACTAGCATCAGCGGACGCTCCAGTCGGTAGGCATTCTCCACATTTGAACATTCTACGTAAGAGCTGTCGATAGGGTACGACATCCACTGTTCGTTCCACCAGATCTTATCCATTCGGTTATCGTGACAGCCACAGGCAGCATAGGCAGCCTTATAGAAATCACCGTGCCACAGCACAGCAGCCAGCGCATTCTGTCCGCCTGCACTACAGCCATAGATACCCACACGATCGATATCCATATAAGGGTACTTCTCTGCAGCCGCCTTAATCCAGGCAATACGGTCTGGCAGTCCGCCATCCTTCAGGTTCTTATAGCATACCTCCTCGAACTCACGGGTACGATATGAGGTAGTCATCGCATCAACCTGCACCACGATAAAGCCCAGTTCGGCCATATTCTGAAGGTAATAGAGCCATGGTGTGAACGTCTTTGGCACATACTGATCGCCAGGACCTGAATAGATATATTCTATGATGGGATATTTTTTGTTGGGGTCGAAGTTCGACGGACGCTGAATCAGTCCCCACATATCCGTCTTGCCATCACGTCCCTTGGCCACAAAGACCTCAGGGGCCTTCCAACCCACTGCTTCCAAAGCTGTGATATCAGCAGTTTCCAAGGTACGAAGGATTTTTCCATCCTTGCCCGAACGCAATACTGTGACAGGGGGCGTCGTAACGGTGGAATAAGTATCAATCAGATAAACCATATCTTCGGTATAGGTCACGCTATGGTTGCCCTCCTCGGGTGTAAGACATACCAGACCCTTGCCATTCAGACCTATCTTATAATAATGTATCAGATAGGGATCCTCGGATTTGTTCATGCCACAGGCCGAGAAATAGATGATACCAGCCTTCTCATCCACATGCTGAATGCCACGCACATAATACTCACCTTTCGTCACCTGACGTATCAACTGTCCTTTTTGTCTGTCATACAAATAGATATGGTTACGTCCGTCACGCTCACTGGTCCAAACGATCCGTTTACCATCCTGCAGATCGATGCGGCGCTGACGGTTATAGTTGATATACTTGTCGTTTTTCTCCTCAATAAGCGTTCGTACCAAACCAGTTTTCGCAGAGAGTTCCAGTACACGATAGGTCTTATGACCACGTTCGTTGAATTCAAACGTCACATGTTCGTTGTCTGCATCCCAACGGGGAGCAGTCACCTGATACTGACTCTTAAACAAATCCGTTGAAGGTTCTATCACGCGACCTGTCGCCATCTCTACAATGACAGGCACACGATAATTCAGCGAGTCACCAGGCTTGGCATATTCCTGTTTGTGTAATACGGGTTCCAAACGGTCTTTGGGTGATGATTCCACATAATAGACATAATGCTTGGGGGCTGGTTTGATACGCACTGTGGCATAATAGCGACCATCGGCAGAGAACGAGCCCCAGGCCGAATAGTAATAAGTGGAATCACCATTGGTAGTCAGAGCACGTTCCTCCCCATTTAGTTTCACCCAAAGGTTATTGTCCTTAAGATACACTTGAGACTTACCATCTGGCGACATTCTGAAACCATCCTTCTCATCGGGCACCTCCATCCAGTGACGCTGCGGGCCACGCCATTCAGGGCGCTGACGAGGTTTTTCCGGATTCTCTGTCAACACCTCTACCATGTTCTTGTCGGCATCAACCAATTTATACACCTGTCCCTTGCCATCATACAGGGAATACCAGAACTGATGTGTGCCACGTTTCAAGTGCACGTTCACATCGCCATTCTTCATCTTCCAGGAATACCTGCTGCCTATGCCAAAGGCACGCTGATAGGCATCCTTGATATTGGTATTGTCTTGTGCTGAAACTCCTTGCGTCAATGCCAGGGCCAGCACCATCGTCATTCCTATTCTCATCGTTACTTCAATATGTCTTTTAGTTGGTTGGTTGCTTTATCAATCATATCCTTGGTGCCACTGCCATCGGTGACGTAACGCACCACACGCTCTGCACGCCACAAGGCATCACGCCGAACTTCAGAACGTGGCAGGTCACGAACTTGCTGCATCAGCTGTTTCAGTTCATCCATATCCTCCATCTCAGCCAGATTACCTGGACGCATGGCAGTGAGCGCAGCATTCAGTTTGGACAGCAACTTCTCCGCATCAACGGGATTAATCCTGGAGGTCAGAATGGTTGCACATTGCTGATACTGTTCCGTCATGCGGGCATAACCATGAGGCGCCCATGGCGCATGTTCGGGCACTTTTATCGTTAGCGCATTCCAAGCCTGCTGAGCGTCAATTCGGCCCTTTGCCATTGCCAATGTCTGACTCAGCACCAATGTATCGACCTCAGTAGCAGGAGGCACTGGAGCATCCAGTCGGAAGTAATGGGTGACATGACGGTCGGCATCATAATCGGGCACGAAATGGAAACGGTCCCAGTCGGCCTCATCATGAATGGTAGCCTCGTCCCATGTCTTCACACCCGTAGCAGCCATCACCAATGGTCCCTGCATCAGCGCAGCCGTCCACATAGGGCTGAAGGTTTGTCTGCCTGCTACTTCCAGTTTATCAGGGGTATAGTCAAAGTGACGTGTAAAGGGCATGATAACCTCTACCACATCCTTCTTTGTCCATTTGCGAAGCGGTATCTCGACATAGGTGCCGGGTGTAGGATGATGGGTGATGGATTTACCATTCAGTCTGACGTCAAATCCCTCAGTAGCCCAGTAGGGCACACGAAGTTTCAATGAGAATTGAGAACTGAGAGGTGAGAGGTGAGAGGTATGATTAGTTCTTGCATCAGGGGTGAAGCGAATGGTCGTTCTTTCAGCCGGCCATTGGCATTCCTGCCTGATGGTGACACCCTTCTGAGTCCACTGGGCAGTGGTAGGCAGATAAAGAGCCACCCAAAGCGTGTTGTCATTCACGAAATATGCCGCCTCCTGATATTTCACATGGTTCTCAGCGCCCGTACCACCACAACAGGTACTCTGCGGAGTCTCGTTACCCCAAGGTTTCGAGGCATTAAGACCCACGGCATACTGATAGAGCACTTGGTACTGATGGGGATTGATAGAACCCACGAGTTGGTTGTAGAGTAAGCGCTCGTAGTAGTCCATATAGCTGGCATCATCAGGATTGAAACAGTTCAGATCCTTTGTCAGTTTAGCCAGGTTGTAGGCACAACAGGTCTCATTAATCGTAGGCTCAGGATTGTTGGCCATTGACAGCATCTGCGTATAGGGCAACCGGAACATCTCGCCATTGCCCACGCCTCCCATAGCATAACGGTAACGCCCTTGAATGGTGTGCCAGAAATTCTGTGCGATATTATAATAATAGGTGCCGCCCCCCGCCTCATAGCATTTCAGGGCTCCCGTTATCATAGGGATATGCTGGTTGGCATGACGCGTACGGATAGCATCGACATTACGCGCCAAGGGGTCGAAGAAAGCTGGTGAGTCGAAACAAGTGGCAGCCTCCAACAGGTGTGCACGCTGTTCTTTATCGGTGACCATCATCGACAGTCGGGCCAGTGACTCAGCCATACCTCCCACCTCACCGGCAATGTACATGTTCCACATCTCGTAACGATTACCAGGATGCTCACGACGCTCAGCCTGCGTACCATCTTTTTTGACGTAGGTTCGATAGTGCAGGCGGTTCCACACCCAGAGTCCCATATCACGGGCAATGAGCAGCGCTTTCTCGCTGATGGCTTTATCATCAATGATACTGGCTATATCAATCAATCCGGCCAACTGCTTATGCACGGTATAATAAGGTGCCCATACCCAGTCTTCGTTGTTATAGGGACGATACATCTCTATGAGCACGCAGTGTTGTGGTGGAATGGCATTGATGTAGCCATAGCCGTAGTGACGATAGTCCTGCTTATAGTTATCGAAATCTTTCCACGAGCCTTTCAGTTCACGCAGCTCTGCCTCAGGTGCCACGTCACGGGCCTCGAAATAGCGGCCTAAGGAATCGCTCCAGACAAAAGTCCGTTCCTGACAACGTCGCATCTCATTCAACATCAATTCGATGCGACTCAGTAGCAATGCTTTTTTCTGTTTGTCCTGACAACTGGCATAAGCCATGGCCATAGCAGAGAGGTAATGTCCTGTACCATGCCCCTTCAGTTTTGTAGTAGGTGAGTCCCAACCATCGCTGACAGGACAGTCAGTAGTTGGCAAGCCATATGTATCATAATAGTTATAGAGTTGCTGTTTTGGATCAAGCGACAATAGGTTGTCGATATCCAGATCACGGTTATGCGTCAGACGATCATCACCCGTCAGCTGCACCTTGTCCAATGGCAGTGGCTGGGCAACGGGATGCGAGGCAGGTCTCTCTGTCTGCTGTACCACACTGACATGCGCCTTGATAGGATAGCCATTGGAAGTGGTGTTATCACCCACAATGAAACCACGTACCTCATAGGTGGAACCCACAGGATGATGTGTGGCATCTGCCTGTTCCTGCTCCACGTCGAGCGATGAATTAAGCCAGCGCACCTGTCGATATTCACCTTTCCCGTCGGTATAAGTCACCCACAGTTGATAAGGCAGTTGGGGTGCATTACCAGCAGCCACTTTTACATTGACGTCTTTCACGCTCACAATGCTACGAGGAGCTGCCATCACACCAACAAACACGAGTGCAGACATGATGCCCGCCACCATGATTCTCTTCATGTTATGTCCATTTTTCTTGACCATGTTGCAAAGGTATGCAATAAATTTTCTCTAACGTAAAAAAATAGTCCAAATAATCTAAAGATTAGACGCTATTTGTATCTTTTTGGACGAAAGTTTTAATCCCATTATAGAACAAATGTGTAACTTTGCATCGTTAATAACGCAATAACTTTTTTAATGAAACAACTACTTATTATACTGCTAACAATATTCTGCACATTGACTGCAGGAGCACAACAGCGGGCTCATGTCTATATGAATCAGATGGGAGGCAAATGGAACTTTCCCATCGTTGTGGATAGTCTCAACGAGATGACGTTTGACAAAGCAAGACGACAGATGATGACGGACGTCACAGGTGAATTAAGAATACCTTTCGACGTGAACCACATTGATAGTATAACGTTTGAAGACGAGCCTCTTACCGAAACAAAAGACCCATATAAAGTATTCCAACTCTATATCACCACGAAGGACGGTCAGGATATCACCTCGAAAGAGACATATACCGATGCTCACCTCTCACTGAATGCCCAGGAATCATTCACCAGCTACTCTGCCAATATTCAAATGCGCGGACGCGGAAACAGTTCTTTCTTGTGGTACGACAAGAAGCCCTATCGTATCAAGCTTAATGATAAACACAAAGTGCTGGGGCTTGACAAAGCCAAGAGTTGGGTACTGCTCGCCAACTATCGTGATGTGACGGACATCATGAACACCTTTGTATTCGAGATGGGACGTGGCTTAGGCTTGCCCTATACGAACCACACTCGCTACGTAGAACTCTTTCTGAATGGCGACTACAAAGGCATTTACCAGTTGACAGAACAGATTCAGCAGAATAAAAACCGCGTGGCAATAAGCAATGACCGAGGAATCCTGATATCACTCGATGTGGATGATGGTCCTGGCGAGAATCCTTATGCCAATGATAATTTCTGGTCGTCGGTCTACAGAATGCCTGTATGCGTAAAGTATCCCGATGACGAACGCTGGACAGTGAATACCGTTGATTCCGTGCGCAATGTCTTTGCCGAACTTGAGACTGCAATCAAGAACAAGGATTATACACAGGTACAAAAACTGTTGGATGTACCATCGTTCATCAAATACCTGCTCATTCAGGAATTTGTGTATAACGTAGAATTGTCAGCCCCTCGCTCTATCTATATGCATAAGGATGGTGACGGTCCTTGGGTGATGGGGCCACTATGGGACTTTGACGCCGGCTATGACTTCGATTGGGGGCAGATGACCACCGGGCATACCTTCTTTACGGATTTCACGGAGACCGTCATGGGTTCTAATCCCCTGAAACGCAATGGCCAGTATAACTACGTGCCACAATTCTTTACCGACCTGTTTGCATGTCCGGAATTCGTAGAAGCCTATAAAGCACAATGGGCAGCAGTAAAGGATACAATTGTCACTCATGCATGGAATGAGTGCATGAAATATGTAGAACAGATGCGTGCATCAGGTGCTATTGACCGCGAATTCCAGCGCTGGCCTATCAGTGGAAAACGTTTTGACACCGAACTCAGTAAGATGAAGCAATGGCTTCAGAACAGGAATACCCATTTCTCTTACCTCGTAGCTGGCATTCCTACACCCAGTGAACCAGTCAACAAAGAGAGATTCTGCGGAAGCATCACGGTAAACACAGCCATGAACTGGTATCAGGGGTATAGCCAGGACAACAAAGTCCGCATCAGCAAACAGCAGGTATGCAACCTGATGGGCCTCAGCACCAGCGAGATGAATGAAGCAGAACTGAGCATTGTGCCCCTATATACTGATGGTACTGAAGGAGAGAACCATACTAACGGCGTCTTTGGCGGATGGTTTAATAGCGATGGCGACCCAGGATACTATGCCCAAGGTCATGTGTATATCGAGGTGTTCAACGACCTGTGGAACTGGAGTTGCGGCCTATATAAGGAAAACTGCTGGCATGATGCCCACGCAGTGACCATGCAATACCAGTATCCTTATAACGGCACCTTACTAAAAGTGAATATAGAGGCGAACTTCACCATCGCCCAATAGAAATCTATTGGTAGATGGTGAAGTCACTAAGTGTAGCCCAAGAATAGTTCTCAGAATAGGTGGTCTGATAAACGCCAACAGACAATTTCTTCGTTTTTACTTCAATCGGCGAGCCTGGCATGTTATTCCATGTCACACCGTCCTTACTGGTACGTGCGAAGAGTAAATCGCCACGACGTTCAAACTGCATGATAGGGTCGAAGTCGTAACCCTTGGAGTTGGGGAACTGCGGACGACCATGAGGACTCAGTACCGTAAGCATATTACCACAGTTATAGAGCGGGAAAGCACCCAACTGGTAGTAAGTATTACCATTGGCAACGAGTAATCCCACTTCGTTGTAACCTTTTACGCTATGCTGACTCAGACCTTCCATATCATTGACGCGTGTCATCACGACGAAGTCGCCCTCCAGCTCTTTATAGACAGTACCACCATGACTAAGTGGAGCCTGATTGAAGTCTGCACTTTGAGTGCTGAGTTTGAAGGTCTCCTTCTTCTCAAATACAGGTTTCATCAGCGGTGAGAGCGTAAACTTGCTGTCAGGATCGGCCTCCTCAAAATCATCATCGCCCAAGGAGGGAATAGCCGACAGTTTCGTTTTGTTATAGAGTTCCATCACCTCTTCGGCTGTCGTAGCCTTAGGAGAAATGGTCAGCATACTGATATACCCCATAAAATTATTAGCCCCTGAGCCATCGGCACCAATCGTGATATGTCCCTCCGGGCGGATCATCAGAAAGTTATTCTGCTCACGAACCAATTCACCATTCAGATAAACACGTTCTTTCCAGCCGTCGAAAGTAATAGTCCAGAACTGCCACTTTCCTTCGCCCTCCTTAATCTGCTGAGGCAGACCGCAACTTTCGAACGAGCCATTATGATTGATAAGGCCCGTCTGAGGATCTGAGCCCAAGCGAAATTCGGTAGTGGCAAGGTCGGCGCGCGAAGTAGTAAGCGATGCGACGGTAGACACTGGGCCTACCTTGGTACTTAACGTCCAGGCAGATATCGTATAAGGAGCATTATAACGATAAGTTGTCGGTAAAAACGCATCACTTGTCAGACGTTGTGTGCCATTGAAGAAAAGTGCCCAACGACCGTCTTTCACCCTGACACGAATAGGCTTGTTAGCCTTGAAGGACTGTACTTCCGTTACATCAAAGGGGGCTTTACGTCCTTCTGACAGCAAGGAAGCATCGAGCGTGAAAGAAGCAAACTGATGTTCAGATGTCTCTACGTCTTTCTGATGCATTCCTGGGTAATCATCATTACCTGCAACATTGATGTCAGGTAAAACTGGAGCCTTCTTCCATATCTTTACGTTCCAGATAGCTGGCATGTGCCCGTTTTTCTGTGTGTCGGTGATAGTAATGCGCACATAACGAGCCTTGCACTTGCCCGTATCAATCATGGGTGAACCCTGCATGGTATTGTTGGTGCGGTCAGCATAGAGCAACCATGACTTGCCATCAACAGAAGTCTCTATCTTATATTGATAGAAGAAAGTGGCATATTCAAACTGCGTCCATATCTCAGAGAATTTCTGCACCTTACCCAAGTCTATCTGCAACCACTCGTCCTGATGCAGTCCCCTCCCCCAGTTGGTGTTGGCAGCTTTCCAAAGCGTGGCATTATTGTCGTCTACAGCATGTTCTGGCTTAAACCACTCATCGTAATAAGAGGACGCTGTGACTGCAATAGGTTTGAGGTCTGACGTTTGAGGTTTGAGATGTAAGGGTGACTGATGCGTAGGCACCACAGGCAGGATGTTTCCTTCGTTATCAAACTGCATCTCATCGATACATATCTGTCGATTAAAGCCATGAACGCTGCGAGGCAGGTTATGACGATGATAGACAATAAAGTATTTGCCATCCTTCTCCAGGATACTGTGGTGACCAGGACCGTGCACGGTCTGGTCGGCATTAGTCTTGAGGATACAACCTTTATATTCATACGGTCCCATCGGACCTACTGTAGAAGTAGCATACTGCACACGATAAGAATCATCATGACATGAGCCACTGCTATAGGTAAAATAGTACACGCCGTCTTTCTTAAAGACATAAGGTGCCTCAAAGAAATCGGTAATCTCCGTATTGGGAATCAACTTCTTCTCTGCAAAAGATTTGAGATCTCCGTTCAGTCGGGCCACACCACAACCAAAACCTTTATATATGCCCCATGTACCGAAATAGAGATAAGTAGAACCGTCATCATCCACAAAGGTCTGACCGTCCAACGTAATCGCATTATGAACAAAACGGTCGGGCACAAGTACGGCATCTGTCTTTCCTAACACGTTTTTCCAAGGCCCAATAGGCGAATCGCTAACACCCTCGTGAAGCACACATGGTTCACAGTAGAAGTAACGATAGGTGCCATCTGGAGCCTGCATCACATCTGGTGCCCACACCACTTCCGTTGTAGGCCAGTTCATGATGATGTTTTTCCAATTCACGAAATCCTTACTCACCCATACCTGAGCCGGTCCATAACCATTACCCGTACCGTCGGTGGTAGCATAGAGATAATAGGTATCGCCAAACTTACGAATAGTTGGGTCAGCGAAATAACCTGGAATAAACGGATTGCCCGCACCTGGTGCGTTCCAGAGCAGGCTTTCCTTTTGTTGTGCTTGCAGAGGCTGCGAGAGCGTAACTGCATACAGCACAACGGTGATGAATCTTCTTATCATTTATTATTTACAACAACTTTACGTCCATTGATAATATTCAATCCCTTCTGAGGCTTAGAGAGCCTACGACCCTGCAGGTCATGGATGATTTGAGGTTTGAGATTTGAGGTTTGAGTTTTTGTTTCCTCGATACCTGTGGTGCGTGGGTCGGTATATTCCACACTGGTCAGTTCGGCACCATAATCGCTGCTTGTCACATGGACGCGGAAAATGAAACGGGCAGTAGCCTCTTTGTCTGCTGATTGCTTATAGCGAAGAGCCTGACCAATGGTATAGTCATTACCGACAACCAAACGGTTGGGATACTGTCCTACGTTAAAGGAAAGCCCCGTAGGCGAGAACTCACTATAAAGGTAGCCATTGGAATAAGAGTCAACAGCTCCAGACGCATTAAACCAATGACCATAGCCGTTGGCCGTACTACCACGGTTCACACGTGCCTGCGACTTTGGATTCATAGGATAGAACATGATTTTGCCTTCGGAAGGACCTGTAGAAGTCCACGCCTGCATCTTGTCTGCGATGTCAGAGGCATTCATCTGAAAAGCAGTACCCAGCATAGCCTGAGCTTTCCCAGAAACGTTGACAGTCACAGCGTCATAAGAGTTCAAACGGGGCAGATTTACATCATAAGTGAAAGTGATATCGGCCACATCACGATCATCGATTGTAGAAGCCACATATACCTGAGCCTTCGAACCCAGTTCAGCACCCTCCAGACGGAAACGGTAAGGCCACATATCATCATTGTCTGCCTTTTCATCCCATTTATGTTGGATATAGCTCTTCGGGGCTGGTACCACCACGAGCCACATCTGCTTCACATTCTCTGGTACTGTCATGCTCACCTCACAGGTCTTCTGTGTTTGTCCCTCGCAATACACGGAGTCTGCATTGAAATACTGACGCGTGCCGTCATTCATCAATGCCACATAGCCCAAGCGGAAGCCACGATCTTTATAGTTTGAAGCACTCACATACGAGGTGCGCGAGGTCTTACCCCACTGCGTCTCACCAGTCATCATCTCAGCCGGATCGCCAGCAGCCAGTTTGGAATACCTTGCCAAGGCCGTGAAATGCGTAGTCACCTTTGTACCTGCGGCAGGAACAGTCAATGGGATAATATTAAAGCCTGAAGCCTGAGGCACAGAGGCCAGAGCCACCTGATATGCCGTATCTCCCACCAGGACGCAACGGTAATCGAAATCACCAATATAGTTCTTTCCGTAGGAACGACATGCGTCAATATCCCATGTAGCACAACGGGCGGCATAATCATAATAAAGGCGGAACAGTCCTGTAGCATCCAGCCCTTTCAGTTTCATCAGCGCCTGGTTGAAATCAGTTCCATTACCCCTGCTCTGCCCCGTCATAGGCTGATTCCATACCTGAGCAACAGTCGTAATATCATTGTAATACTGGCACAGATAATAATGGAACCAATATGACTGATAGCGATGCCACTCGTGCGAGAAGGCATAGTTATGAGAACGACGGAATACACCGATACTTTGATCAAACATCAAGTTAGGATATGACTGAGCTGCCTGCCATTGAGCAGTCTGTTCCCAAATAGCCTGACCATTGCCGCACGCCAAGTGGAAACCCGTGTTATCAGTATTGGAATCCTGATGCCCGCTATGTTCGGCATAGCACATATAATGGAAAGAGTGGCCTACCTCATGAGCCACAGAATGGCCTACGGGCTTACAGGTAGCAGAGTTCAGCCATAAGGCAGAGATGACGAAATCGTAGCCACCACCGTAGCATGCCCAGTCGCCTGGTTTTGAATAGTTCATGAGCACCATCATCTTATACTTGCTGTGGTTGCTCTTCACTGGGTCAACAAAGCCCAGTTTGTTAATTTCCAAATCGTAGAAAGCCTCACATTTATTCAACAGGTCAGGTATATCTACGTAATTCCAATCGCTAGTAGCCAGTTCGTTGGGTTTCTTGTTTCCGTAGTTTTTATCCCAGAAGATAATCACGTTATCACTCTCCACAGAGCGACTTTTCGACCAAGTGTACTTATTATCCGGATCGCTCTCTTTGTAGAGCAGCGAGTCAGATGGCCAAGGATTACGCCATTCATTAGGGATATAGACGGTCTTCTGTGCGAAAGCAACAGAAGCCAATGTCATCAGGAAAACTAATGTAGTAAATTTTTTCATTTTGCATTTTAATTGAATCCACCTCGCTATAAAACGAGGTGGATTCCTTATTTATTGTTTATCGATGGCTTACTTAACCATATATTTACGTCCGTTCTGGATGTACAGACCACGCTGTGTCTTCACCACCTTACGACCCTGCAGATCATAAACGGCTGACAGAGATGTATGAGGTACAGAATGATGCTCTGTGATACCAGTAAAGATTGACTCGGAAACAAACTTCACGTTGAGGACATAGCGTTTGCCTCCTATAAGGAAGCAGACAGTACCTATTGCACTATAGTCGTCAGCAACGTCTGCTGTAGCACAGGTTGTCACTGTAATAGACTTACCATCCTCATTCAATTCTGCATTAAAGAACATAAACGGATCTTCTGTTACGCAGACGCCCTTATCATTGAATGCCAGACCATCATATAAAGACAAGCCAGAACCATAAGTTCCATCAGCAGTAATGCCGTGCAAGAATTGTCCATTAGCTAATGCATCCAAGGTAATATCAAAAGCTTTGAGAATGCCTGACAGATCGATTGTTGCAGAAGCGCCATCATCATCAGCTGATACTGGCAATACAATATCCTCTGAGCCAACTTCCTCGATTTCTACGACAGACTCCACAATGCTATAGGTGAAGTTGAAGGT
>CAMOGP010000021.1 GCA_946614175.1 uncultured Prevotella sp. | reverse complement strand
CAACTGCAGGACTGTGGTATCCAGGCTCTCACTATCCACGGTCGCACCCGTGCCCAGATGTACACAGGCGAAGCCGACTGGACCCTGATTGGTGAGGTGAAGCGCAATCCCCGCATCCATATCCCCATCATCGGCAATGGCGACATCACCTCGCCCGAAGAGGCCAAGCAGGCTTTCGAACGTTATGGTGTCGATGCTATCATGGTGGGTCGTGCCACCTTTGGCCGCCCCTGGATTTTCAAGGAGATACGCGACTACCTGGATCATAACATGGTGGACGAGGGTTTCGGCTTCAACGAGAAACTGGACGTGCTGGAAGAGCAGTTGCGCATCAACGTGGAACGTATCGATGAGACCCGTGGCATCCTGCACACCCGTCGCCACCTTGCAGCCACCCCCATCTTCAAGGCCATCCCCGACTTCCGTCAGACACGCATCGCCATGTTGCGTGCTGCCAAGATGGACGAACTAACGGGCATCCTTGAGGACACCCGCAAGCTATTAGGATAAAAAGGGTTATTTATACCGGTAATGCTTCCTGGTTTTCAGATAGCTGAGATCTGACTGATGGGCATAGGCCTCTTCCTCAAAACGGATATGGAAGTAGGCCTTGTTGGCATCGCGATATTTAAGGTAAAGCACCAGCCACTCTATGCCATACCAGATAAAAAAGGGAACGTAGAGCAACTCCTTTTGTTGGGCGGCATGGATGGACTCATGGTTGGTCTCTACGGCATTTAAAGGTCTGACGGACAAGATAAAGCCAAACAAGCAGATTGCATAATAGTCCTTTTTCAGAGGTAACCTCTTGAAAACGAATACCCGTTTGGTTTTTATCTTGTCCATCAGATTATATCATCCGTGCCGGCAACTTTATCGCTTCAGCACCTTACGGCCATTGCGGATAATGAAGCCCTTGTAGCCCTCAGACACCTTCTGACCCTTCAGGTTATAGATAGGTGCCGACTGACCATCAGCCTCGATATCATGAATGCCCGTACTCTGTTTCAGGGTGAAGATAAGCTTATCGATATTACACTGCTTACCCTTGATGGTGATGCGGAACACATGTTCACCTGCAGACAGGGTGGTAGAAATATCCTGTGTCACTGATTTATACGTGCCCCAATCGTTGTTGGCCGTCTGCGGCACATTGATGGTGGCAAGTAGCGTCTTTGAGCTGCCCAAGACACGCTGGATAATGAATTTTGAGCCTGTCACGCCAGAAGAGACAACAGCCTCGCAGGTATATTTACCAGTCTCTTTCACATTGACGGTATATTCCATCCACTCATCAGCCTCTGTATAGCCAATAGCCTTACCGTTGTTACCCTTTACCACATCCACACCATCATTGGTACGGAAGTTGGCATCACCTTCGTTGGCCGTGCTGGTATCGTGATAAGAATAGCCCTCACCACCAACATCAAAATTCTCGGCCTGCAATGTACCAGGGATAGAGATACCGCTGGCATAAGGCTCGCGCTTAGGATTGACGGTGAGCACCTGAGCCGTTGAAGTCTTCGACTTACCATCAGCATCGATAGCAATAGCCGTGATTTTCTGTTTACCATAGACTGTAGGCACATACTCCAACGTATAGGGAGCCTCAGTCAGAGTGCCAATGAGCAGGCTGTTGGCATACACCTTCACCTGAGAGATGGTACTGGTCTTCGAGGAAGCATTGACCTTGATAGTGGTTTTCTCACCCACCTGCACAGTAGTAGGTGTGCGCGTCACGGTGCAGGTCATCGTCTTGTCCTCTGCATAAGGAGTGATGCTGATATTACGGATATAAAAGCCCGCCTTGTCGGTATTCAGGCAAAGCGTGTGCCGACCAGCAGTAAGCTCTTTTCTGAACACGCCGTGCAACTGCTGGAAGTTATCGGTAGCACCCGTGGCAGGCACCTCAATAATACTGGTGTAGAAGGTGAGGTCATCGAGTCCATACTCAGAGATATGGAAGGCGCCACCCGTCTTAACAGCAGCCACCTCGGCATCAAACTGATAGATGCCTGTCTCCTTCACGTCAACGGTATATTCCATCCAGCCATCGGTCTTTGCGGCTGAGTTAGAGGCACGTGTGCTATAATTGAACGGCGCATTACTATAGGTGACGCCAGAAGCACCCTTGTCGAACTCAGCAGCATTGATGACACCAGGCAGGGATACAGCTTCACCATGATAAGGCTCACGCTTGATGGTAGAAGACTGTACGGTGATACGTGAGGTGCGCTCATACGTCTTTTTATCATTCGTATAGACCACTGCCTTCAGTGTGCGCGTACCTGCTGTCTTGCCAGTATATTCAGCGATATAAGGTTCCTCGGTCATTTTAGCGATAAGCGTAGTGCCGTCGTAGAGTTTCACAGAGTCGATGGCGATATCTGCCTTCTCGGCCTTGGCATCGTCGGTGATGATGGTGCGCACTTTGATAGACTGTGTATCACCCTTAGCCATCTTGAAGTCCTTGGCCTTGATATACACGCCCACACGCTTCTTCATACCAGGGAAAGGACTCTTGGCATTCTTGGCTTTGTCGCTGGCCATATATTCCTTCAGCCAGGTCATGGCAGGACGCTCTACACCATTTTTGTAGAGACCAGAGTTACCATCTTTTGTCCAGGTGGCACCATAGACATAACCCCACAGGGTGATTCCGGCACAATAAGGCTTCTCCCACATATAAGGAATCTGCTCCTTATAGCGCTGCAGCTGGAGGTTATCGTCTGTAGTACCAATATCATACTCCGTGCTATACATCGGCATCTTCAGAGCATTCTGAATCTTGGTCTCAGAAGACTTGAAATTTTCTATTTTACAGTCGGTCAGATCATGACTCTGACAACCATAGGCATCGATAGGTGCACCACCATCACGTATGGCCTGTACCAGTGTGATATACTGGTCGGTGTTCCATTGGAAAGTATTGAAGTCGTTGTAAATCAGAATAGAGTTAGGGAAACGTTCTCCCGCCATCTCGAAAGCCTTGATCAGCCAATCGTAGCCTGTCTTACCGCCGCCACCCAGCGACTCCTTCATCAGGGGGTTGCCTGCCTGGTGGCCATCGATAGCCTCGTTGACCACATCTATCATGGGCAGATGGTTGTACTTCTTCTTAACCTGATTAAACCAGTTTTCAATAGCAATGAAACGTTCGGTGACAGACAAGTTGCTGTTAAACCAACGGTCGGGATACTGTGCTCCCCATACGAGGGCATGAAACTTGTAAGTGAAGTTATGACTCTTGGCATAGTTAAATGCATTATCACACCCCCAGTTATATGAGTTGCGTGTACCCTCCACAGAGCCCCACTTAGATTCATTCTCAGGGGTCACCTGATTCCAGAGTTTATAATAAACAGGAACCCCGCCTCCGGCATCCATCTGATAGCGGGTGGTAATATTACCTAAGAATTTGTCAGGATTAGAGGACAACTGTGCTTTCAGCGCCAGGGGCGAAAGACTGAGTGCTGTCAGTGCCAGACAAGAAATGGTTTGGTTTAATTTAAACATTACAATAGTTTTTTATAGTTTTAATATCGATTTTGCGTGCAAAGGTAGGACTTTTTTTCAAATAATGTTTTTGTTTATGTTTCAAAAGCCTTGTAATATTTTAGTTTTTTACATATTTGTTTCTCCATGTGAGATAAATTGATTAAATTTGCATCGTCTTCAAAATCCATACGTATGAAAAAAAATCTTTTTGCATTAGCACTCATTATGACGATTGTTGGCGTGGCCTATGCACAGGCACCTGCCAATACGGGCTATTACTACTATCAAGCCAACGGAAAGAAAGGTGCTGAACTGAAGACGGCTCTCCACCAGATTTTGAAGAATCCGGATGTGGTACACTACGACTCCCTGTGGAACGCATATAAGATTTCCGATGCACGACCCATGGGCGACAGCCTCATCATCTGGGATATGTATTCTGATATCTCGCGCTATAGGATTGACTTCCCCACACATAAAAACTCCATCGAGGGCGTCAGTGGATTCCAGCGCGAGCACTCCATGCCCAAGAGCTGGTTTAACCCCACGGAGAGAAACAGTAGCGGACTGACCTATGCGGACGTGAAACCGATGTATTCGGATATCGTGCACGTAATACCTACAGACGGCACGGTGAACAATAAGCGTTCGAATAATGCCTATGGCGAGATTACAGACTCGGCAAAGGTGGACTGGCAGTCGGCTAATGGCTTTAGTAAGCAAAGCAAGAAAGGTGGATGCGGCACTCCTGGATGGAAAGAATACATGGGTGCAAACGCCTCGAAGACACGAGTGTTTGAGCCCAACAATGAGTATAAGGGCGACCTGGCACGTATCTATTTCTATATGGTCACCTGCTATGAGCCAGTGGCTGGCACTTGGACCAGTGACATGTTTGACGCTGAGAGCGAAGACGGCTACCAGCCCTTTGCGCAGTGGGCTTTTGACATGCTGATGCGATGGGCTAAGGAAGACCCCGTGAGCCAGAAAGAGATAGACCGCAACAAAGCCATCTATCAGTTGCAGGGCAACCGCAACCCCTTTGTTGACTATCCCGGACTAGAGAATTATATCTGGGGCAGCAAGAAAGAAGTGGCATTCAACTACGGTGGCGATACGCCCAACGAAGGAGAACCGGCTACCAACTGTGAGATTATCCTGAATGAGAAAACTTTCGGCGTGGATTGGACCGGCAATAAGAACATGCGCAATTACTATACCCGCACACCGCTGGTTGCCAGTCAGAACGGCATAGATATCATCCTCTCTTATGGCATCGAGGGCAGCAAGTTGTATAGCGACTCCACACATATCCGTCTGTACAACAAGAACGTGCTGACCTTTAGGGCCCACAAAAACGAGATAACCAGTATTGAGTTCACGATTCCTGCCAAGGCCGACGACAAAGAACTGATTCCACTGACAGGACAGATGGAGGGTAACACTTGGCGAGGACAAGCCAGCGAGGTGATGTTCACATCGACCTATACCAGCAGTTGGCCGGAGGCGAATGCCAACAAGCACATTCAGATAGCCAAGGTGAAGATTACCGTTGCCTCGCCAACAGGTATCCAATCCATCAACAACCATGACACACAGCACAAAGGCACCTATACCATTTCAGGCAGACGCATTAACGACAACAACCTGACAAAGGGCGTCTATATCAAGAACGGGAAAAGATTGATTTTGTAACCATATTATGAAAAAAACAACATTTTCACTAACTCTTCTGCTGATACTATGCGTTGCCAGCATCTGGGCACAAGGGCCCAACAACTCAGGTACTTACTATCAGGCAGCCAATGGCAAAAAAGGCGAAGCCCTGAAAACAGCCCTTTTTAATATTATCAAGAACCCCGATGTGGTGAGCTACAACGGACTGATTGATGCCTACCATAAGACCGACACACGTACTGACGGAAAAATACGTGACTGGTATTCGAATGCGACGAATTATACATGGAACGACCGCAACGGCAACGCCAGTGAAGGGGCCGGGTGGAACCGCGAACACTCCGTTCCACAGAGTTGGTTCAGCGAAGCAAGTCCAATGAAATCGGACATCGTGCATGTGCTCCCTACAGACTGTTACGTCAACAATCGCCGTAGCAGCTTTCCTTTCGGCGAGGTGGGCAACGTCACCTACGCTTCAAATAACAGCTACTCAAAACTGGGCTCTTGTAAGACACCTGGTTACTCTGGCACGGTGTTTGAGCCCAACGACGAGATCAAAGGCGACATCGCCCGTATCTATTTCTATATGGTGACCTGCTACGAGGACCGTTTCACCAACTGGACAAAAGGCAGTGCCACACAGGTCTTCTCATCAGACAAGTATCAGGGGCTAGATGCCTGGTGCATGGATATGATGATGCGCTGGTCCATAAACGACCCTGTAGATGCTGTTGAGACGGCTCGCAACAATGCCGTACAGGAAGTGCAGGGCAACCGCAACCCGTTTGTAGATTATCCCGGTCTGGAGGATTACGTATGGGGCAGTAAGAAAGAGGTGGCGTTCAGCTATGACAACTATAACGGCACTGGCGGTACCATCATACCGCCTGATCCAGACCGTGTAGAGGATCCTGTGGATGGCGAGATTGCGCTGAACAACACCTTCTTTGGTGTCAGCTGGAATGGTTCTAAGCCCAGCAATAGTGAGTCATCGATGACTGGTACAGAAAACGGTATCACCATCACCTACTCTGCTGGTTCCAGCGCTAATATGTACTGCAACAGCGAGCAAATTCGCATGTATGGTGGCAACGAACTTAGAGTGGAGTCTGGCAGTAAAGAGATGGTGAAACTGGAGTTTATCACCAAGGATAGCACCAAGGAACTGTTGCTTTTGCAAGGCGGTGGTGCCGTCAATGGCTACACGTGGACAGGACAGGCCAACAGCGTGACATTCGGCGCTGCTGCCAATCACATCAAGATACTCTCGGTGAAGGTAACGCTGGCCAACAGCAATCCAACTGGCATCCAGGATATTAACCTGTCAACAGAGAACAAGATTTTCGACTTACAGGGTCGCCATGTACAGTACCCCAAAAAGGGTCTTTACATCATCAACGGCCGTAAAGTGATTTTAAAGTAAATGAACGATAAAACCCGTAATTTCATCGAGCAAAACCTCGATGCCGATATCCATCAGCTGGCACTCAAAGGGTGTCGCGACAAGGATATAGATCTTGATGCAGCGATTCGGCAGATTGCGGGCAGACAGACAGCCCGCCGGAAGTTGCCCTCATGGGCAGCTCTCGACGGCATTCTTTATCCACCTCACCTGAATATGGAGCAATGCTCCAGTGAACAGACGGCAAGATATAAAGCAGACATATGCACCCGTCTGTCATCTCCCACCTCACTTGTGGATTTGACAGGGGGATTCGGAGTGGATTTTGCTTTCATGAGTCAGGCATTTGACAAGGCGACATACGTAGAGAGAAACAGTGAGCTGTTTGCTGTCTCATCGGCCAACATGAGGATTCTGGCACCTAAAGCTAGGTGTCTTAACGAGGACGGATTAGAGGTGCTTCATCACCTTGAACATACCTCTATGATTTTCATGGATCCGGCACGCAGAGACAATCATGGCGCTCGCACCTACGGCATCAGCGACTGCACGCCCAATGTTTTGGAAATCAAGGACAAACTACTACAGAAGGCTGACATCGTGATGCTGAAGCTATCGCCTATGCTCGACTGGCATAAAGCTATCTGTGATTTAGGAGAACAGTATATCAAGGAGGTACATATCGTCTCTGTACAGAACGAGTGCAAGGAACTGCTTATCATCATGCAACAACAACCTGCAAAGCCCTTCACCGTCTATTGCGTCAACGACGATGCCGTATTCTCATACCACCCCTCATCCCTCATCCCTCATCCTTCATCCTTCATCCCTCATCCCTCCTCCTTCCTCTACGAACCCAACGCCTCTATCATGAAGGCAGGCTGTTTTGCTGAGATAGAACAGACCTTCGCAGTTAGTCAGTTGGCCCCCAACAGTCACCTGTTTGCCTCGGACCAGGCCATCACAGATTTCCCTGGAAGGAAATTCCGCATCAGCGCTGTCACCTCGATGAACAAACAAGAGCTGAAGCAGGCGCTGAGAGATATCCGTCAGGCCAATATCGCCGTACGCAATTTCCCCTTATCCGTTGCCGACCTCCGCAAACGCTTGAAAATCAGCGAGGGTGGCAACGACTATATCTTCGCTACCACCCTCACAGAAGGGAAAAAGGTGCTGATCATCTGTCAGCACCTCTAATTCCTTTTTTATATTATAGTGTCAGGAAAAAGATTTTTAGAAAAAAGTTACAAAAATAGTAAAGAAATAAAAAAATATTTGTAACTTTGCACGCAGAGTACTATTAATCAATTAAACAATAACAATGAAAAAAGCAAAACTACTAATCGCAGCAACCTTTTCCATGCTGGCGATAAGTGCTGTACAAGCACAAGAAGATTCTCGTGAAGCATTATCATCGTTCTCGTATTTTGAGGCACAGGGCGGTGTACAGATGACCTCTACCAATGCTCCTATGGATAAGCTCATCACTCCTACTGCTGCATTGTCATTTGGTCACTATTTCACTCCCGTGGTTGGTGCACGTCTGCATGTTAATGCTTGGCAAGCAAAAAGCGGTTTCAAGGCTACAGAACAGTATTACAAATGGAAATACGTAACTCCTAGTTTGGACCTGATGCTGAATTTGAGCAATATTTTCAGTAAGAAATCAAGTCATGCGCTGAATGTTATCCTGTTAGGCGGTATTGGTTTGAACTACGCTTGGGATAATGATGAGCTGAAAGCTTTGAATATGCCTGCCGACGCTATACCACTCGCATGGAAAGACAATCGTTTGAGCCACAACCTGCGGGCAGGTCTTCGTTTGGAGACCAACCAGGCTAAACCTGTTGGCTTGTCACTGGAAATTAATGCGAACTCATTGGATGATCGTTTCAATTCAAAGACCAATGACGCTGACGACTGGATGTTTACCGCTATGCTCGGTTTAAATTTCCGTTTCAGCCACAGATACAAGAAGCCTGCTCCTACATACACTCAGGTTGTTCAGGAAATTGTTGAAGACCAAAAAGCAGAAGTTGCACCTGCACCCGTTGTTGTAGAAGAGGAAAAAGTACCTGAGAAGAAGGCTGTTTTGAAGCAGGAGAACGTCAAGTTGCATAAGGTTGTATTCTATAACATCCGTGTCAGCGAGAACGAGACTCCTAGTGCCATCATGGAGCAGGTTGCCAACTTTATGAAGGAAAACAAGAAAGCTAAGATTACTATTGTCGGCTACGCAGATAAAGGAACTGGCAACTCACGTGTCAACATGACCTATTCTCAGAAACGTGCAGAGCAGTTTAAGCAAGACTTGGTTAGTCGCTATGGTGTTGACGGTAACAGCATTAGCGTTGACTATAAGGGCGACAGCGTTCAACCATTTGAAGATAATGACAAGAACCGTTGCGTTATCATCGATGGTGAAGCTATCAAGGAATACACCGTCTACGAGTAATTCCAATAAAATACATATCTCAAAAAAAGATTGCCGGGCGCCCTTGCCCGGCAATCTTTTTGTATCAGCATTAGCATTCGAGTTATTTCCCATCCAGTAATATAAACGATGCCCAATAATAAGGAGACTTTAAACCCCTCTCTCGAACAGTCTTCTGTGCTTTTTTAAATGCGTCATAACGATCATTGCTTTTGACAAGATTCCTATAAAAAGCTGTCATCATGATTTCTGTGGCCCTGTCGTCAACCTTCCACAAACTCATCAGCAGAGAATGTGCACCAGCTTTCTTAAAACCACGTTGAATACCAAAAACGCCATCCTCACGTATCTCACCCAACGCAGTCTGGCAAGCAGAAAGGACAACCAATCCAACCTTTCCCAGGTCTACTTGTGATATTTCACGTGCCGTCAGGATACCATCCTCTATATCTTCAGGTAATTTACGTCCTTTCAGCACATAGTTAGCACCCGACATAAGCAATCCTGAATAATTAAGCATGTTATCCAGATTGTCGTTCTGTTCGTTAATGAATACCAGTTTATCTCCTTTTTCCTTGATTTCCTGTTCAGAGAAAGAAAAACCATGAGTAGCAATATGAATAATGGATCGGCTCGTACCATTCAACTGCTTGAATGTTTCTTCGATACCTTCATCACCCATCAAGACATACGTTGTATCAACATTATTCTGAAGAAGTTGTTCATTAATATTCAACGCCTCATATTTTGTACCTTCTAGGAAATTAACAGAGCCTCGTATTGAAAGAGAGTCAAGTGTACGCTGCATGCCATAAACATATCCTGGTGATCGCGTATCAGTATAAGCCAAAAGAGGAGCATGACTCTCGTTATCCAAGCATTTATCGTGCTGGCTTCGCAGGGCCGTAAGACTCATGTCATAATTCAGACCACCATAAATAGTCGCAGTACTTATCTTCTCCACCTTTGTTGGATGTATCAACGACTTTGTTGACGACAACCGATATACAGCATACAAATCATTGATACGCTGATTCGCATCACACGGCAAATATTCTATTCCCATTTGGTAGAACATACCCGTAGGGGAGAAATAGATTTTCTTAACGCCTTGCAACTGGCTTGTGATAGGCTTCCAAAGACGATTACCAAAAACAGAATCGTTATAAAGAAGTCCAACACCCTTTTCATCTTTCATAGCCTCCTTAAAAGTCTTTGTACCATATTTTAGGTCTTTAAGATCTTCTTCAGAGAAAAGTCGAATAAGTTTTGGCGTCTTATCTCCCTTCCGAAGTAAAAAGGCAAGATAAGTAGTACCAATACCTTTAAGATATATATCAGCAAACTCTATCGCAGCCTCATCGTCATTTAAAGACTGACTTATCTTCTCTGCAGTGATAGCCAAGTTTTCAGTAAAATTTCCATATTCTTTACATCCACGCACCAAAGAACGCTCAAGCTGGTATATCTCCTCTTGTATCTTTTTTATATCAAATGTGACACGCTGATTCGCATTCAATTTATAGTAATCCCTTTCATTTTGCCTAAGTTGTTCCAGTTTTTCATATTTATCCAATAACAGCTTATCGCCAGTACGTTTTAGAAGATTCTTGAAATCAATGTCAGAATTAAGAAGAATACCTTTGGTAAACAGAATTGCATTATAGGCATCGGAGATGGCAGTCTCACTACCTTCAATATGGTTTTTATTTAGTTGATATGCCAAAAGTGGTGCAAATCCAAACACATATTTCTTTTGATTCCAGAAACTTTCCCTCTCTTGTGACGTCAGATGAAGGAAATTGGTACGAACCTGTTCGGCCTGAATCTTTAGGGCTTGTTGGTAATTCTTCTGAGCCTCCTGCCACATGTCACTTTGCATTTGATAGACTGCCAAGTTATAAAGCAGGGGAACATTGTCTGGATGAGACTCGCCCAACAGGCTTCTGTGTAGCGAGACAGCCTTCTGCGCCATCTCTATCGTATTACGACTATCGTTGCTGACAAAATGGAAAAGGGCATTGTTTGACAAAATACGTGCATAGATAGCACTAATTGTATCTCCTATCTGCTTATACATATCAAGCGACTGTTGGCCATACAAGGATGCCTGCTGATAGTTTCCTGCATTATAATATAATATTGCACTATTATTCAAGGCCTGCGCATAATTCGGTGATTGCAGGCCACGATTGCGGTAAATATCAAGAGCTTGCTCCATCGTAGCAAGTGCCTTTTCCTTATTGCCATTAGCGAACAAATAGTTTGCAAGTTCACCGATAGCGAAAGCCATACTAAGACTGTCCTTTCTGTTACGATATATCTCTATCACCTTCCGTTCGTGTTCAATGGCACGTTGATAGTTTCCATTTGACGCAAAGGTTGCAGCTTGCTTTGACAATGACTTTGCATATTTTACATTGTCCTGACTACCAAGTTTCTTACTTATCTGATCCGATTCGTGAGCTAGTTCATCTGCCTTCTCCAAGTTGCCAAGCTCTTTATAGACAGACGACAAGTCACTAACGCAACGAATATAATCAGAACTCTCTTTTCCTACAAGTCTTTCTAAAACAGGAAGAGCCTGCTCCAAGACTACGACAGCGTCCTGATACCTATGCAGGTGATGATAATAAGTACCTAAGTTAGTCAGGATTTTACTATAACTTAGCGTCTGTGTACTTCCAGCTTCATCATAAAAACCCTTTGCAGTCAGCATATAATCCAAGGCCTGCTCGTAGTTGCCAATAGCAGCCAATCGGATGGCATTATTATTAAGCACTATCGCACCATTGATTGGATCTTTTTTCTGCAGTTTCTTGGCTTCTTTCAGAGCTTTCTTAGTTAATTTATTCGCCTGTATGAGATTGCCAGTTTGAGAATAGAAAAAGACCAGTGAATTAAGAGCACTTGCATATGCAGGTGTACCCGTTTTCATTTTCTCAAGCGCCTTTTCACATAGTTCAACAGCTTTCTGACTGTCCCCAGCTAATCCCCTGGCCGAATAATAGTTTGCCAGACTGGCTAAGGCTATGCAACAATAATGATGTCCCTCACCATATTTCTTACGCAGCATCTCAAGCCCCTGTTCTCCAATCTCTATCGCTTTGTTATAGTTGCCTTTTCGAGCATACAAAGATGCCAGGTCACATGTTGATGCTGCCCATTGAGCATACGTGCAATCTAAAGCCGTTTTACGCACTTCTATGACCTCTTCTTGCATCTTGATGGCCTCATCTACCTGACCTCTTAGTGCCAATCGCTGAGCTAAATTCGAAAGGAGTTCTGAATATTCAAAGTTTTTCGTAAGACCATTTGCTTTAAACGCTACAATGTATTCCCGATAAATACTATCAGCTCTATTGTGCTGACCCTTCTTCTCGGCTTTCTTTGCCTCATCAATCATCTGCTCCATACGTTTGGTCTGACCAAACGAAGGGATACATACAAAGCCAATAAAAAATAATAGTAGTAATAATCGTTTTCTCATATACAAGTTAGGTTTTATAGCGTCAGGTAAGTAAGTCTCTATCTATAAAAATCGACCAACGCCTTTTCAAAGAAATAACGTCTGTATGGAGGGGTAGAGATTCTCTCTATTCTTGGAAGAATCCTGACCAAATAGGGTAGACAAGACATGTTAAGAACTGGAAAATAATTGGATGCATCACGAATATAGTCTTCATCATAAAATAGGGTATCTTCACCAGAAGTAAAAAGAGAGTCGGTATCATCTCTGTATGTCGTCGTTGTCCTGCCAGAAGAGAAACCCTCATCAAAGCCATTACCAATCAGACTCTTCATGACAAAAGCGAAATATTTCCCTGTCATAGACTGACGCGCTCCTGATTGTGAACTTATAAGACTCATGATACTTCCACTGCATTGGTTACGCAAAACGGCCATTGTACTATCAGAAACATTTACCAGTTTTAGTTCGCTATCTTGCGCCATCGCAATAACATCACTTCCTTTCAGTATGTCTTTAGCATGTACCGCATTCCTTACCGTTTGTTTTCCTTTGCGCATTGTTTTATACACCTCACCTTTCACAATATAGACATGATAACTTGATACGCCTTGCGCAGAAAGCATCAGTGAAAGGCTTAACAGAATACATGTTAAACAGATTTTATTCATAATGGTAGCGTTTTTTTAATTATCTTCAATAGGTTCTTCAGCAGATTGCTTAATCTCTTTATAATAAATTGAGTGCTGACTGGCTTTTGTGAGGCCTTTCTTATATAAGAAGACAAGCCAGGCTTTATATATTAGTCGTCCTTCTTCAATAAATGCAATGGTACCTAAAGCTAACCACGTGTTGATATAAATATACTGTTTTGCATAAAGCCAGTATGCAAAACCCGTAAAGAACACCATGAAAATAAAAGCTACTATTTTGTCATAGATCTCACTCTCGGTAAAGAATTTCAAGAAAAGCGGAATATCCTTACCACGGGATTTCGGCACCTTTACGATAAGCCAAGACATCAAAAATTCAAACGCATTCATAAAATATCCGGCTAAGACAGCCATAAGGATTATCCAGAAGAGACCGCCTTGCCAAATGTGCTTGTTTTGCTGCATGGAATGGATGGTATATGCCAGTACCTTAATACCAGGAAGTTCACCTAATGGCGTTAAGTGTTTGTCTCGCTCTTCATAAAATGCACCAAGAAGCACTTTTCGTCCTGTTATTAATTGCTTGTTCTCCTGCAATTCACGATAATTAATCACGGGGAAGTCAACACTTTCATAATTAATTGTGTGTTCGCAATCACGATCAGGAACGACCTTTTCCCCAGAAAGGATTTCAACTATTTTTGCTGGTAAAGAATAGACGGTGTCCGTTTCTGTCATCAAATAAACAGGATAATGCTTAAGATTAGTAGTTGGTTTCTCAATAACATTAACCCCACCTTCTTCCAAAAGACCATCAACAAAAAAGGAATGAGTCACCATGCCAAAAGTTCGCGTTTCGGAATTAGGCAACGCAAGTTTCTCTGCCATTACTATAGGTATATCGTCAGGAGTAGAAAGAAATGCATTTGCAAGCTTATCATCAGCTTCTGTGTCAGATAATGGTCTCTCAAATATTACATCGACACCCAATATAGACGGTTTCAACTCAATAATCTGATTAACAACGATAGCAATAGAGTCACGCTGACGTTCGCTCAAATCTGTAATATCTACAATTGAGATTTCCTGGCTCATCTCCTTCTCACCAGAATTGTTAATATGAAAATAAACCTCCATCATTGACAATTCCTCCACAACCTTTTCTACAGGATCTAAAAACTCTAATCGTTTAATGATAGTCAGTAGTCCGCAGAGAAGTGCTGTGGTAATGATGGATATTATCAGGTTGTCAATATTAAATAGAATTCTTAGGCACTTTTTTAGCATGGTAATCTCCTTTCAATTGTTATACGTAAGTGCAAATTTACGCTTAATATTTTAAAAAAACAAATAATTTTTCTTTTTTTTCTATGAAAAAACGTAACTTTGTACGATATTTTTGGATATACTAAGAATTTATGGGACAAATAGAGATTAAGCGTGTGACCGACAAGCGCGGTCTAGACACCTTTATTCAGTTGCATTATGATCTGTATCGTGGAAATAAGTTTGATGCACCCAATCTGTACAGAGATGAAGTGAATACGCTGAGTCGTGACAAGAACTCGGCCTTCGATTTCTGTGAGGCAGAATATTTTCTGGCTTATCGCGACGGAAAAGTTGTAGGTCGCGTGGCTGCCATCATCAATCACAGATACAACGAACAGTGGCAGCGCCCATGCGTCCGTTTTGGCTGGCTGGACCTCATTGATGATGCAGAGGTGATGCGCGCCCTGCTGAATGCCGTAGAGGAATATGGTAAGCAAAAAGGAATGAAGGAAGTCATCGGCCCGCTAGGCTTTACGGATATGGACCCTGAGGGTATGCTGACCCACGGTTTCGACCAGCTTGGCACCATGGCCACCCTGTATAACTACGAATACTATCCCCGCCTGATGGAGCAGATGGAGGGCTACGAGAAAGATAATGACTACGTAGAGTATAAGGTCTTTGTACCTGAGAGTGGCATGCCCGAAAAGATGAAACGCGTGGCAGAACTGACCATGGAGCGCTACAACCTGCACGTCAGGAAACTAAAGAAGAAGGATATCTTCGGTCCTGAGAAATATGGCCATCGCGTTTTCGAGGTTATCAACAAGACCTTCGGTCACCTTTACGGTTACTCTCAGATGTCGGAGAAACAGATGGACGAATATGTGAACATGTACTTTAAGTTCATTGAACTGGACCTGCTCTGCATCATTGAGGACTGGAACACGCCCAACCACGACTGTATTGGCGTGGGTATCACCATTCCCTCATTGACCAAGGCTTTGCAGAAATGCCACAATGGTCGTCTCTGGCCTTTCGGCTGGTGGCACATCATCCGTGCCCTAAAATTCAAGAAGACCGATATCGTAGATTGTCTGCTCATCGGTGTACTTCCGGAATATCGCACCAAGGGAGCCAATGCCCTGCTGTTCTACGACCTTATACCCATCTACCAAAAGTACGGCTTCAAATGGGGTGAGACCCACGTGGAGATGGAGGCCAACGGCAAGGTGCAAAGCCAGTGGATGTACTTCGATCACGAACAACATAAACGCCGCAGGTGTTATAAAAAGCAACTATAATGGCAGAAGAAAACAACCTCACAACAGTGGTCGGCGGTTCTACCGTTGATTATAATGATGATAATATCAGAACACTGAGCGGTACGGAGCATATCCGCTTGCGTCCTGGTATGTATATCGGTAGATTGGGGGATGGCTCATTGGCAGAGGACGGTATCTACGTGCTGCTGAAGGAAGTTATCGACAATTCTATCGACGAATTCAAGATGAAGGCCGGCGACCGCATTGAGATCAATGTGGACGACAACCTCCGTGTCTCTGTGCGCGACTATGGCCGAGGCATCCCTCAGGGAAAGATGATTGAGGCCGTCAGCGTGCTGAACACAGGCGGTAAGTACGACTCAAAAGCCTTCAAGAAGTCTATCGGCCTAAACGGTGTCGGTGTGAAAGCCGTCAACGCACTGAGCAGTCATTTCGAGGTACACTCTTACCGCGACGGTCAGGTACGCAAAGCTACCTTTGAGAAAGGCAAATTGGTGACAGACACCACAGAACCTACTGACGACGAGAACGGCACATATATCTATTTCGAGCCTGATAACACGCTGTTTATCAACTACCAGTTCCACAACGATATTGTGGAAAACATGCTCCGCAACTATACCTATCTGAACACGGGACTGGCCATCATGTATAATGGCCGACGCATCCTCAGCCGCCATGGACTGGAAGACCTGCTGAAAGATCGCATGAGCGCTGATGCCCTCTACCCTATCATCCACTTGCAGGGCGAGGATATCGAGATAGCATTCACCCATGCCAACCAGTATGGTGAGGAATACTACTCCTTCGTCAATGGTCAGCACACCACACAAGGCGGAACACACCAGAGTGCCTTCAAGGAACATATCGCCAAGACCATCAAAGAGTTCTTCCAGAAGAATTTTGAATATGGCGATATCCGTACTGGTATCGTAGCTGCTATCGCCCTGAATGTAGAGGAGCCCATGTTCGAAAGTCAGACGAAGATTAAACTCGGTTCACTCACCATGGCACCAATGCCTGCACAGGTCGATGCCGAACATCCCGCCCCACCAAGCATCAACAAATATGTGGGCGACTTCATCAAGACTGAGGTGGACAACTACCTGCATAAAAATGCTGATGTGGCAGAGGTGATGATGCAGAAGATTCAGGAGAGCGAGAAAGAGCGCAAGGCGATGGCTGGTGTCACCAAACTGGCACGTGAGCGTGCAAAGAAGGCCAACCTGCACAACCGTAAGTTGCGCGACTGTCGTATCCACTACAGCGACACTAAAAACGACCGCAAGGAGGAGTCGTGCATCTTCATCACTGAGGGTGACTCTGCCAGTGGTTCTATCACCAAGAGCCGTGATGTGAACACACAGGCCGTATTCTCCTTAAGGGGAAAACCCCTGAACACCTTTGGTCTGACGAAAAAGGTGGTCTATGAAAACGAGGAGTTCAATTTGCTCCAGGCTGCCCTCGACATTGAGGAAGGCATGGACACACTGAGATATAATAAGGTGATTGTGGCTACCGATGCCGATGTGGACGGTATGCATATTCGCCTGCTGATTATCACCTTCTTCCTGCAGTTCTTCCCAGAACTGATTCGTGAGGGTCATGTCTATGTGCTGCAGACGCCACTGTTCCGCGTGCGCAACCGCCGCACCAAGATTCGCAACAAGCAGGTGCTAGCCGCAGAAGATGCCAAAGGCAAGAAGAGCGACTTCATCGTGCGCTACTGCTATAGCGAGGAAGAGCGTGTGAATGCCATCCGCGAGTTAGGTCCCGATCCAGAGATTACACGATTCAAGGGTCTTGGTGAGATATCGCCTGAGGAGTTTGCAGGCTTCATCGGTCCTGATATCCGACTGGAGCAAGTCACCCTGCATAAGACCGACCAAGTGCAGAAACTCCTGGAGTACTATATGGGAAAGAACACCATGGAGCGCCAGAACTTCATCATCGACAACCTGGTAATCGAGGAAGACCGTCCTGAGGAAGAGGAAGACCTCGTGGACTAAATCATAGACTAAAACAAAAAGAAAGAGGCCTGCCCGGTGATTTCCTGGCAGGCCTCTCGCAATCATCTCGTTTTACTTATACTTATTTGCCCTGAATGTCTTACGCCATACGTCCACACACTCGCTCGTGAGGAAATTGGTCTTCTGGACAGCTACGACAGCATCAACAGCCAAGGTATCGTTGGCATGACTCTGAGCCACAGAGTCGCAATAACCAACAATCGCATTGTTATCTTTCTCCGTATCAAGATACAGATTACCTAACATATCCTTGTAATGATCCTCGAACACAGAATACTGGTCCAAACGTGTGGTGGAGATAGCACCAGAGGGAAGCGTATCGGTCACCTCCATGTGAATACCAACAAGTGTTTTCAGTGTAGCGAAAGAAGCCTGATAGACATCTGCATCGAGTGCGGCCTTCTTTGCCTTAAGCCCTCTGTAGGCCTCATCATGATTGGTGACAACGGAATATGCCACATAGGGTTTGGTAAGTGCCTGTCCCAATTCGTAAGAGCCAATAATCTCTGCCATCTCTGAATTTCCGCCCTCGCTGTCAATACGATAGAGGTCGAACTTCATATAGATACTATTGGGCACCTTGTCCGCATACTCCTTCTTCACAGCCTCGCAGGCAGCTTTCATCAGGTCATCCTGCTTCTCAGAATAGTGCGTGTACACCGTGCCGTCGTACTTGATGGCCTGATTGAGCGCATCCAGCACGTCCTTCTCTTCCGTTGCGTTATAGAGGACCTGGTCAACGTATTGACTACTTCTCTTGTCCAAAGCAATCTGATACCTGTAAGTGGTTGGCGTATCCTCATCGCCACAGGCGGTAAACACCGCCGTTGTCATGACGCAGCAAACGAGAGCTGCGAGTGTCATCAAAAACTTTTTCATTGTCTTATTATTATTTTATTTTACGCGCCATACATTCAGCACTATGCCGTTGAAGCCCTGTGAGAACGAGGGAGCACAGAGAAACAGCGAGTTGTTCAGCCAGCCATACTTACTATCGGCAGGCGCCTCAAACTGAGGGGCACAGCGGAAATAGAACGAAGGCTTGCCGTCGGCATCCTTGGTGTTGGCAATGATACCACGATTACGCACATGGATATACACGCCATCATCCGTCTTGATACAGTAGATAGCCTCCAGTTCGGTGCGGCCGTCGGCATTAGCCAACTGATAGTCGGCACCGCCATTGACAATCGTACCCTTGATACCTGGACCTTCAAAGGTGCCACCTGTGATAGGTATCACCGTGCGACGTCCATGTTGGGTATTGTTGATACCAAACGTCTCCCCCAGCGTCACCTTCAGTTGCAGGGCAAACTCCAACTGGGGTGTGTCTTTAGGAGCCTCAACCTGCGCATGGATACCCAGCGCGAAAACAGCCATCAGGGCAGTCAGTAAAAATTTCTTGGTCATCATAGTTAATGGTCTTTTAATAGATATGATTAATGAATAATATTTCTTGGATGATGATTAAGCACCTCGTCACGCAGGGTCTGCATGGACATGTGGGTGTATATCTCCGTAGTGCCTATGCTCTCGTGGCCCAGCAGAGCCTGAATGACACGCAGGTCGGCACCGCCTTCCAATAGCGCCGTAGCAAAGGAGTGGCGCAGGGTGTGGGGCGAGATGGTTTTCTTGATGCCAGCCTCCTCGGCCTGAGCCTTCAGCATGATGAGTACCATCACTCGCGTGAGATGTGCCCCTCGGCGATTCAGGAAGACATAATCCTCCTCGCCAGGCTTTATCTTCAGCGAGTTGCGCCAGGGCAGATAGTTCTCTATCTCCCTCAGGGCCGTATTAGAGATCGGCACCAGGCGCTCCTTGGAACCCTTGCCCAGGATACGCAGATAGCGCTCGTCGGCATAGAGTTGCGACCATTTCAGGTTCACCAGCTCCGACACACGCAGTCCGCAGGAGAAGAGCACCTCGATGATAGCCCTGTTTCTGTGGCCCTCAGGCTTCGACAAGTCTATGCTGTCTTTGAGCTGATCCACCTCCTGAGGTGTCAGGAACTCAGGCAGATGTTCGCCCAGCACAGGCGACTCCAGTAGTTCGGTAGGATCATTATCCATATAGCCATCCATCACAAGGAAGCGATAGAACGAGCGTACCCCACTCAGTATGCGGCATTGTGAGCGCGGACCTATGCCCACATCATGCAGTCCGGCAGCAAAGGTCTGCAGGTCCGACAGCTCCACATCCGTCACCCGTTTCCCCTCATGGCCCAGGAAGACAAGCAACTTATCTAGGTCGAGGGCATACGCCTCCAACGTATTCGGCGACACGCTGCGCTGCAGTCGCAGGTAGCGCAGGTAGTCCTTCCTGATTTTACTTGTCTGTTCGTCCATTGGTTTCCTGTTAAGGCTGCAAATATACGTACTTTTTCTGTAATAAACGAATAAATTTGGTATTTCTCTTGTTTTGACCTATGTCAAAGTGTTGACAAGCGTCAAATAAAATAACTTTTTCTGTCGAAAATAGCACCAAAGAGATACAACGTATCAGAAAGTGTCGTACCTTTGCATCGTCAAAAGGATAACAGAGCTCCAAAGAGAGGAGCTGTAACAGTAAAGACAGGATAACATATTAAGTATTAAAAAGTTAGAGAAAGGAAAAAGATTATGACGTTGACATTTATTTCACTGGCCGTTGTGGCTGTAGCAGCCATCGAGGCAATGTACATCTGCAAGAATGCAAAGATGTTTTTAAAGTAAGAAAAAGAGAAAGTGTAGAATCATAAAAAATGAAATCCGCAAGCTCAGCAGAGCCTGCGGATTATTATTTTCT
>CAMOGP010000020.1 GCA_946614175.1 uncultured Prevotella sp. | reverse complement strand
TTTTCTCAAAACACAAAAAATAGGGCAGGAAATCGTTGAGACTCCTGCCCTGAGTGTATTGTGCAATAATCTATATCCTTATTTCACAACCTTCTTAACCACGTTGCCCTGCTTCATGATGACCAGGCCACTACTGGTATAGATTAATGAAAGAAAGTACTTGCTTTAAGGAATCAACATTCTTCCACTTAATCTTATTCTGCTTCAGAAATGTCTTCCACTCTTTTTTCCCTTCATCTGACAGCAGGCCCTCTACATCTTTTTTGCTGGCATCTATCTGCTTGCCATTGACAATAAAGAAGAACTTATGTTTCAGTGAAATCTCGCGTCCGTCACTACGCTCTTGAAGCAGCCGTCCTAATTCAGGAGAATCCATACCGCCTAAATCAAGAGAAGAAAGATCACGGGAAGCTGATGAATTTAAGCTACTTCCATATGCTCCGGTTCCTGAAAAAAGAGCATCGAAATCACCAGAAGTCAATTCTACAAGAACATTATTCTTATCGGCTGCAATAATCCTTACAAGTTTGTGATCACTGAAAATATAAGCATCACTGCCTATCTCAACACGGATTACCCCTTTATCCTCAGACTGGAAAATACGTTGGTCCTCGTTTAGATAATGCAACTTATTACCCCACAGATGTATATTCAGCATACATTCCTTTTTCTTATTGCCTTCGAAAAAAATTGTACCATCTGTGAAATTCTCATAGATATATGGCCACTTTGTGTTAGGCTCATAACTTTGTGCATTTGCAGTTAGCGTCGCAAGGGCAACCAATAAAACGGAAAACAACTTTTTCATCTTTCTATTTTATTTAATAAGAACCTTCTTAGCTGTCACACTGCCATCTGAATTACGTTGCCGTATGATGTTAAGCCCTTTCTGTGGGGTTTGCAACTGTCGTCCAGAGACATCAAAGAACTCCTGATTACTGTCACTTGAATTAATTACCTTTATACCAGTTCCTTTGACAATCTGAATTGTAAATGTGCGGCTCAATTCATGACCATTCTCGTTATTCTTAACGATAATCTCTACATAGCGTGAAGCAGCATCAGGCATTGCCTCTGTTGTAATCAGCTTCATGTCCTCTATCGTAAAAGGAACAGAGGCATACTTCTTTGTGATTGGATTTCTAGCACCACGAAGAGTAAACGTATAAGTAGGATTTGTGGCTTCACTTTCTACATTTACTGCTGCCACCACTGTACCGATAGGTGCATCAGCGGAAACCTGCAAACTTGAAAGCGTAATATTCATGGGATACTCTGAGGGCTGACGAATACCAATGACAACACCCTGCCCATCGGTATAGTCCATGTCCATTGTTGCATCGCGCAAGCCATCAAGTCCGAAATATCCATCGTTTTTTCCACCCCATCCCCAATTTACATGGAACCAATTGCCATCATATCCATCAAGATTGAAGCAGTGTCCATAGTTCTTCTTGGGGTCATGACCACTATAGGCTACCGCACGCCCTTCCTGTAACTCTGTCAAGATAAGGTTTTTCCAGTCAGTGTCATTAAAACTGCTCCTGTTATAATAGGTGACAGAGGATGGATAGCCAAAATAGGTGCGTAGTGCAGTTGCAATGGCTGATGTCTGAGCACCAGAACCGCCAGTACCATAGTCCATTGTTACAGACATTCCGCAATGCCACAGCAGTCGGGCGACATCGTCTTTTCCATTAGCCCCCGTAAGGATATTGTTCCAATTGTAAGCAGGCTCTTCATCATAGTTTACAGAAAGCCAACCAAATGTAGCATGATCGTAGGCTTTGCTGCCCGTTGCATGAGCAGGCCATTGGGCCACGCTCATTGCCTGAGCCATACCAACAGCCACGCAGCCGACATAGGCATGCTGCCCGCTACTTGTAACAGGGCAATACTTCCAGTAGACTCCACTTTGATCCCAAGTAACGTTAATTAGCGGACTAATATTATCGGAAGAAGCCCTATTTGCTCTCCTGATCATACTTTCTTCCTGTGCCCAACCTTGATGTGGTTGTGTATATCGCTGAGCATTGTCAATGACTTGCTCTGCAAAAATACCCATCTGTGCCTTCAAGTTGTAGGGCAGATTTTCTATCTGGTAGGTTCCTTCAGCAGAATAGCCAATCAGTGGAGCTGAGGTATCATCAGCACTGATAAGTGCCCAACCTTGAGGAGCAAACTGCACTACATAATAGGCTGTTTTACCCTTATATGCCATAGGTGTTACGCTCTGCACCTCAGCGGCAAAGCCATCAACATGCTCTGCTACCATTTCCTTGGCCTTAGCAGCTGCAATCTGAGTGGTCACCACCTTAGCTTCAATGCCTAAGGACAAGGTCATCATGGTCAATAAAACAATAGTCTTTTTCATCAAAATACCTAATTATTATTATTTAAGCCAATAATCCTCTTCCTCCCCATGCCCTCCCAAAATGGGAGTGCATGAAGAAAAAGAGGATTGTGTTTAGAAGATTTACTTACGATATTTTGCTACATTCTTAGCAACACGAGTCTTCTTTACATGCTTTGAAGTTGACTTCTTTACACTTGCGCGACGTGGAGCTGCAGCTGACTTTGCAGGCACAAACATAGCAACAGTAGCTTTCAAATACCAACCAAGAGGATTCTCGAAGTTTTCGTCATAAGCAACAATACCCAAATCACTAGTAACAATACCCTCGGAAGTAACATCACACTCAATCTCATCGGCATAGGTGAGACTATAAAGCACTTGACCGTATTTGGTTTCCGCATCTATTTCTTCTACACCAAGAGCTTCGTAAGGAGTGATATACATCTTACAATTGTCAATGTCATATCTTGCCTTCAAAACAGAACCTGGAAGATAGAAATCCTTGATAACAAGTCCATTCTCTGCCTCTGCATCCTCCTCAATAGTGAAATTACCAAAACTATAGGTTTTACCACTTGATAAGGTCGCATAGAAGGTGAAAGTGCCCAAAACATCTTCCTTCTTCATGGCAAAGCTAACCCAATATACCTTAGAGGCAAATGCGTCATTGTCATTGCCATAGACATCCTTGAACACACCTTCAGCAATAGCCAAGGTTACCTTGTCGCCTGGCTGTGTAGCAGCAGGCAGCGTGAAGGTTACCTTCTTGGTACCAAAGTTGTCATTCAAACCGAAGTTAATATTCTTTACAGGGAGTTTGTAGGTTGCTGTACGACTGTCATTTGTATAGGTAACCGTGAAATCACCATCCTTAATATCTTCTTCTACGACATAAACAAAATCGTCAAAGGTAATCTCCCCTACGAACTCACTCCACTTGGGGAATGTGCTCCCAGACTTGGGAGAAGACACATTATCATCAGACATACTCCAATTCTTGTTGGCAACATGCAACCATACACCCACGAACATATCCTCAACGGTCTCTGCAGCAGGATTTACACTGCTTTCAAAAGCAGCACACTTATTGCCTGTAGCATCAACAACGGTTCCTTCTTCCCATGAGAACAACAGGTACGCACCAGCAGGTACGTCAGCAGCTGTCAGCTTCATAGTCTTACCGCTTACTTCAACAGCAATATCCTCATCTGTCAGAGGAACAGGATTCTCGAAATCCCATTCCTTAAAATATACACCTGACACTTTACCTTCACCACGAGCAACAGCCTGATTAAAGGTTACTGTAGCAGACTTGGCACTGGCATCTGCACTGAACTGAGTAAATGTTGGCTTACCCGAGTCAGTCGTCTTGATGCTGGCAACAGAGATCTTACCAATAATTCCTTTTTCATTACTTGCTACGGCATAAACCTGATAGGTAGTATTAGGTTCCATGCCATCAACAGGAATAGTCAGAGAAGGGTACTTGCTCGTATTCACCACGTTGTTGCCATATCCACCCTTCAGCAATGTTGCAGCATCGAGTGTCTCAGCCTCATCGTTGGCGTCCATCACGAAAGCATAGTAAGTTGTGCCAGTACCTGGAACGATTGACACTACGAATGCAGAGTCTGTAGGTGCAACGGCAGCAATGCTCACCTCGATAGAAGGGCCTTCACCATAGTTCTCCGTCTTAGGATCATCCCATGTGGTACAGCTTGTCAAAGCAATGACTGCCGTCATTAAGCTATATAATAGTTTCTTCATAATTCTAAATGATTAAATCTTATTATTAATTCTTTTTGAGGACTACATCATTCCATAAGAGATCCCACCATCCAGCACCACTGCCGTCCGACTTGTTGAAAGCATAACCACCGTACCAATAGTTGGGGAATGAGATTGTTCCATCAGCTGCGATGAGTCCAATCAAAGGCACGCCGTCCTCAAGAGAGTATCTTGCAGAACCATCCCATCCGTAAGCTTCCAATAAGATATCATAGGTAGAGTGAGGATGTACCTGCTGCTCCAAAGGTATTGATATTTCAGTCTTGTCGGCATTTACCGTACCATAGATTGCACTTGTAGTGCCATCTACAAGACCGGTTATCCATACCTTGTTCAAATCTGTTGCATCCTTTTCAATTCGAACTGACCATTCTAATTCTCCGTCAAATTGTGAGGTACCCTTAGCAGTAAACGTTCCTAAGATGAATGCCAAAGGATGCTCGTCGTCCTCTATCGTTACCACACAAGTTTTGTTAGCGCCCAAGTTCAAACCGTCAGGCTTTGTAAGTGTGATTGTAAATCTTACATCACCTTCAAATATATCGTTATCAAGAATCTCAAACTCAATATACTGAGTAGGATTTTCTTTCGTGAACGAAAGAGACTTGGAACTATTCACTAATTTGTAATGAGTTCCTTCAATTGCACCCGATGTTTCGTCAGGTGTCAACGAAAACTCCACAGTCTTCTCTATGCCAGACAACGAAGTCAGCATGACAGGAACTTTAAGTGTCTTGCCGGTTTCAGCAACATAGGCTGAAGAACTGGTCATTGCCACAAAAGCGTCAGCATCATCGAAAGTTGGATAGTCGTTGCTGCATGATGTGAAAGACATCAAAGCAGCAGCTACTAAACCAAATGCTAATTTATTTATTTTCATAGAATCTTCAATTTTTAATTCTTCAATTATTAAATTCTCTTAGAAGCCTTCGTTCTGTACCATATTGGGGTTGGCATCCAACTCACGCTTCGGGATAGGCATAGCCCACTTGTTGTCAGGGAACGGAACGTCTTTGTTAATAGTGCCGTCAAAATCCGTACGGGTAAGGTTCTTCTTGCAACGGGCATAATCGTAAACGATATGTCCTTCAAACATCAGTTCCTTGCGGCGCTCCGTGAAGATGTCAAACTGAGCAGGAACAGTAGCACCACGCTTTTCGGCGATTGCCTGTAAATCACCCATAGCAGTCACACCGCTGATAGATGCACCATTGTAAATGGCCTCGGCACGGTTCAGATACATCTCAGCCAGACGCAAGATGGGGATATTAACCTGACGGGGAACACCACCCTCCTTACCATAATACTTCGTAATAATATTGTCAGTATTAACCTTGGTGAAGAACTTGGAACGCACATCAGAATCCTCATAGAGGTCAACCAAGTCTTGAGTTGCGCAGATGTCCTGAGATCCCTCATTGCCAACTCCTGTCAGATAGGGCAGATGCTCCCAGCCAGAACCATCCCAGTAGCTGTTCTTGTTAGAACCGAAGACCTCGAAGATAAACTCTCCATTGGCAGGAGTAACGGAGGCACTCCACATAGACAGATAGGCATCGGCATCAAGCAGTTTGTATTTACCGCTGTTGATAACCTTTGTAGCATAGTCAGCACACTTCTGCCACTCTCCCATATAGAGGTAAACACGAGAAAGAAGAGCCTGAATAGCAGACTTTGAAACCATAGCAGCAGGATCGCTGATACCAGCACGCGTGAAATTATCACTAATCAATCCCTCTGCCTCAGTCAAGTCAGCGACCACTTGGTCATAGACTTCTTTGACAGTGTTACGGGCAGGCTGTCCATTCTGAGTTACCAATACTACAGGAACACCAAGGCTTTCAGGCTTATAGGTGTAAGGCTGTGCATAAGTAATAACCAAGTCAAAGTGGCAGAGAGCACGAACAAACAGTGCCTCAGCCTTCAGGTTGTTCAAGTCCTGAGCGGTGACCTCTTTGGTCTCCTTGCCCTCTAAGTTGTTGATTACATTGTTTGCCCATGAGATGGTGTAGTAGGCATAGCTCCACAGCGAAGAAGTGTTGTTGGCAGTATAGTTCCACTGAGCATCTTGACGATAACGGCCTGACCCTTCCAGTGTCAGGGGGTTCTTGGCATTACCTGCGCGCAACTCAGACTGTAGAATGAACTGAGCTCCGTACCAGGAATAGCTCTGGAACATGGCATAGAGTGCCGAACCAGCATCGTTCAAACCTGCATATTTTCCAAGGGTTAGTTCGTTACTCTGCTTCAGCTCCGGTCCTTCTTCCAAAAAGTTATTGCAGGAACTGAAAGAACCAGCTGCCACGAGAAGTGCTAATCCCATTATTGTTTTTTTCATATTGCTTATTCTTTTTGTTTTGTCATGTTTGAATAACTATCTCTTAGAATGACACCTCTACGCCAAGTGCCCAAGTCTTTGTAACAGGATAGATACCTGCACCCATACCATTCACACCGCGCTCCGGATCCCAGAAATTAACCTTGTGGAAAGTATAGACATTCTGTCCACTAGCGTAAACCTTGGCAGAGGCGATTCCAATCTTATTAAGCCATGTACGAGGCAGCATATAGGACAATGTGATATCCTTGATGCGGAAATAGCCACCATTCTCAAGCCAACGAGTACTTGAGCCATTAGAGTTAGAAGCATTACCGGCAACTGGCTTGGGATTAACTCCCGTATCACCTGGCTGTTTCCAGTAGTTACTGGCAGTCTTGTCCTGGTTCATCGTCATTTCCTGTCCATCGCTAATGAGGTAGGCATGTTCATTGACAATATAAACCTTGTTACCACCCTTGAACTCACCGACAACGCTCAGAGAAAGGTCTTTCCAAGTCAGTGTTGTATTGATACCACCAGTGTAAGTAGGTTCAGGGCTACCACACTTCACGTAACGAGCCTTGTTGTTGTCGTTGGTCAGAGAACCGTCCTCTGTTACCCACAGCGCTTCACCATTAACAGGATTTACGCCGTAGTAGTCCTTCAGATAGTAGGTCATCAGTCGCTCTCCGACAATATAGCGAACAGCACCTGTTCCCATCATCTCATCACCTGCCAGCTCCAGAATCTTTGACTTGTTATGCGATATATTGAAACCTACATCCCACTTCCAGTCTTTGGAGTCGATAATATTAGCATCGAACTGGAACTCAATACCCGAGTTGCGCATTGAACCGACGTTGGTCAGTGCTGTATTGAAACCTGAGGTTGAAGACTGAGCCTTGTCAAGAAGCATGTCAGTAGTCTTACGGGTATAAATATCCAAGCTACCAGAGAAGCGCTTCAGGAAACGGAAGTCAATACCGAAGTTCCAAGCCTTGTTGCGCTCCCATGACAAGTCAGGGTTGGCGGGGGTTGAGGGTATCATACCCGTCAAGCCGTTGTAGATAGCCGTAGAATAGGTACCATAAGCCTGATAAACGGTGATATTATTATTACCGTTCACACCATAGCTGGCACGCAGTTTCAAAACATCAAGCCACTTGACATCCTTCATGAACTTCTCGTTATGGGCATTCCATGAGAGTCCTAATGACCAGAAAGTACCCCAGCGGTTGTTCTCACCAAACAGTGAGCTGCCGTCAGCACGGATAGAAGCCTGCAGATAGTAACGGGAATCATAACTGTAATCCAAGATACCGAACCATGACATCATCGTCTCCTTAGAGCGACCATAGTCAGCACCGAACCAGTCGTCTGCATCAAACGTACCTGAAGTCAAGTAAGGAATATCTGGGTTGATATTGCCAATACGCTGAAAATTATCAATATACTTCCATGCGGTAGCCTCCTGTCCTGCAAGAACGCGCAAGTTGTGCTTCTCGTTGAATACGTCTTGATAGGTAGCCGTATTTGAGGTCGTCAAGGTGCGATAAGTGGTCTGTCCCTGCTGCAAACGAGGATAGCCCGTGGCATTATTGTGAGCCTCTAAAGACCAATAGCGACGACTCTCACCAAAAGTCAGATCCACACCGTTTGTGGTTTTGAAGGTCAGTTGCTTGATGGGCTTGTACTCCAAATAGAAACTACTTTTGATATCGTACTTCTGGTCCCACTGTTCGTCATATTGAGCAGTTGCACGAGGGTTCTGGTTAGAGTTCTCTGAAATGGGTACATAGTGAGAACCATCCTCGTTGTATGCCTTAGACCAAGGAAGGATGGTCAGACCTGCCCATGCAGGGTTGGCATAATACAGGCTCTGTGTCGGAACATCGTTTGACTTACGGTAACCGCCGCTGACACGGACACCAGTCTTCAACCACTTGTTAATCTCATGGTCCACATTGACACGGGCAATAAGGCGACTGAAGTCAAAGCCGTAGAAAACACCATCGGTCTTGTTATAAGATACAGAGTTGTAATACTTTGTCTTGGCAGAACCACCAGACATGGTAATCTCGTACTCCTGCATCTTACCAGTGCGGGTAAAATTATCCATCCAGTTTGTCTGAGGACGAGTCAACAGTTCATAAGGGCGATAGTAGTTTGCACCTGCAGTGGGGTCATCAGGGTTCTTGCCCGCATTAATAATAGCCTGACGCTGCAATTCCAGTAGCTCCCGACCATTCATCACGCCAAAGTTATTGTCGTTTGCAAGGTAAGAGAGACCAAAACGGGCACGGGCCGTGAACTGGCTCTTTCCTTCCTTACCGCTCTTCGTTGTTATCAAGATAACACCATTGGCAGCACGAGAACCGTAAACAGATGCAGCTGCTGCATCCTTCAACACGGTGATACTCTCAATATCATTTGGATTAAGTGTTGACAAGGGGTTACCAGTGCTCTCATTTCCAAGATACGAGTCGTCACCCGTTGAGATAGGAAGTCCGTCAACTACATACAAGGGGTTGTTGCCTGCATTGATTGAACTGGTACCACGAATACGTATACTTGAAGCAGAACCAGGCTGGCCACTGTTCTGTGTAATCATCACACCAGCCAATTTACCTGCCAGCATCTTATCAACAGAAATGGCAGGGATATCAGCAATCTCATCGCCACTTACAGTTGTGATAGAACCGGTCTTTGCTTCGCGACGCTGAGTTCCATAACCTACAACTATCACCTCATCCAAAGCCTTCTGGTCATTGGTTAAAATGATTCGCATGTTAGGACGGGCACTCACTTCAATAGGCTCCATACCCACATAGGTAATACGCAGTGTCTTCTTGCCTGCAGGAACCGTAAGCGAGAAATGACCGTTAGAGTCTGTAATGGCACCAACATTCGTTCCTACTACAAGAACACTAGCACCAATAATTGGGCTATTGTCTTCCTGAGCGATAACGGTACCATTAACTTTAGTCTGGGCCATAGCCGTTCCTGCCATCAGGAACAGTGAGACCAAAAACATTGTTAATCTTTCTTTCATAATCTCTCTCGTTTTGTTATTATTTAATTAAAGTTTTTATATTTACTATTATCATTAATATATTATGTACGCGAACTTATTTATATTATAATCCACCTCCGCGGGAGAGGTGTAAGCAATATATTTGTTATTTTTATCAGGTATTAACCAATTCTACAAAGTATGATTAAATTTTCCATTCAATTCCACATCAGCTTGTTCGGCAAGGACTGGCGAATGAGAAAAAGCAAGGACAACGGCCAAGACTTCGTCCAAGTAGCCACCCAAACCATTGACTCACTGACAGACATCCGGGCCAAGAGCACCCTTGACAACTATCGCACGGCACTGAGTTCGTTCAACGCCTACTTGGGCAAACCTATAGCCTTGCAAGCTATAAGCAGTCTTGTCTTAGAGGGCTACCAGCGATGGCTTACGGAAAAGGGTATTTCGCAGAACACCATATCGTGCTATATGCGCTCCCTTCGGTCTCTCATCGGCAAGATGCAGCCAGAGGCTGATGTGCATAAGCTGTTTGGCGGCGTTTTCACAGGCAAGGAGCGAACGGAAAAGCGCGCGTTGCCCGTCGAGGATATTTGCAGGCTTCAGCGTCTGACCCTTCCCCCGAAGTCACCTCTTGCTTTCAGCCGTGACTTATTCCTGTTCAGCTTCTACGCCCTCGGAATGCCATTTGTAGACATGGCTTGCCTCAGGAAATCTCAAATCTCCAATGGATACATTGTCTATCACCGACATAAGACTGGGCAGCGTATCAGCATCAAGATAGAGCCGCAGATGACAGAAATCATCTGTCGCTATCAGCTGCCCGACGACCCCTATGTATTTCCCATACTCAACGCTACGGCTACGAATGCTCTTGGCACTGAGTATGAAACAGCCCGGGCACGCTACAATCGCCATCTATACCAGTTAGGGAAGATAGCTCAAACCCAACGGAAACTAACTTCGTATGTGGCCCGTCACTCATGGGCGACTGCAGCTTATCACGCCAACATCAGCCTGTCAGTCATTTCGCGTGCGTTGGGCCATACCTCGCCCAACACCACACAGACCTATCTTCAGGCTGTTGACGACCAGCGCATAGACGCCGCCAACAATAAGGTGCTACAACAAGTGCACTCCAAAACTCTTTCGAGTGCAGAGGAAAAAGTTTTGGAGTGCAGTCCAGGAAAAAATAGTCTGATATAACAGTAAAATTTTAAGCGAAAGGTTGTCTGGTTGTCAAAACGCCGATGTACAAAGGGATTGCAACCTTTTTAGAGGTTGTCAAGGTTGTCAGAGGTTGTCGGCCACCCAATAGCGGCGACGATCATAACCCAGCCCTCGTTCATAGCCGTTGCGACGCAGATGAGTACCTAATAATGTGGCATTTGAACGGTTTTTAGAATCTAAGGCCAGTTTGGACAGAATTTCCGTTGGGCTCAGAAGCTGCTTCTCCTCTCCTGACAGCGGACGATGGTAATGGTCTTCAAATATGGAGATGACGTTGGGCAACTCGTAGTAGTCGGCATTCTGCGTGACAATCTGCTTTTCGCGCTCGCCCGTGAAGGCGTACTCTTCGCCATGCTCTATTTCGTACACAATCTGTGCGTACAACTGCTTGTAGTCAATGGCTTTCTCGCCTTGGATGTCCGTGTCAATGGCTTCGGAAACCTCTACGACAAGGTAACGTCTGGAACCTGACTCGTCTTTCAGGGGCACAAGCGAGTTGGTGGTGGCGCAGAAGGCAGCATAGCGCTGACTCTGCTCATACACCGTGGTGTACATCTTGCGCTCCTTCACGTCCGTGCGCTGAATGAGGTGTTTCAGGAATGCCGTCTGCGCCTTCGATATCTGGTCGTACTCGTCGATGTTGATGAGCAGGAAACGGCTGAGTGCCCGCAGCGCCTCCTTTTTGTTGGCAAAGTCGATGCGGTCAATGTAGAACGGCATCAGTTCCTTGGGCAGCAGCAGGCGCATGAAAGTAGACTTATGCGTACCCTGCCCGCCAACGAGCATCAGCACCATCTGGGCACCATACATGGCGTCGCGCCCGGCACGCCACTGGCTGACCATGGAGCGCATCCATATCTTGAAGTTGTCGCGCCATTCGGGCATGGCGGTCGGTACACGGTCGGCCATCTCGCCCAGTCGGTCGCGTCCGTCCCACTTCGGCAGGTTTGCGAGCCACTCGCGCACTGGGTCGTACTCGCTGATGCGCTCCGAAACGAGCACACGCTCCAGGTCCTTCGGCCATACCTTGATGCCCTCGCGGATGGCCTCGTTGTTGATGTCGTTCTGTGCCTCTACGGTCAGCGGCTTCCACCACAGCACGTAGCGGTACTTCTCCTGATACTCCAGCTCACCCGTTACGCGGTTGCGGCGGAACATATAACGCCGCTTCAGGAATTCCTCCAACAGTTGCTGGTGCATCAGCGACTTCTCTATCGGGTTCGCCATCCCCAAGCGATGTTTCTCGTAAGCGTTGTTGAACGTCGAGCGTATCATGATGTCCTTACCGTAGAACTCGCTCAGGTTGACAGTCAGCTTAATAGCCAACTCTTTGTCAATGCCGGCCTCGCAGCACGCTACGGCCAGTTTCATTGCATACTCTTCGGATGACAGCTCCTCGCCGTAGGCCAGTTCGCGGCAAATGAAGTTGTATTTCGTCGTATCCATCTCGCGGCGAGTGTAGCCCGGCAGCATTTCTGTGTCCAGCGACACTTCCGCTGGCTGCTCTATCATCCGCGACGTCTGTTCGGTTAGTGGCTCCGTGGGCTGCTCCATCTCAATAGCCTTGGCCTCAGGGTTGTAATACACCGCCGGGTCGAATGATATGTGGAACTTTTCCGTTCCGTCGTGCACCACCTCGTCTACCGCCATGCCCGTGGATGCCAGTGCGAATTCTGCCGCGCGCTTGTAGGCGTACTGCTGAAACAGGGACACATGCGTTTCCTCCGTAGGCAGGCCACCGCCTGTGATACGATAGGGTATGACTACCTTCAGCGACCTGCCGCTGGCACCGACAAACGACATCATCGTCTGTTCCCAGAGGTTTACCTTCCGGCGCAACCGTTCCAGCATCTCAATACCACCTTCCACATGGAAAGACAGCAACACCAGTCCCGTATAAGCCCCTTTCTCGCCGATGGCAGGCAGTACCCAGGGCAGCTCCTCCTGCACAATAGGTCCGCATACCATGCCGCCCGCCATCGGGTACTCGCGCAGCCCCCTCGCAGCATCTACTCGTTTCTGGTATTTACCCGTACGCGTCCAGTCCGCCACATTCTGCAGCGTCACCCACTTCTCCCGCCACTGCTGGCGGAACATATATTTCATCAGTACCTTTGTCATCGTTATCGTGTTTTAGTTCATTAATACTAGACTCTTATCTGCAAATAACATGCCAGTATTGTGAAATAACCCGCCCTTATTGGAAAATAACCCTGCCTTATTTGACAATAACCTGCCCTTATCAGGATGATGTGGCATACTGGCAACCTTTGACAACCTTGACAACCTCTAAAAAGGTTGCAATCCTTTTGTACATCGGCATCTTGACAACCTGACAACCTTTTCTGAAAAAGAAATCTTGGATGACTAATTGACGGCAATTCCTGTGTCTGCCCCGTGGATTTCTTTCTTCTTTAACAAAATGCAAACTTTTTAGTAAAAAATCACATAAAAAGGGTAGAAAAGAGGCCCTTTTGTTAATTTCTTGCACTAAAATGTGCATTTTTTATAAATTTATTCGTTTTTTACAGAAGTAAGTATTAACTTTGCACGGTCTTTTAGACAGCCTGTAACAGGTCTACACCTCTCCCGCGGAGGTGGATTATAATATAAATTAAGTTCGCGTACATAAATATATTAATGATAATAGTAAATATAAAAATTTTAATTAAATAATAACAAAACGAGAGAGATTATGAAAGAAAGATTAACAATGTTTTTGGTCTCACTGTTCCTGATGGTAGGAACGGCTATGGCCCAGACTAAAGTTAATGGTACCGTGACATCTCAAGAAGACGGACAGCCCGTAATCGGTGCTTCCGTGCTTGTCGTTGGGACACAAACAGGTACGGTAACAGATGCTAATGGTCGTTTCGAACTGACGGTTCCCGCAGGCAAGAAGACACTGCGTATTACCTATGTGGGTATGGAGCCCATTGAGGTAAGTGCCCGTCCCAACATGCGAATCATGCTGACCAGCGACCAGAAGGCTCTGGACGAAGTGATTGTCGTTGCTTATGGTACTCAAAAGAAGTCTTCGTTTACGGGTTCTGCTTCAGTTGTTGGTGCTGACGAGATCGGTAAGGTGCAGGTGACCAACGCTGTAGATGCATTGAAGGGAAAAGCCGCAGGTGTGCAGATTTTCAGCACTTCTGGTCAGCCTGGTACCACTCCGACAATTCGTATTCGCGGTGTGAACTCTATCAATGCAGAGAGCGACCCTCTGATTGTGCTTGACGGTGCGCCCTATGATGGCAGCTTGAACGACATCAACCCTGCTGACGTTGAGTCGATGACGGTACTGAAGGATGCTGCCTCTACGTCACTCTATGGTGCTCGTGGTGGTAATGGTGTCATCCTTGTTACCACCAAGACAGGTAAGCGCGGACAAGAAGCTAAGATTACTTTCGATGCAAAGTGGGGTTCTAACCAGCAGGCAACTCCTAATTATAACGTAATCAGCAGTCCTGCTAAGTATTATGAGATGTATTATGGTGGCCTGAACCTGTATGCTCAGGATAAACTTGGCATGAATGCCAATGAGGCATGGATGTGGGCAAACCAGAACATGTTGTCCAATTCGGGTGACTTCACACTGGGTTACAATGTGTACACCACTCCTGAGGGTCAGATGATGATTGGCCAGAATGGTAAATTGAACCCAAACGCTACGCTTGGTCGTGTGGTTGACTATCAAGGTCTTCAGTACCTGCTGACTCCTGATGATTGGGAGAAGGCTGTTTACCATAATGGTGTGCGTCAGGAGTATACTGTCAGTGCAAATGGTGCTTCAGACCGTGGTACTTTCTATCTGTCAGCCAACTATTTGGACAACGAGGGTATTACGACGGGTTCGGATTTCAAGCGTTTTACTGGACGTCTCAAGGCTGATTACCAACTGAAAGAATGGTTGAAGGTCGGTGCAAATGCCACCTATGCACATTTCACTCAGAACTATCTTGGCGATGATGGATCATCTGCAAGTTCAGGCAACGCTTTCTCTCTGATTAACATTGCTCCTATCTATCCTGTTTACATCCGCGATGCAAACGGAAACTTCATCTATGACGAGAAGTCTCGTATGAACTTCTACGACTATGGTGATCGTAAGATCAACGGCCAGTACCGTCCCTATTTGAGCCAGTCAAATCCAATCTCAGCAAACTCTCTGGATACTCGTGAGCGCGAGGGTAATACAGTCAATGTGACTGGTACGATTGAGATTCGTCTGCCGTATGGCTTCACCTTCACTTCGATTAACAGTGCCTATATGCGTGAATATCGCTATACCAATACCACGAACCCCTTCTTCGGTCAGTATGCCAGCTCTAATGGTATTGTCCAGAAGGAGCACCTGCGCTGGTGGAACTACAACTATCAGCAGCGCTTGAACTGGCGCGGTACTTATGGCAAGCATGACATTGAGGCAATGGTAGCACATGAATATACTCGTAACCGTGACTACGACCTGTGGGGCTCAAAGCAGAATATGTTCTCTGTCTTCAATAAAGAGTTGGCTGGTGCCGTTATTTTGGGCAGCACCGGTTCGACCATGGGCGACTATAACGACGAACGTTGGGTAGGTCGTGCACAATACAGTTTCGACGAACGCTACTTCCTACACACCTCAATTACTCACGAAGCATCTTCACACTTTGATCCTGACCATCGTTGGGGTACATTCTGGTCACTGGGTGGTGCCTGGATGATAAGCAAGGAGAAATTCTTTAACGTGAAGTGGATTGACGAGTTGAAACTGAAGGCTTCTTATGGTGAGAACGGTAACGACCAGATTGGTTCATATCGTTATATCAACTATTACAGCATCAACAACTCTAACAACCAAGTTTCGCTGGTTCCTTCTTCACTCGGTAACGTTGACATTTCCTGGGAGAAGGCTGCCAAGTTTAACATGGGTATTGACTTCTCGTTGCTGCACAACCGCATCTGGGGTAGTATTGAGTACTATCGCAACAAGACCAACGACATGCTGTCATGGTATCCGTTGCCCGCTTCGTTCGGTTACACAGGTTACTATGCTAACGTAGGTAACATGGTTAACAAGGGTGTTGAAATCGATTTGCACGCAGAACCTCTCCGTATGAAGGACTTCAGTTGGACGATTTATGCCAACTTAACCAGCAACAACAATAAGATTACAGAGTTGGCTGAGGCTCGTAAGACTTGGCAGGACAACCTGCAGGGCAAGGGTTACTCGTCAGGCAGCTACTTCTACATGGAGGGTGAGTCACGCTACAGCTACATCACCCGTCGCTACGCTGGTGTTTACAATGAGAGCACTTTCTCGGGTACTGGCGATGAGAAGTATGATGCCACCAAGGGCGGTATGTCAATGTGGTGGAAGAACGTTTACGAGAAGGATGCCAATGGTAATGAGATTTACTACGATACCAACTGGAACAAGATTGAAAATCCCGACAGCTATGTAGGTGAGAAGCGTCGTAAGAAGGTTGGTGAGACCATGACCACTAACTACAGTGAGTCTGATGACTACATCATAGGCGACATGATGCCTGACGTATATGGTGGTTTCGGTACCAGCGTTGCATGGAAGGGCTTCGACTTCTCTATTGACTTCCAATATCAGTTGGGTGGCAAGGTTTACGACAGCGAGTATGCCAGCCTGATGGGTAACACACGTGGTTTCGGTATTCACACCGATATGCTGAACTCTTGGACACCTACTAATACGAATACTAATATACCACGTTATCAGTCACAGGACACTTACACTAATGGTTCGTCTGACCGCTTCATCATCGGTGCCTCTTATCTCTCACTGCAGAACATTACGCTGGGCTACACCCTGCCGAAGTCGTTCACCAGGAAATTCTTCGTAGATAAGATTCGCATCTACGCAGTAGCTGACAACATCTGGGTATGGTCGAAGCGTCAGGGTCTTGACCCACGTCGAAGCATCACGGGTTCATCTGGTGCTCAGTACTATAGCTCAATCCGTACAATCTCCGGTGGTATCTCAGTGACTTTCTAAAGGATAAATATTTAGGTTTAAAAGAAAATGAATATGAAAAGATATATTAAATCAATATTGGGCGTAGGTCTTTTCTCTTTGGCTTTGGTCAACACCAGCTGTATTGATGAGACAGAACCTACATCAGTTGCCACGAGTAAGCAGATTTCCGAGTCGTCTTCTGCTACTGAAGCTCTTCTGATGGCACAGCCAGCTTATTTCAACCTCCTGTGGGATAATGACCGCCACTACTCGTTCGGTTATGGTGCAATGATGCACGTTCGTGACATCTTTGCCAGCGATATTACGAAGAACTCGACCAGCTACAACCAGTGGCGCTACTGGCTCTGCAACCAGTATCAGGGTGATGCCTATATTTTCGGTCAGTTCATCTGGAACTACTACTATGGATTCGTTCTGGCTGCCAACAATGTGATTGGTAACATCATGGAAGAGTCGGCGACCGACGAGCAGAAGGGTTATCTGGGAACTGGCTATGCATTCCGTGCCATGCTCTATCTTGACATGGCCCGTATGTATGAGTTCCTGCCCAACGACGGAACGTCAAATATCAATGCCAACGGCAACGACGTTACAGGTCTGACCATTCCTATTGTTAAGGCAGAAATGACACAGGACGAGGCTCGTAACAATCCGCGTGCCACTCGTGCCGATATGGCAGCTTTCATTGAGAGCGACCTGAATAAGGCTGAGGAACTGATTGTGTACCTTGAGAATACTCAGGACAAGGTGCTGCCTGACCTGGCTTGTGTCTATGGACTGAAGGCTCGTCTCTACATGTGGCTCGAAGACTATGCCAAGGCTGAACAGTTTGCAAAACTGGCTATTGAAAATGCTAATGTAGGCCCGATGAGCAAGCAAGAGTGTCTGAACACAACCACAGGCTTCAATGTAACAGATCCTTGGATGTGGGGTGCCAAGCAGTCTACTGAGGATGATGTCGTACAGACTGGTATCATCAACTGGACTTCGCATGTCAGCGATGAGTCTACATTCGGATACTGCGGTCCTTCAACGGGTCTTTACAATGTTGCCAGCAAGATGTTCTACGATCGTATCAGCGACACCGACTTCCGCAAATTGTGGTTCAAGGCTCCAGACGATTCTCCATTGGCCAGCCAGGTTTCGTATGTCAACAAGGCTTATGCTGCCGACATGGATAACTACACCATGCTGAAATTCCGTCCAGGTAATGGCGATGCTGACGACTACATGACAGGTTCTGCTACGGCTTATCCTATCATGCGCGTCGAGGAAATGTATTTCATCGAGGCTGAGGCTGCTGCTCACCAGGATGCAGCAAGGGGCCGACAGCTCCTCAACAGCTTTATGAAGGAGTATCGTGACCCCAATTATAATATCGGTGGCGAATACTCTGGTGAATCTCTGATTGAGGAGATTGTTTTCCAAAAGCGTGTCGAATTGGTGGGCGAGGGACAGTCGTTCTTTGACATCAAGCGTCTGAACTATCCTGTAACTCGTGGATACGAGGGAACCAACTTCATTGCAACTGCTCGTTTCAACACCAAGGGCCGTCCTGCATGGATGAACCTCGTGATGGTACGTACAGAGAAGAACAACAACCCTGCCGTGGACGGTTGGAACAATCCCGACCCGTCGGATGTTTACCCCGTTTGGACAGGCAAATAAACAGTAACTCATCATTAAAGAAAGACAATTATGAAGAATATAAAGAAATATGCATACGTTGTTCTTGCCGGTGTAATGGCCTTGGCCACTACATCCTGTAAAGACACCTACGACTACGAGGGGCCTGGAGCTCAGGATCCTGGTGCATTCCTCAGCGTTGATGCCACATCGATAAAGTATTCTGCAGAAGATGCTCAGATTCTGAAGTTCACACTGATGCGAACTAACTCTGATGCTGCTGAGAATATCAGCCTGACTTGCGACAATCCCAAATTCCAAGTTCCAACGTCAGTCAGCTTTGCAGCTGGTGAAAGCAAGAAAGTGGTTGAAGCTCCTTTTGCCATTAAAGGTGGTTCTACAGAGGAGGTTACTGTTTCCGTCGCAGAAGAGTCTGCAACCGTTTATGGTATTAGCAAAGTAAAATTCACGATTACCCGTGATTTCGTATGGAATTACCTGGGTGAGGGTGTCTATACATGCTGGCTCTTCGGAGAATCATGGCCTCAGCCCGTATATCGTGGAGATGGCACCCAGTTGTACAAACTGCCTGACTGCATTGCAACAGGTTACGATATTACTTTCGAATTAACTGAGGATGGGCAGCACCTGCTCAATCCTATCGCTAAGCAGGAGACTGGTTATGTACATTCATCCTACGGAATGGTATCGCTGGAGGGTGCTGCTGACGACATCCAGCGTGAAGATAACGTCATTTACCTCAAGATGAAGTACACCGTATCCGCTGGCTCATTCGGAGCTGACTATGATATTCTTGAACTTCCTGAGTAAGGCTCGTTACATCTGAATAAATAGGCCGTGCCGACGGAAAAAGCGGCGCGGCCTTTTATTTTAAAAATAAACCACATAGATATGACACTAAGAAAAACAACACTATTATTATTCGTATGGATGGCAGTAACGGCAGTGGCTGCCAATCGCTCAGAGGCAGAAATGATCAGAGTGGCCCAGCGTGTTTTGGACGGAACAGGTTATCACCGGGCAGCCAAGGCGAACGACTTGAGAACCCTGCATCAGCGCGAGATGTTAACCGTTATCGGACATGAGCAAGAAGGCTTTGTCATTGTGGCCAATGATGATGAATTTGATGCCGTGGTGGGCTATTCTCAGAACCCCTTCACAGCCATCCCGCCAGCAGTGGAGTGGTATCTTGATGCCGCCAATATGGCCTTGAAAGACCTGAAGGATAAGGGTGAAAGACGTGCTGCTATTCCTGCCTCATCGGAATTCCCTTCCAGTCTTGAGCCTTTGGTAAAGACACATTGGGACCAAGGCAATCCGTATAACAAACTCTGTCCTGGTGGCAATGGCTCTTCCTCCAGACTTTATCCTACGGGATGTGTCGCAACGGCCATCTCACAGGTCATGAAGTTCCATCAATATCCAAAGCAGGGAACTGGTGAACATCAGTATTCCTTCCAGCCGGCTTCTGGCGACGGCCGTATCATTTATGCCAATTTCGGAGAGACAACCTATGACTGGGACAATATGCTTGACGAATACAAAGGCGCCTACACGGAGGAGCAGGCTAACGCTGTGGCTACACTGATGCTGCATTGCGGTGTGGCTGTAGACATGAGCTATACGGCCAGTGGAAGTGGTGCCTATGGTCAGGAAACCTGCAAGGCGCTGAAAACTTATTTTGGCTACAACAAGAACACTCGTCTCTATACGCGTGACTACTATACGGCTGAAACATGGATGAAGATGATCTATACAGAACTGAACCAGTATGGACCTATCTATTATGCAGGTGCCAGTCAGGGTCAGGGTGGCCATGCCTTTGTATTTGACGGCTATGACGAAACGGGGCTGGTACACATCAACTGGGGATGGGGCGGCAAGTCGGATGGCTATTACGATATCGCGCTATTGAATCCAACTTCTTACGAATTTTCCCTACAGCAAGAAATGATACTGTATATGGACCCGGATGCAGACATCCCCTATGAGTCGCAGATTGTGGCAACAAGCATGACGTTCACAAGAGTATCGAATAAGAGTATCACTATTAGTGGCAAAGTGTACAATGCTGCTGCAGAAAAGTTTACGGGTGTAATAGGTTGTGTAGCGGAAAATCTGGAAACGGGGAGTGTAACGGAACTAAAAAAGACAGCAGAAATAACCATGCAGCCCATAGTCAATGGTACTTATTGGACACAATCTATTTCTCTTCCTTCTAATAACGTTGCCTCATTGCCTAATGGAACTTATCGCCTGTATGTCGCCTCGCGGGCAGCAGAAGACACTAAGTGGCAACTGGTGCGTCCTAAGGAAGGAGAGTCAACCCATTTTATCGTTACCAAGTCGGACGATGACATCAAATGGGAAACAAGGACGGATGATTTATGGTCTGTTAACCTGCCTACGGCTATTCAGTCCGTATCCGTGATGAAAGACAACTCCCCCGTCCGCTACTTCGATCTGCAAGGTCGCGAGGTTGGCAAAGATGCTCGTGGCCTGGTCATCATGAAGCAGGGCAACGTGGTGAAGAAGGTAATGAAATAAGGGATGTACCTTATTGCACGATAAAATCTGGGCAGGACTTCCGCAAGGATTTCCTGCCCTATTTTTTTGCCGATTCGGAAATTATTCCTATCTTTCCAATTCTTCTATAAATCACTAGCATCCAGTCCCGTCACTTTGGCAATCTCTTCTGTGGACATCCCCATAGACTTAAGTTTCGTAGCGATTTCCTGGGCCTTGCTTTGCTCACCTTCAGCCCGTCCTTCAGCCCGTCCTTCAGCTTTTCCTTCTGCCCAGCCTCTCTGGTGAGCGGTATCAAGAGTGTTGATGTAGTCACGGTAGTCCTTGACACTGGATTCATATTCCTGACGCTCGTCGTCTGAATACTTGGCTATCTCGGCCTGTTCGAAGAACTTGCTGTCTATCATATCATCCTATTTGTTGCCGCAAAGATACGCCAAAAATCCGAGAGCACCAAATTATTATATAACTTTTTACATTTCCACATTCTTTACGACCTGCAAGGCCGTGAGGTTGGCAAAGATGCTCGTGGTCTAGTCATCATGAAGCGGGGCAACGTGGTTAAGAAGGTAATGAAATAAGGGATGTACCTTATTGCACGATAAACTCCGGGCAGGAGTCTCAACGATTTCCTGCCCGTTTTTTTGGTATTTTGTTGGCTGTTTGGAAAAGAATCGCTATCTTTGCGCAGAACT
>CAMOGP010000019.1 GCA_946614175.1 uncultured Prevotella sp. | reverse complement strand
AAAAAAAGAAAGCATTGCCCCTATAAGCCGGGTTCTGTGCCAGCATTGCTGCCGGTGCCTGTCATTTATCTACTACGCACGTCACCATGCGTCTCTAGCGTTCTACCCTCCATCGCATCCACAAAGGGAACTCGGGCGGACAACCCTTACATGGCGATGGTATACATGAACTTGCGGCCTCCAGTGGGAACAGCACAGCGATCGCCCGCTGCCTGGTGGTCTCTTACACCACCTTCTCACCCTTACCTCGCAAGCGAGGCGGTCATTCTCTTCTCCCCTGACCAACTGTTGCCAGCTGCTTCTACTTTCAGAAGTGGAGTGCCCTGTGCCGCCCGGACTTTCCTCTCGTCTCTCCTTTCAGAAAGGCCAGCGACAAGCCGGAGCAGTGCTTTCTGTGTGCAAAGGTAGTGCAAAACGAGCGAAAAACCAAATTTATTTGAGTTTTTCCGAGATGCAGCCTACCCTCGACTGTGGTCAGAGTTACTAAAAGGATAGTGCAAAGCGTACGAATTAACATTTTTTTTGAATCATACGTGTGGTTTTTTCATGACAAATACTTAATTTTGCTCACGATATATGCTTTAACTATGCTACATGCACCTAGAATAATCAAAAAAGCCTTGTCCGTAAGGCTCAGCCTAATGATCGTGTTGGCCATGTCTATTCTGCTCCTGGCCTCCATGATTTGCATGTTGCATTTTTCCAGAAAAGCCGTCAAGGAAGAAACCCTGTTGAGCACCAAGCAGACGCTCGACGGCACCATTGCCCGCATAGACAACGTGTTGCTGAGTGCCGAACAGGCCGCTGGCAATCACTATTTCATGATGAAGCCCTACCTGCATGACCCAGAGAAGATGTACAGGTTCAGCAAAGAACTGGTAGAGTCGAATCCCTATATCATTGGATGCGCTATAGCCCTGGAACCCGGCTTCTACGAAGAAGGACAGGAATTTATGGCCTATTATCACCGGGTAAACAAATACGACTCCACGGTGGTGCGGGCAGACTCGTTCGGCAACTCGCGCTACACCCAGCAGGGATGGTACACAAAGCCACTGCAGACAGCCAAGACGTGCTGGATAAACCCCATGACCGACGTGGTGGGCGTGACGGAACCAATCGTCACCTTTACCATACCCATCAGGCCCGGCGACGAAGCTCAAAAGCCTGTTGGCGTGATGGGCATCGACGTGTCGCTCAAACTGCTGTCAGACATTATGTTCGAGTCGAAGGCGTCGCCCAACTCCTATTGCGTGATGTTCGACGACGAGGGCACATACATTGTGCATCCCGACAGCAGCAAACTGTTTCGCCAAACCATCTTCACGCAAAAGGAATTCAAGACAGAGCCGGGTTTGAAGGAAGCTGCCGAAGCTATGCTCAGGAGCGAGACGGGGCACAATCCGTTTACGATGAACGGCACCGAATATATCATCTTCTATATGCCGTTTACACGCATGGCCGTGAAGGGACGCTCTATGGAGACACTCAACTGGCACGTGGGCATCGTCTATCCCAAAGAGGATGTCTATGGCGAGTACAACCACATGGTGTGCTATATCTTCATCATTGCCCTCATAAGTCTGCTCCTGATGTATGTGCTATGCCACATCATCATACGCTACATGCTGCAACCGCTAAAATTGCTCACCACGTCAGCTCAGCGCATAGCGGAAGGCAAATTTGACGAGCAGATACCCAACAGTCACCACACAAACGAGATAGGGCATCTGCAGGACAACTTCAAGGCTATGCAGCAGTCGCTGGCTGTTAACATCGGCGAGATGGAACAGCAGAAAGTCACGCTGCAGAAACGTGCCGACGAACTGAAAAAGGCGTACAACGATATCAAGAAGGCCGACCGCATGAAGACGGCATTCCTGCACAACATGACCAACCAGATGATTACGCCGGCAGCGCAGATAGACAAGGACGTAAGCACCATGTGTGCTGGCGCCACGTCAACAGACGGCATGCTAGGCCTGACAGAGAATGTGGTAAAAAACGGTGAGGCCATCACCAAACTGCTCTACGACCTGATAAACATGTCGGAAGAGGAAATGAGAAAGGAGGACAGCTATGAAAATGAAGATTAAACTGCACCACCTTTCTACCAGACTCGCCTTCGTGATACTGCTGCTGGCAGCACCCGTCTTCATCACGACGATAGGTGTGCTCTTCTTTGAGGCACGACAGGTAATCAGGCACAAGGCCGTGAGGCGCGCTAAGAGTGCCCTGAACGCCAGCATGCAGCGACTGGACAGAAGTCTGATAGCCGTGAAGACAGCCACTGAGGCCTATAGCTGGATGCTCGAAGAGAAGATGACCCCCGACTCGTTTCTGACCATCTCACACAAGTTAGTGGCACTGAACCCGCATATAGACGGCTGTTCGGTGAGCGGCGAACCGTTCCTGTTTCCTGACAAGGGACGCTACTACTCGGCCTATACCGTAAGAGAGGACGATAGCGTGAAGACCGTGGCGGAAGAGAAATATGAATATTTCCAAAAGTCATGGTACAAACTGCCACACGACCAGGATGCTGCCTGCTGGGAGATATATTTCGACGAGACCGACTCGCTGACGCTGACCATCGACGGCATGCTGGCATCGTACGGCAGACCTCTGCACAACAAGGACAACGAGGTGGTGGGCATCATCTCTACAGACCTGTCGCTGCTGAAATTCACAAAGATCATCAATCAGGAGCGCCCCTACCCCAACAGCTATTTCATGATACTCGACCACGACGGACGCTACGTGGTGCATCCCGACTCTACGCGTCTGTTCAAAAAGACCATCTTCGACTATGCCGACCCTCGCACGCAGCAGGACCTCATCGCACTGGGTCACCAGATGACGGCCGGCAAGGAGGGAGGCATGCCGATATATGTTGACGGCAAGGGTTACTTGGTGTGCTACAAGCCTGTGCCGGGCACTGACTGGAGCCTGGCCATCGTGTGTCCTGACAATGATATCCTGAAAAATTACTACATGCTGACCAACATCCTGGTACCCTTGCTGGTCATCGGATTGCTGATCATCGTGCTGCTGTGCTACAGGGCCGTGTCGCAGAGTTTCAGCAGCATCAGAGAACTGCTGGTGAAAACACGTATGATTGCTGAGGGCAACCTGGAGGTGTATATACGGCGCAGTAAGCGGATTGACGACATTGGACGACTGCAAAACAGTTTTGCCGCCATGCTACAGGCACTGCAGTTCCACATTGGCATCGTGCGCTTTATCACAGACAAACTGCAGCTGCGCAATAAGGAATTGGAAGAGGCCACGAAACTGGCTCAGGAGGCCAACAAGCAGAAAACGGCCTTCATTCAGAATGTGTCGCACCAGATACGCACCCCACTGAATATCGTCATGGGATTCTCGCAGGTGCTCCACGACACCATCAGAGAAAAGGAGACGCTGTCCGAAGAGGAGATGAAGAGCATCGTCAGCACAATGGATCATCAGGCAAAACTGCTCCACCGACTAGTCAGCATGCTGTTCGACAGTTCAGACTCGGGCTTCTCCGAGGAACTGCGCACAGCGCAATTCGACATGGTGAGATGCAACGATATGGCACGCGAATGTTTAGAATACCTGAAGAGCCACTACCCCAATATTCACATAGAACTCCAAACGGAGGTCGACGATGATGTCTGTGTAGAGTCCAACCGAGTTTACCTGATACGCTGTCTGAGTGAGTTGCTGTACAACTCGGCCAAATACTCTGACGGACAGCATATCGTCCTGAGAATCGTACATACGGGCAGCGCCATACGCTTCATCGTAGAGGATACGGGTAAAGGTATTTCTGAGCCTTATCGCGACCTGATGTTCAAATTCTTCACAAAGGTAGATGACCTGTCTGAGGGTTTGGGATTAGGACTGCCGCTGGCTAAGCGCCACGCGCTCAACCTAGGTGGCGACCTATGGCTCGACAACACCTACCACGAGGGGTGCCGCTTTGTGCTGGAGATTCCGTTAAAGCAGATTGAAAACGATTAATGAGAAGAGAAGAGAGATACAAACTGGTATTAGACTTTTTTAGGAAGGAGATGCCCGAGGTGGACACAGAACTGACGTATGGCAGTGTGTTTCAACTCTTGGTTGCTGTGGTGCTGAGTGCGCAATGCACTGACAAACGCGTGAATCAGGTGACGCCCGAACTGTTTCTGCGCTATCCTGACGCGCAGCACATGGCACAGGCCGAACCCAACGAGATACTGGATTACATCAGTAGCGTGAGCTACCCTAACGCGAAGGCGAAACATTTGTCAGAGATGGCTCGACTGCTGATGGAGCGGCATCAAGGCCAGGTGCCACAGGATATGAATGCGCTACTGGATTTACCTGGCGTGGGCAGAAAGACGGCCAACGTGATGCAAGCTGTAGCCTTCGGGCAGTCGGCTATGCCTGTAGATACGCATGTGTATAGGGTGAGCCACAGATTAGGACTGGTCACGAAAAAGGAAAACACGCCCTACAAGGTGGAGATGATGCTAAGAAAACACATTCCTGAGGAGGAGATGGCGCAGGCCCACCACTGGCTGCTGCTCCACGGACGCTATGTATGCACATCGCGCAAGCCACATTGCGAGAAATGCGCGCTGGAGCCATTATGTCCAAAGCATTTAGAGAATTCAAGATTAGAACACTGAGATAAAAAGAAAAATGATTGTATTTCCTATTGCAAAGATTAATTTAGGACTGAATGTCGTAGAACGCCGACCAGACGGCTATCACAATCTGGAAACCGTTTTTTTTCCTGTAGAACTGAAGGACGCACTGGAGGTGCAAGTGATGGACGAGGCGTTCCCCTCGCCCTTTGACTGTGACCTGAAGGTGACAAATATCCATATCGAGGGCGACGAACAGCGCAACCTGGTGGTGAGGGCCTACAACCTGCTGAAGCAGGACTTCCCACAGATGCCTCGCGTGCATGCGCACCTCTACAAGGCTATCCCCACGCAGGCGGGCATGGGAGGCGGTTCGAGCGACTGTGCAGCGATGCTGCTGGCACTCAACGAGATGTGCCACTTACAACTCTCTGAGCAGCAGTTGATTGACTATGCCGCTCGACTGGGTGCCGACTGCCCCATATTTATTCTGAACAAACCGGCTTATGCCGAGGGCATCGGAGAGCGCCTACAGGCAATCGATGTCAACCTGAAGGGCTATTTCCTGGCAATCGTCAGGCCCGATATCCCTGTGCCCACGAAAGAGGCCTTCTCACGCATTGTGCCTCAGAAGCCTGCAAAGAACTGTCGCACCATTGTGAGTCAACCTATCGAGACCTGGCGCCACGAACTGGTGAACGATTTCGAGAAGAGCGTCTTTGCCCTGCACCCAGAGATAGGGAAAATAAAAGAACGGCTCTACCAGATGGGAGCCGTCTATGCCGCTATGAGTGGTAGCGGCAGTGCGTTGTTTGGCATCTTCCGTGAAGAGCCCTGCCTCAGTGCCCATTTTGGCACGATGTACAACAAGGTGCTCAAGCTATGATGCCTGCCTCCTGCCACTTGGTAATGAGTTGGGTGGCATCCTGACGGGCAGTGGCCTCATCAATATCATATTCCTCAAGGAGCAGTTTCGTCAGCAGGTCAGCGTCGAAATCTGTTCCTTGAATATTTTTCCACAGATAAGCAGCCGACTCGTTCATGCTGATGATACGACTAAAGTCGATATTCTCTATGCCTTCTGCCACGATGATATGCTCACCACAAACGGTGCGCAGGTTGAATCCTTTCTTTGTCTTCATTTGAATCGTTGGGGTATATGGGGATAAATAATAAATAGCAGGTAACGACGGAGGGGATAGAGGCGCGTCCACCACCAGGAATAAAGGCGCCATTTACGTCCGTCTGTACGGTCGAGTGTCTGTCTGTCCTTCCGATAAAAGCCCACGGCCTTGGCCCTGATATCACTCAGCAGGCAATGCTCGTCGTTCAGATTGCCATCGCCACGAAGGGTCACCCTGCTCCCCTCGATGCGGACAATACGATGAAGCACAAAAAAGCCTTTGGATATCTCGGCCAGCACGGCATCGCCCACCTGCGGATGGCCGCAGCACTGCAGCAGCGCTTTGTCGCGTCCGTCTTCCAAGAAGGGGCGCATGCTGCGTCCTCGCAGAGGAAGGGTGGCGGTATGGCCCGCGTTCAACTGCTCTATGACGAAGGGCAGGAGCACGTCGTTGGGCATCACGACGGTCTTTATCTGACAATGGTCTTGTGGCATAGCAGAGCTGCTTCTTGGTCGGGTAAACAATACAAGGTATAGACAGGAGTGGTCTCTATCACACGCGAGACGGCATCGCACAAGTGGTTGTAAATCAGCGCGTCCCACTTCATGCTGCTGCAGGCAGGGAGCATAGAGGCGAAAGCCTGCACAGGTCCCAGTTGCTCAATACTGTTCTTGGGCGCACGCTCTATACGCGTAACAGCCCCCAGACGGGCACTCACAGGACGATAGCAGGGCGTCTTTCCGCTCCAGGGCGAACCAAAGATATAGGGCTGTCCGTCGTCCATGATGCGCACAATGGGGTTGTCGTCGTTCATCAACTGGCAGTCCTCAATATGTTTCAGCCAGAGTGAGGAATGGGTGCTCTTGCCCGTACCGCTCTCGGCTATAAATGGATAGCCATAGCCATGATGCATGACGGTAGAAGCATGTATCAGCAAGGTGTGATGATAGGCGCCTGCAAAGGCATAGCATAGCATCAGGGCATCATTGAGCCCGAAGGAACGCATCACCCAGTCGCCATTCAGCGCACAACGGCAGTCAGAGAAATCTCTATTGGCTATCAACAGACAGCAGTCGCGATCGTGGATATCACGGATAATAAACTGATAGCCCCCATCGGGCAACTGATAGACAACGGTGTCGCCATTGCCCGTATCAAACTTCCTGACGAGTTTCTTGTTAGCCGCAGGACGGATAGTGTCGTCCACCATTAGTGTGAAAAGAAAATCATCCGACTCCTGACAGCACTGAAAGGCTCCAAAAGAAGGGAGCAACGTCATTGAGTTGACCGTGGTGTCAGCAAACCGGATGCAGACCTGATGCCCAGCAATCAGAAAAAAATTATTGTTCGACATTCACGTCGCTGAAATAGTCACGAAGATCGATGGTCTTGAAATGAAACTCCTCATCCTCCAGATAGCGCAGGTCATACTGCTGATGCTGGTGTTTGGACTGGGTATAGAGCTTTTTGAACTTCAGGAATTTCTTCTCCACCTTCTTCTTGCTCTTATTGGCAAAGACCACCACAGTGCGACGAGGCATCTGCTTTTTGCTGGCCAGGAAATCACGCAACTGATAGGAATACATTTCGCGCATCTGCAGGAATTTATCCTTCTTTTCAATCCAAGCACTATCTATCTCCTGGATATTAGTGAAGTGTACGATAGTATCATTAAACGAAGCAGCAAAACCAAAGATATACATCTTGGGCACCTGCACCTTCTTGGCACTTGTCTGGATGCTCATGCCGAGTGCCATAACAGCCACGAGCATCATCATGATTCGTTTCAAAATATTACTTTTTTATGATATTCTCTACTAAAAGGAGCCAATCCGGATTTCCCTTTAAAAGGGGGCCGAACCCGAATTCCCCACTAATGCGCCTACCCCAGATAGCTCTTCAGCATCTTGTTCTGAGTGTTGCAGCGGAGACGGCGAATGGCCTTTTCCTTGATTTGGCGCACTCGCTCACGGGTGAGGCCATATTTAATACCAATCTCATCGAGCGTCATCTCTGGCTGCTCTATACCGAAATAGGCCTGGATAATTAAGCGTTCACGCTCGTTGAGACATGAGAGGACCTTTTGTATCTCCTGACGCAGCGACTCCAACACGAGTTGCTTGTCAGCAGAAGGTGAGCTGTCGTTGACCAGCACATCCAGCAAAGAGTTGTCCTCACCATCGGCAAAGGGTGCGTCCACCGACACATGCTTGCCATTGATACTCAGGGCCTCGTCAATCTTTTCCATCGGCAGGTCTATCTGCTCAGATATTTCGTCGACAGACGGTCGGCGCTCGTTTTCCTGTTCGAAGCGGTTCTGCACCTGACTGATTTTATTGACTGAACTGACCTGATTCAGGGGCAGACGCACGATGCGACTCTGCTCGGCTATGGCCTGAAGGATGCTCTGACGAATCCACCACACGGCATAAGAGATGAACTTGAAGCCGCGCGTCTCGTCAAAACGCTCTGCTGCCTTGATAAGTCCCAAATTGCCCTCGTTGATAAGGTCGGGCAGCGACAGACCCTGATTCTGATATTGCTTTGCGACACTGACAACAAATCGGAGATTGGCTCTTGTAAGCGTTTCCAATGCTTTCTGGTCACCCTTCCTAACTCGCGCTGCAAGTTCTACTTCTTCCTCCGCAGTAAGGAGTTCTTCCTTGCTGATTTCCTGAAGGTATTTATCTAGCGACTCGCCCTCACGGTTAGTAATTGATTTAGTTATCTTTAATTGTCTCATATAGCTCTATCAGTTTCTAGTCAATGTGCAAAGGTAAACCAAAAAAATGATATGGCCAAAAAAAAATTGCAGATTCTTGGATAAACCACCAATCTGCAACTTTTTTTATGATGATAAATCAGTCGTTCTGAAGCTGTACGATGAAGTAGCCACGCTTACCTGTGGGGAAGATACCCTTGATAACAAGAACAGGCTCCTTAGAGGTAGAGGCATCCTTGACGATTTCCTGCAGATCCTCAACAGTATTCATCGCCTCGTCGTTGACGCGCTGGATGATGAAGCCCTTGGGCACACCAGCCTCCTTCATCTTGCCGGCATTGACCTTGATAACCTCCAAACCGTAAGAAATTTCCAACTGCTCCTTCTGTGCCTTCGTCACCTCACGGAAGTCGGCTCCCAGCACGTCGAGGTCGGCATTCTTCACTACCTTAGTATTACCCTGCTCGTTGCGCAGCGTCACCGTCTTCGTCTGCTTCTTCTTGTTGTGCAGGTAGGTCAAGCTAATCTTATCGCCAGGACGCTTCTGGGCAATCAAACCAGAGAGGTCGCCAAACTTCGTCACCTTGTGGCCATCCACCTCAGTGATGATGTCGCCCTTCTCAATGCCAGCCTCGGCAGCAGCGCTATTCTCCACGACCTCAGCCACATAGATACCCTCCATGGTACCATAGTCAGCATCCTTGCCTTCCTCCTTCTCAAGGTCAACCTGCGTCTTCACGTCGCGTCCACTGATACCAATCATTGCACGCTGCACGGTGCCATACTGCTTCAGGTCGGCCACCACTTTATTCATCATCGCTGTAGGAATAGCGAAGCCATAACCGCTATAAGAACCCGTCTGAGAATACAGCATCGCATTGATACCCACCAGTTCGCCATTCGTATTGACAAGCGCACCACCCGAGTTGCCAGCATTGATAGCAGCATCCGTCTGGATAAAACTCTCCACACCGTTGGCACCCAGTGTGCGCGCCTTAGCAGAGATGATACCAGCCGTAACCGTATTAGTAAGGCCGAGAGGGTTACCGATAGCCAGCACCCACTCGCCCACCTTCACATTGTCGCTATTAGCAATACGGATGGCAGGCAGGTTCTTGGCATCAATCTTGATGAGTGCCAAATCTGTCGTTTTGTCAGCACCGATGATACGGGCTGAGTATTCCTTGTTGTCATTCAGCGTGACTGTCAGTTCGTCAGCACCGTCAACCACGTGGTTATTGGTGACGATATAGCCGTCTGCAGAGATGATGACACCAGAACCGGTGGCAGTCTTCTTAGGCGTCTGCACCTGCTGTTTGCGTGTGCCGCCCTGTCCGCGCTGTCCGCGTCCGAAGAAACCACCAAAGGGATCACTGAAGAAATCCTCGAAAGGATCACTCTGCACCTCGACAGTTTGCACCTTGGAATTCTGCACATACTTGATATGCACCACACAGGGCAGCGCCTTTTCAGCTGCATAGGTCAGGTCAACAGGTTGAACGGCTGTGGCCGTTGACATTTCCATAACTTCCGGCTCTTGCGTAGCAGCCTGTGTCTCACTGAATGCTGCTACTGAGAAAACAAGGGCTGCCATACTAAGAGAGGGCACCACATAATTTAAAATCTTTTTCATATCTTCTCGTATTTTGTTAATGATTATTTCTTTGTCAGAAAGCTTTGATGCAAATATATAGGCAAAAATCATGAAACTGACAATCTGTCTCATTTTTTTCTTGCATTTTAACATTTTAGGTTAATCCTTTAAAATCCGTTTGCTCGTTGATACAAGAAATTTACATTCGTTTAATGATTTAATTTAAGTAAATTTTTGCTTTTCACACCTTTTTTCGTACCTTTGCAGTCAGAAGAATTATGGACGACGCAAAAATCATCAACGACCCGGTATTCGGGTTTATCAAAATACCACGCGGACTTCTCTACGACATAGTGAGACATCCGCTGTTTCAGCGACTCAACCGCATCAATCAACTGGGGTTGGCATCTGTGGTTTATCCAGGTGCCCGCCATACACGTTTTCAGCACTCGCTAGGCGCTTTCTACCTGATGAGTGAAGCCATCCAGTCACTTCAGCAGAAAGGACAGTTTATTTTTGATTCTGAAGCCGAAGCGGTAGAGGCAGCCATCCTGATGCACGACATCGGTCACGGACCGTTCTCGCACGTTTTGGAGAACACGCTCATCAGGGGCATCTCTCACGAAGAGATATCGCTACTGATGATGGAACAGATCAACAAGGACCTGGGCGGACAGTTGAACCTGGCCATCTCTATCTTCAAGGACCACTATCCCAAACGCTTTCTGCACCAGTTGATATCCAGTCAGCTAGACATGGACCGACTGGATTATCTGCGCCGTGATTCCTTCTTCACGGGTGTCACAGAGGGCAACATCGGTTCTGCCAGAATCATCAAGATGCTAAACGTGGTCGATGACCGCCTGGTAGTTGAGCAAAAAGGCATCTATTCGCTAGAGAACTATCTGACCACCAGACGGTTAATGTATTGGCAGGTATATCTTCACAAAACTGCTGTCGCCTACGAGAAAGTACTGGTCAACATGCTGACCAGAGCAAAAGATTTAGCCAAGCAGGGGCATCAGGTATTTGCGTCACCCGCCCTCTCCTACTTCATCAAAAACGACGTCAATGCCCAATGGTTTGCTGACCACGACGAAGCCCTCCACATGTACGAGGAGTTGGACGACAGCGACATCTGGAGTGCCATGAAAGCATGGAAGCACGACGACGACAAAATCCTGTCAACCCTAGCTACCGACATGCTGGACCGTCACATCTTCAAGGTGGAAGTACACGACAGTCCCATCACCGATGAACGCATAGACGAATTGCAGACAACGATAGCCCGGAATATGGGCATCGACAAAAGTGATACCCACTACATGATGAGCATCAACAGAATCCAGAAAGATATGTATGCCGTGGACGACGATTCTATTGACATCCTTTACAAAGACGGCACCATCAAGGACATCTCGGAAGCCTCTGAGATTCTGAATGTGGCACTTCTTTCTAAAAAAATACGAAAATATTACCTTTGTTATCAACGTTTTCAATAAAAATGCTTATCTTTGCATCCTAAAAAGAACACTGAATCATTATTATGGAGTTTACAGCCAAACAAATTGCCGAGTTTATCGGTGGCCGAGTGGAAGGCAACGAAAATACAGCCGTCCATACATTTGCAAAAATAGAAGAGGGTCAGCCTGGAGCTATCTCGTTCCTCTCGAACCCCAAATATACCCACTATCTTTATGAAACAGCTTCCAGCATCGTCTTGGTGAACGATGATTTGGAATTAGAGCAGGAAGTGAAGGCTACGCTGATTCGCGTAAAGAATGCCTACGAGGCTGTGGCCAAACTGCTGCAGCTCTACGAATCAATGAAGCCTAAAAAGACGGGCATCGATCCACTAGCTTTCGTATCACCTAAGGCCACACTGGGAAAAGACGTCTATGTTGGTGCATTCGCCTGCATCGGCGATGGTGCTGTCATTGGCGACGGCACACAGATTTATCCCCACGTAGTGATTGGCGAGGGTGTGAAGATGGGAGAGAAATGTCTTATCTATCCTAACGTCACCATCTATCAGGGATGTAAGATTGGTCAGAATGTGACGATTCATGCCGGTAGCGTCATTGGTGCCGACGGTTTCGGTTTCGCTCCCAATGTGGAAGGCTACAACAAGATTCCCCAGATTGGCATTGTGATTATCGAGGACAACGTAGAGATTGGTGCCAACACCTGTGTGGACCGCTCAACGATGGGTGCTACTGTGATTCGCAAGGGTGTAAAGTTGGACAACCTGATTCAGGTGGCCCACAACTGTGAGATTGGCGAGAACACTGTGATGTCTGCCCAGGTAGGTATGGCCGGCAGCACCAAGATAGGTTCTTGGTGTATGGTTGGCGGACAGGCAGGTTTTGCAGGTCACATCCACGTAGCCGACAAGACATTCGTAGGAGCCCAGTGTGGCGTCATCGGCGACACCAAGGGCAACGGCGAGCAGCTTATCGGTTCGCCCGCAATGGATCCCAAGGTATATTTCAAGGGTATGGCCATCTTGCGCCGTCTGCCCGATATGTACAAGGAGGTGAGCGCCCTAAGAAAAGAATTGGAAGAACTAAAAGCAAACAAATAAGCATATGAAACAAAAGACTCTGAAAGGCAGTTTTTCGCTCTGCGGAAAAGGCCTGCACACTGGACTGAGCCTCACGGTGACGTTCAATCCCGCTCCAGAGAATCATGGTTATAAGATTCAGCGCATCGATATTGACGGCATGCCCATCATCGACGCAATAGCCGAAAACGTAGTAGACACACAACGCGGCACAGTGCTAGGTAAAGGCGACATCCGCGTTTCAACAGTAGAGCATGGTCTGTCAGCACTCTATGCATTGGGCATCGACAACTGTCTGATTCAGGTAAATGGTCCTGAGTTCCCTATTCTTGACGGCTCAGCCATCCAGTATGTCAACAAGATTGAGGAAATCGGCATAGAAGAACAGAATGCACCAAAAGACTGGTATGTCATCCGCAAGAAGATTGAGGTGAGAGACGACGAGACAGGCTCTTGCATCACTATTCTGCCCGATGAGCAGTTCTCGCTCACCACCATGTGCTCCTTCGAGTCGAAATTCATCAACAGTCAGTTTGCCACGCTCGACGATATCACAAAATACACCTCAGAGATTGCTGCTGCACGCACATTCGTATTTGTTCGCGATATTGAACCTTTGGTTCAGGCCAACCTGATTAAGGGAGGCGATATGGACAACGCTATCGTCATCTACGAGCGTCAAACCACCCAGGAGCGCCTCGACATGCTGGCCGACCTGCTGCATGTAGAACATCGTGATGCTACCGAGCTGGGCTATATCCAGCACAAGCCCCTGCAGTGGGAGAACGAGTGCACCCGCCACAAGTTGCTCGACGTGATTGGCGATATGGCCCTCATCGGTAAGCCCATCAAGGGTCGTATCATTGCCACCCGTCCCGGCCATACTATTAATAATAAGTTCGCGCGCGAGATACGCAAGGAGATTCGCAAGCACGAGATTCAGGCACCTGCCTACGATCCCAATGAAGAGCCTGTGATGGACGTGAACCGCATTCGTGAGCTGCTCCCCCATCGCTATCCCATGCAGTTGGTAGATAAGGTCATCGAGATTGGTCCTACAAGTATTGTTGGTGTGAAGAATATCACCAGCAACGAGCCATTCTTCACCGGTCACTTCCCTCAAGAGCCCGTCATGCCTGGTGTACTTCAGATTGAGGCTATGGCACAATGTGGCGGTCTGTTGGTACTCAACGCCGTTGAAGAGCCTGAGCGCTGGTCAACCTATTTCATGAAGATTGACGGTGTCAAATTCCGTCAGAAGGTAGTTCCTGGCGACACACTGTTATTCAAGGTAGAGCTGCTGGCTCCCCTGCGTCACGGTATCTCCACTATGCACGGCTATGCTTTCGTAGGCGACCACGTTGTTTCTGAGGCCACCTTCACCGCCCAAATTGTAAAGAACAAGTAAAAAGACAATATGAATCAAATACATCCCCTAGCAGTAGTTGACCCTGAAGCTAAACTGGGTGACAATAATATCATCGGTCCATTCTGCGTTATCGACAAGAATGTGGTGATGGGTGATAACAACCACCTGCTAAATAATGTGACCATCCACACAGGTGCCCGTATAGGTAGCGGCAACGAGTTTTTCCCTGGTGCCTCTATCTCAACAAAGCCTCAAGACCTGAAGTTTAAAGGAGAAGAGACAACCTGCGAGATTGGTGACAACAACTCTATTCGCGAAAACGTGACCATCAGTCGTGGTACGGCCAGTCGCGGCAAGACCGTCGTTGGTTCTGGAAACCTGTTGATGGAGAATATGCACATTGCCCACGACTGTATCATCGGCAATGGTTGTATCATCGGCAACTCAACCAAGTTTGCCGGAGAAGTGGAAGTTGACGACTTCGCCATCATCTCTGCCGAGGTGCTATTCCACCAGTTTATCCGCGTAGGCAGCTATGTGATGATTCAGGGTGGCAGTCGCACCAGTCAGGATATTCCTCCCTATATCATCGCTGGAAAGGAACCCATCCGTTTCGCTGGCGTCAATCTGATTGGCTTGCGTCGTCGCGGTTTCTCTAATGAGACCATCGAGATGATTCACGATACCTATCGCACCATCTATGCCAAGGGCATTATCAAGGATGGTGTTGCAGAGGCACGTTTAAAATATCCCGATAGTAAAGAGGTTGAATATATCTGCTCGTTCTTTGAGAACTCAAAGCGCGGAGTCATTCGTTGAAAAAGACGCTGATAGTCATTACCGGACCTACTGCCGTTGGAAAAACGGATTTATGTCTGGACATTGCCAAATATTTTGGCATTCCTATCATCAATGCCGACTCTAGGCAGATTTATCGTGAAATAAAAATCGGTACAGCCGCACCTACTGAAGAACAACTTCGGCAGGTGCGGCATTATTTTGTGGGAACACAGGCGCTCACAGACTATTACAGCGCCTCTATCTACGAGCAAGAGGTGATGCATCTGCTCGACACATTGTTCCAGACCTCCGACTACGCCCTACTCTCTGGTGGCAGCATGATGTATATCGACGCTGTGTGCAATGGCATCGACGATATTCCCACAGTAGATGACGAGACACGCGACACGCTGAAGAGGCGCCTAGCAGAAGACGGACTTGATAGTCTGTGCGAGCAACTCCGCATCCTGGATCCAGAGCACTATGAGATAGTGGACAAGAAGAACCCCCGCCGCGTGGTTCATGCCCTGGAGATATGTCTGATGACCGGGCGCACCTATACCTCCTTCCGCACCAACGCGCACAAGGAGCGTCCCTTCAACATTATCAAGATTGGTCTCACACGCAAGCGCGAGATAATCTACGAACGTATCAACAGACGCGTGGACATCATGATGGAACAGGGATTTCTTGACGAGGCACGAAGTGTCTATGCCCTGCGCCATCTCAATGCACTGAATACGGTTGGCTACAAAGAACTGTTCACCTATCTGGATGGCACATGGTCACTCGACGAAGCCATAGAACGCATCAAGGGCAACACCCGCCGCTATGCCCGCAAACAATTGACTTGGTACAAGAAAGACCCTCTTGTCACCTGGTTTTCACCCGATGATAAACAACTGATTCTCAATCATATCATTAAACAATGAATTATATCAGGAAAATCACTGCAGCCACATGGCTCTACTGTAAGAAAGCATTCAAATGGTATATGGGTATATTCAAGGGACGTCCTTGGTATATCAAACTCTTATCGGCAACGGCCTCTGTCATTGTCGCCTTCATACTATATCTGGGAGCTGTTGACATCAACTTCCTGGGCTTATTCGGTAAGTCGCCCAGCATGACCACCATTATCAATACCCGTCCGGCACAGGCTTCTGAGATCTATAGTGCCGACAGTGTGATGATTGGCAAATTCTTCAGTGAAAACCGCACACCTGTGACGTACAATGATGTGAACCCTGTCTTCTGGACCGCCCTGATTGACACCGAAGACGAGCGTTTCTATCACCATTTCGGCATCGATTTCCAAGCTTTTGGTGCCGCACTAAAGGACTACGTCATCCATCATGATGCACGTGGTGCATCAACCATTACCCAACAGTTGGCAAAGAACCTTTTCCGCGTGCGTACAGAATATTCTACCGGTCTCCTGGGCAGCATCCCTGGTGTCAAAATGCTCATCATGAAGACCAAAGAGTGGATCACTGCCGTAAAGCTGGAAGCCAACTTCAGTAAGGAGGAGATTCTGACAATGTATGCCAACACCGTTGACTTCGGCTCTAATGCCTTCGGCATCAAGACGGCCTGCAAGACTTATTTCAACACAACCCCCCAGAAGCTCACTCCCGAGCAGGCTGCAGTGCTGGTGGGGATGCTCAAGGCTACCACCTACTATAACCCCCGTCTGCATCCAGAGAACAGTATGAACCGACGTAATGTGGTGCTGGGAAATATGCTACAGAGAGACCATCTTACACAAGCGCAATATGACTCACTGACCATAAAACCCATTGAACTGGACTACAGCGTTGAGAATGCCTATGATGGAAAAGCACTCTACTTCCGCGAAGCCGTGAAGGAATACCTGAGCGACTGGTGCAGAGAGAATGGCTACGACCTCTACACAGATGGACTGAAGATCTACACCACCATCGATACCGCCATGCAGCGCTATGCCGAACAGGCGGCATGGGAAAACATGAAACAGTTGCAACAGCGCTTTAACAACCACTGGGGCAGAGTCAATCCCTGGCAAGACGAGTATCATCGCGAGATACCTAATTTCATTGAGAACATCGCCAAGCGTCTGCCCTGCTATAAATATCTCGACAAGCGTTTCGACCATAATCAGGATTCTATCGACTTCTATCTGAACCAGCCACACCCCGTGAAACTGTTCAGCTATGACGGTCCCTACGAAACAGAGATGAGCACGCTCGATTCCATCCGCTATATGGAGCATTTCATGCACTGTGGCTTTACGGCCATCGAACCAAAGACAGGATATGTGAAAGCCTGGGTAGGCGACCTTGACTTTGGTACATGGAAATACGACAAGGTGACAGCGATGCGCCAGCCCGGTTCTACTTTCAAGCTCTTTGTCTATACAGAAGCCATGAATCAGGGACTGACACCCAACGACCGCCGTGAGGACTCATATTTCAGTATGAACGTATGGGACAACGAACAGAAGAAGGAAGTGCTATGGGCACCTACCAATGCAAACGGATTCTTCACAGGCTATAACATGACCTTGAAGTCAGCCTTTGCCCAAAGCGTCAACTCAATCGCTGTTAAGATAGGACAAGAGATGGGTATAGACCGCATTGCAAAGACGGCACACAAGATGGGTATCAAGAGTCCGCTTCACGAGACGCCCTCACTCGCCTTGGGTGCCAGCGATGTGAACCTCTTGGAACTCGTAAACGCCTACTCTACAATCGTCAATGACGGAATGGCACACGAGCCTGTACTCGTGACACGTATCCTCGACCGCGACGGCAATGTCGTATACGAGGCATCCACCGAGCAAACCGAGGCTGTAAGCTATAGGTCTGCATTCTTTATGCAACAGATGCTGATGGCTGGCATGCGTGAACCAGGCGGAACCAGCATGAACATGTGGCGATATGTCAGGAATTTCAGTGATACCGACTTTGGTGGTAAGACAGGAACATCCAACAACCACTCTGATGCCTGGTTCGTAGGCATCAGTCCCAATCTGGTGTGTGGCGCATGGGTAGGCGGCGAATATCGCGCCATCCACTTCCGTACTGGTGAACTGGGACAAGGCAGCCGCACAGCACTCCCCATCTGTGGGCAATTCTTCGAGTCGGTTCTTAGCGACAAGCGATTTAAGCACTATCATGGAAAATTTGGTGCCCCTCGAGATGCCAGCATCCTGGACAGCATGTATCAGGGTATCAGCACCTACGAACCACTCGACAGTCTTGAAGAAGATAGTCTTGACGCCGAGCAGGAGCAAAATATCGAAGAAATACAGGATAGTATTGGCGTTTAGTATAAAAAGCCAAAAACAAGTTGTCGATAAAAATTCGGATAAAATAGACGAATATAGGCATTTTGAGGACTAACAAATGTTAAATAAGCGAATTGTGCACCCACACAACATTTTTTCATAAAAAAAGTTTAAGAAAAACTTGCGCAGTTCAATTATTTTCCATACCTTTGCCAACGTTATCCTGAAAACAATCTTTTTACCTTAAAAGAACTAATACCTATTGAAGATAAGGCGATTGGCTGTGAAGCCCGTCGCTTTTGTTTTTTTATATACGTCCGTATCTGATATTTACAGAAAAATCACTATCTTTGCAGCTGAATACAAGCAGATATGAAAACAGAACTAATCTTAGTTGGCAAAACCGTCAACAAACATTTCATTGCAGGCATCAACGACTATGCCGAACGTATCAGCCATTATATGCCCTTCAACATCATAACGATTCCTGAACTGAAAAACACCAAGAATCTCACGGAAGAGCAACAAAAGACGGCCGAAGGTGAGCTTATCCTTAAACAGATCCAGCCACAAGACACTGTGGTGCTTCTGGATGAACGCGGACGCGAACCACGCAGCGTTGAACTGGCTTCATGGCTTGAGCAGAAACGCAATACGGCCCGCCGACTCGTATTCGTCATTGGCGGACCGTATGGATTCTCTCCTGCTGTCTATCAGCGTGCTAATGAGCAGTTATCACTCTCACGCCTCACGTTCTCACATCAGATGGTGCGCCTGGTGTTTACAGAGCAGCTCTATCGCGCTTGCACCATCATCAAGGGTGAGCCTTATCATCACGAATAAAAAAAACACGCCACGCCCCCTCTCCTCGTCGTTCAGGAAAGGGGGCGCGGACGTTATAGTGTGTGCAGTTTTGTCTTTACAGGTTTCATTCCAGGGGCACTAGCGGTGAGTACCACCTGCCCCTTTGCGCCAGCCTTTGAGCGCAGAATCACCGTGCACGTGCCGTTATAAAGACTGCGCTTACTTCCCACGAGCATCTCGTTAGAGTTGATGTCGCCATTCACCACACCCACGATATCAGCAGGTCCCTCAACAGCGAAAGTCACCTCGCCAGCAGCCGTCTGCACCCTTCTGCCTTTCCTGTCCACAGCCACCACCTGCACATGCTGCAAGTCCGTGCCGTCGGCCCTCCACGCAGCGTTGTCTGTCTCTGCTTTCAGACGCACCGCCTCCGACGTTGTCTCTATCTGATGACGCGCCACCTCGCGCCCGTTGTTGCGCGCGATAGCCACCAGTTTGCCCTGCTCGTATTTCACGTTGTTCCAGCGAATCTGGTTGCGCATCTTCGCATCCTTCACGTCGTTCAGTTTCTTGCCCAGCGACCGGCCGTTGAGCACCAGTTCCACTTCCTCAGCATTCGTATAGGTGACCAGCGACAACACCTGCCCCTGCCTGCGGTTCCAGTGGTCAGTCATGCCATCATTACCCGTCTGCACACCATTCCACATCATGTCGCCCTTCTTCTCGATCACCCCAATGTGCACCACCGGCTCATCAGCTTTGAAGAAACTCTTCATGTAGTATGCCTTCGGCTTCGCGTTCAGTTCCAGGTCGAACACTCCCTGACTCCAGCCCTTTGCAGGCCATCCCTGACTCTCGCCCAGGTAGTCTATAGCCCCCCAGTAAGCCAATCCCATGACCCGCTGCAAGTCCATCTCGAAAAAGTTCTGTCCCATAGCAGCCACCGACGCCTCACTCTGGTAGAACCTCATCCAGGGGAATCGACGCCCGTCGCCCGGGAAGTACATATATCTGTAGTTGTAAGCCTGCACATCCGTCACCATAGCCAGGTCGCACGGCAGCGAGTCCGTCTGCCAGTTGCGGTAGCGCGGATGCATGGCCACCGTGACCAGTCGTGTGGAGTCGTAGCGCTGAATCAGTGTGCGCATCAGTTTAAACATCGTCACGCCAAAATCGTTAAACGGCTGGTTAGCATCCTGTTGCAGTTCGTTGCCCAGGCTCCACATCACCACGCTGGGCGAGTTTCTGTCGCGTTTGATCCACTCCGGCACATCCGTTTGCCACAGCGCCTCAAACGGCACCCGTCCGCCCGTATGCTGACGCGTCCACTTGTCGTAGAGCTCATCGACCACCAGGATACCATTCTCGTCGCACAGTTCGATGAACTCCCTGCTGTAGGGGTTATGACTCGTGCGGATATGATTGATGCCAAACTGCTTCATCAGTTGTATGCGTTTCTCGATGGCCCTGGGATAGGCAGCCGCGCCCAGCGCGCCCAGCGAGTGGTGGTTGGCATAGCCCTTCAGCAGCACCTTCTTGCCGTTGAGCAGCAAGCCCTCGTTGGGCGTTACCTCGACGGTGCGAATGCCGAAGCGCTCCTTCACACAATCCACCGCCACCCCCTTCTCGTTGTAGAGTGTAGTCACGACGGTGTAGAGGTTAGGATGGTCCGTGTCCCACAGTTGCGCATTGGGTATCTCCACCTCGGCCAACTGCTGTTCCACGATGCGTGTAGGCGTAGAGCGACGCATCTCTGTCCTCCCCTCATAGACCGTCTGTCCCTGCGGGTCGAGGATGCGCAGCGCTACCGGCATTTTCTTGTCGCGCCCGCGCGAAGCCACCTCGGCAGCGATGGTCACAAAGCGGTTGTCGCGCGTGGTGATGCGCAGCGGGTGACGCTCAAAATATAAGTCACGGTTGGTGCTCACCAGTTTCACGTCGCGAAACAGTCCGCCACCCGTGTACCAGCGAGAGTTGCCAGGCTCGCGCGTGTCGGCACACACAGCCACCACGTTGTCCTGTCCCACCTTCAGTTCCTGAGTCACGTCTATCTGGAACCCCACATAGCCATAGTCCGTACCTCCCACCTTCTTGCCGTTCACATAGACATCGCCCACATACATGATGCCACCGAAATCCAGCAGCAGTCGGCGCCCCCTGAGCGAGTCGGCCGGCACCAGGTGCAACCTGTACCATCCCTGCCCCATCTCCTTGAAGCCACGACTGCTCAGTCGGCTCTTGATATTTGCCGCAGGGTCGTTGTTGTCGGCCTTTTCGCCAGCCGCAGGCGCCACCCACGGCTGCTCTATCTGGAAGTCGTGAGGCAAGCTCACCGTGCGCCATCCTGCGTCGTTCAGTTCCACGGCCGCCCCGTTTTCCACGTTGCCCGCCTGGAAGTGCCAGCCGTTGTTCAGCACGGTCACGCTGCGCTGCGCCATAGTAGGCTGCACCCACACAGCCGCCAAGGCCAGCAAAGTCCAAAATTTAGTTTTCATCATTTTGATTTGTTCGTTTTTAGTAATTGCGAATCCACTGTTGGAAATCCGACTGCAAAGATAGCGAAAAAAATGCGATTCCCCCGCTATTTGCAGTCGAATTTAAAGTATTTTCATGATTCTGGGCGTGCAGACGTCAGATGCCGTTTCTGCACAGTTCCCATCCTCTTAGCATAGCAAACCAGTCGAAGCCCTCCGTGCCGCACTCCTGGATGCCCATAGCCGCACCGAGGGCTATCCACCTGGCTGGTTTTTCGCTGGGTATGCCTAGCGGCTCGTCGGGGTCTATGCCCGTGAGTCTCGACACATTCTCTATATACGCCCTCGTATTGTTCTCGTTGGGCGGTGCCCACCGCGTGACTATCGCACGGATGGTATAGAGCCTGTAATCATGATAGTACGTGCGCGTCAGCAACTTAAAGGCTGCACGCCAGCCATACGGCATTGTTTCAAACTGACAGAACTGTGGGTCTGTCTGCAAGGCCTTCATGCCCTGCCACTTATCCTTTGAACGACGAATGTTCAACGGATTGTTATTTCTAATTCCTCTTGCAATCATATTTTTTTAGGAGTTAAGGAGTTATAGGAGTTAAGGAGTTAAAGACAATAGTCCTTT
>CAMOGP010000018.1 GCA_946614175.1 uncultured Prevotella sp. | reverse complement strand
ACTTCATCTTTCACCTGCCAGGCAAAATAGAAGTAAGCCCAATTGATATAGGGCACGAGGTCTCTGATATCGTAGGTTAGTTTCATCGGAACGCAAGTGGTTGACCTATATATTGCCGGTCTACGACACCATTTTGATACACGGAATGGCCATTACAGAAAGTCTGCTCCACGCGCCAGTTGAAGGTATGGCCCTCCATCGGACTCCATCCGCATTTACTCTCAATCACCTCTGGCGTTACCGTCCATGATGACTTAGGACGCACAATGACGAGATCAGCCTGATAACCTTTACGGATAAAACCACGGTTGCGAACCTCAAACAATGTAGCAGGATTATGGGCCATGAGCTGTACCATCCGCTCAATAGACAGCACCTTCTGATCTACCAGCTCAAGCATGGTGGGCAATGAGAACTGTACCATCGGCATACCACTGGCAGCCTTGACACAACCACCCTGTTTCTGTGACAACAGGTGAGGAGCATGATCTGTAGCAATGGTGAAAATACGACCATCATTCAACGACTCACGCAACATAAATTGATCTACGGGACTCTTGATAGCCGGGTTTACCTTGATACGTGCCCCCAGACGTTCATGGTCAAGCATCGTGAAATAAAGGTGTCCCACCGTAGCCTCAGCGGTGATTGAAGCCATTTTCCCCTGTTTAGTAAAAGGAGGTATCAGTTCCAACTCATCAGCTGTGGATATATGGGCTACATGCAAACGGGCATGATGCTTCTTAGCTAATTCTACTGCCTTAGTAGTTGATGCCAGACAGGCTTCCTCACTACGAATCAGGGCATGCAAAGACACCTGAGGATCATCGCCCCAGGCATTCTTAGCCTCCTCCATGTTACGATTGATAATCGTGGTATCCTCACAATGAGCCATGATAGGTAATTTCGCAGAAGCAAAGATACGGTTCAATGCCTCATCACGATCCACCAGCATATTTCCTGTGCTGCTACCCATGAAGAGTTTGATACCTGGAATACGATGCACATCAAGTTTATCAAAGAGGGCAACATTATCGTTTGTAGCACCAAAGAAGAAGGTGTAATTCACATGACTGCTCTTGGCTGCACGCTGAAATTTATCCTCAAGGGCTTCAATGGTAGTGGTCTGCGGAACTGTATTAGGCATATCGAAATAAGATGTAACACCGCCTGCCGCAGCGGCACGACTCTCACTTTCGATATCAGCCTTTTCGGTCATACCCGGCTCTCGGAAATGAACATGTGTGTCTATGATGCCAGGCAATACATAACATCCTTTGGCGTCAACTACAGAAGCATAAGAAGAATCTTGAGGGACATTTCTTCCCTCGATGACATCTGCAATTCTTGCGTCATCAATAACAATGGCACCTTCGAAGGCTCTTCCTTCGTTGACGATACGTCCTCCTTTAATTAGCGTTCTCATTACCATTCAGGATATCTTGTATCGTAGCATCATCAATCTCAGAGGGGAGCGAAACCTCACGAGGCTCAGACTTCTCAATCATTTCACCCTCTGTCACACTCTTATAAAACTCTGCAACAAGGGGATGATTCTTAAATGCATCGGGAGCTTTACTCATAATATGCTCCACCTGAGGAACTGATGTCGCCATTTGCACAAACACAAAGGGAGCAAGTACGTTATCAAAATTCTCTTCTACAAAACTTGAAACCAAACTATCCTCCTTTTGAGCGATGACAGCTGCCTCAGCATTAAGGACACGATCTATCTCATCCTCGTCAACGCCTTCTAACAGCATCTGACTATAACGATGGTCAAGCTCCACCATCCGACTCTGCAACTGTGTATGCTGATCCAAGAAATCGTAAAGCAAGTCATTAAGAGGAGAGCCACTCACCTTCTGTCGACCATTATCTATGGTTATATTGATATCACCTTTCTCGACGACCAAGGGCATCAAGCTCTGTTCATCCATAAATAATGACGCCACCTGAACAGTATCAAGGACACCCGAAAAATGGAACTTACCATGCACCACTTCGCAGGAATCAAGATTTGACAGTTTCTTATCCTTTACAATTTTTAAATAGAGTTTACTGCCATCCAGCCTTGAGACTGACGATGTTCCTTGTATCACATAAGACTCTGAACATGAAACCATCAGAGCCATGAGTATAAAAAGATATGAAAGATTCTTCATTTTATCCATCTGCTTATTATCTGCAAATGTACAACCTATTATTGAACTAGAGAAAAAAATTTGCGCAATTTAAAACAATTGCGCAATCTTTTATAGTTTTTTTGCCTCTTTTTCCAGTTCGCCACTGATTCGATAGGTTGTATAGAGTTGCAAGATAGCCGCCACCAATAGCACAACGACCCAATTATTATTCACATATTGCAGGTAAATAATTCTGTCTAATCCTAATGAATTATCCTGAGACGCGAACATAAAAACCGCTGTAAGCAGGAGCAGAACATCACTGAACAACATCACACGACGCAGACGACGGATTGTAAAATCACGTCCTTCATAACGCTGCTGCATTTGCATACATGCATAGCCTATAGCGCCGACAGCATAGACATAAGGAAAATAATACCACCTAAATATACCAGCACCGGCACCTACCAACATCAACAGAGCACTCACCATAAAGATGATATTCTGCCATTTATTCAACTGTCTCATCCTTAGAATTCTTTTGTTCATACTCGCGTTGATCATCGCTCAAGACAAAGATATCCTCTTCGTCCGTCTTCATAAAAAAGCGTTCCCGAGCCACTTTTTCCATCGCTTTCGTGTTACTTTGTAACTGATGAATCTGAGCCTGATCACGACGGTATTCTCCTTCATAATGCTCGATTTCATCTTTTAGTTCATTGATTCTCATCTTGTTACGAAAATGTCCCCAAATACTATTGGAGCCTACGAAACCAATCAACACAACACCAATCACTAGAACAACGCCATATTTCACAAATGGTATTGCCAGAAAAAACCTTATTGTTTCCTTTACCTTATTCATCGTAATGCGGTAGCAAAATTACACTCTCATTATTATTTTATACCAACTCCAACCCAAACTCCTCTCGCAGCCGCTCAATAGCCGGATTCTGACTCGTCATCATATCAAACTGCTGTCGCCTAGTCAGTATCATCTCCCGTTCTGCTTGTTCAGCCACGCACACGGACAGCGTAATCATTTTATTTTTGAGATAGATTTTCAGCGTATTCACAATACTACCTTTTATCTGTTCTATCTCTTCTTTTATAATCTCATTTGGCACAACTACTTCCACCTCCGGCATCTGACGGATGATAGGATTCATATTCTTCATTCTGGCAGCTATGCCACTAAGTCGTTCCGGCATTCTGTTACACATAGCCACCCATTGCAGCTGCAAATCATCCAAAGAGAACTCCTCCTGTTCTGCTGTTTGCCCATTAGGAACAGCAACATCAGAGGGAAGCTGCATTTTTACTTTCCGACCCGATCCACGCAGATTATTCCATGTGATTCCGATACTACCGGTTTTCAAAGTTGGTTTTGGAGCAGAAGGAGTCTGAGGGGTATTACTTGCAGAACCTGTATGCACAGGCTCAACAGTTCTGGTCTGACTCTGAGGCACAGCCACAGCTACCTGTGGAGCCGTTGTCTGTTTGGGGTGCGCCTGCTGAATCAGTTGCTTAAACAGGGATTTTAATCTTCTGGGCTGACGCCCATTTGCCGGCCCCTCCTCGGGCTGAGTCAATTGTGCCATTTCTATCAGCGTCAGTTCTACAAGCAAACGTTTATTACTAGACTGACGATAGTTGATATCACACTGATTCATCAATTTTAGAGAACCATACAGGAAACGAGCATCTGCATGCTCTGCCTGTTCTGTATAGCGTTTCCTTGCCTGATCACTAACCTCCAGCAATTGCAATGTTTGCGGATCCTTGGCCATCAGCACATTACGCACGTGCTTAGCTAGTCCCTGAATAAGTAAGCCACCATCAAAACCATTATTAATGATGCTATTGAGAAGCACCATGATATCGCTCACTTTATTCTGTAAGGCCAAATCTACGATGCGGAAATAATTATCAGAATCCAATACATTGAGATCCTCAATCACTTTCTGATAAGTAATATTACCCTGACAGAACGATGCAGCTTGATCGAAAATACTCAATGCGTCTCTCATACCGCCATCAGCTTTCTCTGCAATCACAGCAAGCGCCGCATCCTCATACTGGATACCCTCTTTCTCTGCTACGTGCTTCAAATGATCAATGGTATTCTGCACCGTCATGCGCTCAAAATCATATATTTGGCATCGACTCAGGATAGTGGGCAGTATTTTATGCTTCTCAGTAGTAGCCAAAATAAAGATCACATGTGCAGGTGGTTCCTCCAATGTCTTCAAGAAGGCATTAAAGGCTGCTGTTGACAACATATGGACCTCGTCGATAATAAAGACCTTGTATTTTCCAACCTGCGGTGGAATACGAGTCTGTTCCATCAACGTCTTGATATGTTCTACCGAGTTGTTTGAAGCAGCATCCAACTCAAAAATATTCAGCGAGCGTTGCTCGTTGAACGACTGACAGCTTTCACACTCATTACAAGCCTCACCATCTGCTGTTGGATTCTGACAGTTGATTGCCTTTGCAAAGATACGAGCACATGTTGTCTTACCAACGCCTCGCGGACCGCAAAAAAGGTAAGCATGAGCCAATTTGCCGCTTTTCACTGCATTTTTCAGCGTGGTGGTCAGGGCCATCTGTCCCACCACCGTATCAAACGACATCGGCCTGTATTTTCTTGCCGAAACAATATATTCCATATTTTTTTTGTTAGTTTGCGCTTGCAAAGATAACAAAAAAAAAGACAAAAGTAGAATATGAAAGTGAAAAAATTGCTACCACCTTAAAAATATTACATGAGCGGTAGTAATTTTTTCACTTTTCAACCTGTGCTTTACCATCAAATCAATGGCATGCCCAAGTCTTTACACTCTTTACGCATGTCATCAGGCCATATTGACGCCTGAATCTCACCGATATGAGCCTTATGAAGCAATACCATACAAAGACGACTCTGCCCGATACCACCACCGATGCTCAACGGCAATTTATCATTCAATAATTGCTGATGAAAATAGAGATTCTCACGCTGCTGTTGTCCCTCTATTTGAAGTTGACGCAACAGCGACTCCTTATCTACACGGATACCCATTGACGAGAGTTCGAAGGAGCGCCCTAACACAGGATACCAGATAAGAATATCGCCATTCAAGCCCTTACGCCCATCCTCTGCAACTGTCGACCAGTCATCATAGTCAGGTGCACGCCCGTCATGCTTCTCGCCATTAGCAAGTTTTCCGCCAATACCGATAACAAACACAGCACCATATTTCTTACAAATAGCATCTTCACGCTCTTTAGGTGTCTTATCGGGATACATCTGCAACAGTTCTTCTGCATGTACAAAATGTATTTTCTCAGGTAAGAAAGGCTTTATCTGAGGATAGCTCTCACACACCAAATATTCCGTGCGACGAATAGCTGCATAAATACGCTCCACAATATTCTTCAGGAAGGTAATCGTACGATCCTCACGACGAATGACAGCCTCCCAGTCCCACTGATCAACATATAACGAATGGAGATTATCCAACTCTTCGTCTGCACGAATAGCATTCATATCTGTATAAATTCCATAACCCGGTTCCACTTCATACTCTGCAAGTGTCAAACGTTTCCACTTAGCCAATGAATGAACCACCTCAGCACGAGCATCACCCAAATCCTTGATGGGAAAGGTTACAGCACGTTCAACGCCGTTCAGGTCATCATTAATACCTAAGCCCTGTAAAACGAACAAGGGAGCAGTTACACGACGAAGACGCAACTCTGTAGAGAGATTCTGTTGGAAAAACTCCTTAATTAATTTAATACCCTGCTCTGTCTGACGCATATCGAGCAGACGGTGATAGTCTATGGGTTTTATGACTTGACTCATGTTGTTATAATAATTTTGGGTGCAAAGATAACAATTAAATATTAAATTGCAAATAATTTACAGACAAAACTTTCCAAAAAGTCAGATTATTATTATTTTAAGTAACTTTTTGAAAGAATTTAGAATAAAAAGTCAAAGACAGAAATATTAAATAATGTATAATCGACACACTTTTGGATTTTTCTTTGTAACTTTGCAGCGTGATATAAGCTAACTGAAACTATAAAAAATATCAATGAAACGATTTCTTCTTACAATGACAGCGTTAGTGCTCGCAACTGCTAGCACGACAGCACAACGCAGAACAGACCAGTTGGATCGCGGCCTTATCGCTATGAAAACCGCACGCGGTATGTATCTCAACTGGCGTATTCAGGCTGACGAATACTACGATGTCTCCTACATTGTGTATCGTGATGGTCACCCTATCAACGACAAGCCTCTTTCCGTATCAAACTACACAGACGCAGAAGGCACCATCAACAGCAAATATACTGTTGCAGCCGTGGTGAATGGCGTCGTAAAGGATGTAAGCAAAGTAGCGAAGAACTGGAATACCAGTTACACAGAGATTCAACTCAATCACGAGGGCATCAAGAGCACACTTGTTCCCAACGATGCCACCTGTGCTGATGTCGATGGTGATGGAGAACTGGAAATCATCATGAAGTTCGACAATCTGAGTGAGAAGGAACAATCCTATCCTAAGTATGGTCCCAAAATTGATGGTGTTGACACGAAAGAATATACCATCTTTGAGTGCTTCAAACTTGACGGAACCCGCTTATGGTGGATCAACTGTGGACCAAACATGGCTGACTTCCAGAATAACGAACAAAACATCATGGCATACGACTGGGATGGTGATGGTAAAGCAGAGTGCGTCATGCGTGCTACAGATGGCCTCACCATGCACATGGGTAATGGTGAAACCTATACTGTGGGTGACCCCAATTCCAACGTGCGTGGAGCCAATGGTGGTGGCGTCAACTGGTTTATCTGCACCGACGGAGAATACCTACTATATTTTAATGGTGAGACAGGTGCCAAATACCAAGAAATGCCCTACCCCTTGAAACTCCGTGAGACACCCGGTGCTGACCTTGCAACCGAATGGGGCCATTCAGGATGGCAGCATCGCAGTTCGAAGCATTTCTTCGGTGCGCCCTATTTTGACGGAAAGAAACCCAGCATTTTCCTGGCACGAGGCATATACACTCGTCACAAGATGATTGCCTATGATGTGAATCCCACAACCCACCAACTCACACAACGCTGGCGTTGGGACTGTAACGCAGGTGGCCCTTGGAAAGGACAAGGTTATCATAACTACTGTGTGGCCGATGTTGACTGGGACGGTCGTGATGAGATTGTCTTTGGCTCTATGGTCATTGATGACAATGGCAAGGGATTATCTACAACAGGCTACGGACACGGTGACGCAGAACAGGTTGGCGACTTGGATCCCTACCTTCATGGCCATGAAGTATTTGCCTGCATGGAAGACAACCCAGGAACAAACTATCGCGATGCCACCACTTCAAAGGTATACTATCGCTATATTGCCGGTAGTGATGTTGGTCGCTGTATGGCAGGTAACTTCAGTAATGCTTTCCCTGGCTCTATGGGCACACCAACCGACATTGGCCCTATCAGTCTTGTAACATGTAAGACCATTCCTGGCATCACAGAGGCTGGCGTCAACCAGAATATGCGAATCTACTGGGATGGAGACTTACTTGAAGAAACATTCAACTATGTAAACGGGAAAAACACTGCTGGGTGTATCGCTAAATATGGTTCCTGGAGTCCCATCTACACAATGGAAGGTTCTATGACCAATAACGACACGAAGGGAACCCCTTGTTTCCAAGGTGACATCCTAGGAGACTGGCGTGAAGAAGTAATCATGCGTACAGCCAACAACAATATTCGCATCTATTCGACCCCCAATGCCACAAAGTGGCGTATCCCATCACTCTGGTACGACCATCAGTATCGTAATGCCATGGTATGGCAGATGTGTGGATATAATCAGCCACCACGCCCAAGTTATTTCCTTGGGGAACTGGAGGGAATCACCATGGCACCTCCCACATTGACTACAACAGGACGCATAGAGGTGTTAGACAATGGAACTATCAACAGCAGTCTGAACGGGCAGCATGTGATGGTAAGTGAGACATCCAACAGTAATATCGCCATCGAGGCTGGTGCTCAGCCCGCCATTCTGACGTTCAATGTACCTACATGGGTACAAGGTACGGCACCTAGTGAATGCACCACCAAGAATACAAAGATTAACTACGAGACATACACATGTACAGTCACCGGAGGTGGTATCAGTGGAAAAGGACGTCTAGTAAAACAAGGTGACGGTATATTGGAGTTGCCAAAAGTTGACATGACTCATACAGGCGAGACAAATATCTGGGCTGGAGTACTGAATTTCGACGGTACCATGAAGAATTCTCCTCTCTGGCTCAACCGTTTTGCCGAACTAAACAGCGATGGTGGCCAGTTCCGCTCTATCAAGATGGACTACGCCTCAATTCTGCGTCCAGGCCGTGCTGACAACTGCGGTACAATCACCACCGACAGTTTGCTATTAGGCTTTGGCTCACGCGTCATCATTGATCTCTATGAAGATTTCTCAGCTGACCAAATCAATACAAAGTTCCTCAATATTGAGACTAAAAACTGGCAACATGGTCCTGAGTATCTGAATCCAATCATTGAAGTTGTGTATCATGGTGAAGGCGACATTGAACCTGGTAAATACCTCATAGGTAAGGCAACAGAAATCAAAGGAAGCATCAACGACATCCAAATCGAGGGAGTTTCTTCCAACAAGAAAGCAACCCTCATCACGGAAGAAGGAAACCTCTATATCATTATAGAAGGTATGCGTAGCGCAACGACAATTAACTGGACAGGTTCTGAGAGTACTGTATGGGATCTTGACAACACCGCCAACTTTACCAAAGAAGACGAGAAATCTACCTTTGTTACCGGTGACGACGTATTCTTCGGAGACGATGCTACACAGTTTAATGTCACTATCAACAGCGAGCTGGAAACGGACACAATATTCGTAGAGAATACCAAAGCCTATACCATTCAGGGGGCAGGTTCCCTCACTGGCAACTCCACGCTCAATAAGAATGGAAAAGGATTGTTGACTATCAAGACCGAAAACTCCTACACAGGAGGAAACCGCATATCAGGCGGTGCTGTCATCGTCACATCACTGGCAAACTCCACACAAGCTAAAGGTAATCTGGGTGCTGTGACCACAAGTGCCAGCAAGTTTATTATCGAGAATGGTGGAGAGCTGCGCACCACTGCCACTGTGACCAATGGTTCAGCCATCAAATTTGAGAGTGAGGCTGGTGGTATCATCAACAACTCAGCCGACTTTACCGTAGATCGTGCCATGACTGGTACAAAACTTACAAAGAAAGGTTCCGGTTGGCTGAAACTGAACGTTAGTAACACATCACTTAATACACTTGTCATCACAGCAGGCACCGTACAATGCCTCAACTCCAACACACCTGCCAAGACTGTGGAATTCCAAGGTGGCACACTCCGAGAGAATACAAGCACCAGCTATACCATCAATGTACCTCAAGGCAAACAGGGATACTGGTATATGGCTAACCGCTCTAACTATTCAAACAAAATCACAGGCGCAGGTACACTAACAGCCTACTGTGTTACAGAGAAAGGTACAAACTACTATGCAACCCGCACCCAAGTACAATGTGACTTCTCCAACTTTGAGGGCACTCTGATTCCCACCTCTAGTCTTGATGACCCCAGCGTGCTGCGCTTCACGCTCAATACAAGTAGTGGTATGCCAAAGGGTACGATGAACATTGCATCAAATGTGGAAGTACAAAACAGTGGCAAGACCTTCCGTATTGGTAAACTGACAGGTAGTGGTGCCCTAGGTGGTGGTTGTACCTTCAGCAATGGCACTAGCGTAGGAGCTAACACATGGCAGGTTGGAAATGATGCCAACTGGGGCTGTTCTGTGAAAGTCACCTCCAATTCAAACCTTGTTAAGTTGGGAACAGGTAAGATTACCTGGTCAGGAGCCAATACCAATACCGGTACTACAACCATCAAGGAAGGTGAATTATGTATTGCGACATCAGGCAAACTGGGTACAGGAAAACTGACCATAGCACAAGGTGCAACCTTCTCTGGTGCAAACTCTACCAGCAAGCAACTGGAGAATGCCTCGGTTGAAGTGAATGGCATACTGCGCCCAGGCAGTTATAACGGTGCTTTCTCTGGCACACTCTTCTTTAGTGGCAAGAATGTCACACTCAATCAGTCAGCAGTTCTCATCGTAGGAACAAACAAGTGTGCCACGGCCAGCGTGAATGGTTGCACAAATCTGCAGAACATTGGCACCCTGACCATCAACGGCACCATTCGCATTGTCCCCATACCAGGCAACACACTGGCAGTAGGTGACAGCATCCGTTTGTGGAGCAATGTGACAAAGTTTGTTGGCACGCCTACCATTGAGGGCACCAACGGCATTGAATGGGATGACAGTCGCATCAGTGAAGGATTACTCTTCGTCAAATCTATAGCTACAGGTATTACCCCACAAATCGCAGATACAAAAGCAACAAGCAATAACATCTACGATTTACGTGGCAGACTGATTCGTAAGTCAACCACATCAGCAGAAGGTTTGAAACCTGGTATCTATGTAATTGAAGGACGAAAAGTTATCGTGAAATAAAGATCATCACAAAGGCTCTCGGAAAACCTTTCCGAGAGCTTTTTTTTTAAGTATTTGTCTAAACATTTGGTTCTTCGAAACAATCTTTGTATTTTTGCATCGCAATAACAACTAAAATATAACTAACAAAAACAAACAACATGAACCATCTATTACGCTATTCCTTATTAGTATTACTCAGTATAGTATGCAGAGTTTCACATGCCGATTTACCAATGACAGCAACCTGGGACTTTACAATAACACTTGACAATGAGGCTGCCTCTGCACAGTTTACATTTAGCAATGGTGCAGAGGGACAAACAGCAACATTCTCGAATGCAGATTACTTCCTTTCAAGTAAAGTTACCCATGGCAATGGGCTTGTTCTTGAAGGCAAAGACAATAAGAGTCTGAACCAGACATGGTTCAATCCTGTAGCAAAAGATAGCAAAGCTAATGATGGAAATGCCATCAACTTCATTATCACGCCGAAACCCGGACTAATGTTTACAGCCAAGAAAGTATCATTTAAGACGACACGCTATGGAACTAACGGAGGTAAACTCGACATCGCCTGGAAAAATTCTGACGGCACTTTGGTATCGTTGGCAACAGACAAACAGCCTGCGCGAGACAACGAGACTCCTAATGTGAGTGAGTTTAGTTTTGACATCACAGGAGCAAAGGCAGGTGATGGTGCTTGTGGACTACAGATAAATCTTTACAGTCTTGATAATGGCAAACATGTAGGTTTCTCAGAAATCATCATCGAGGGAACACTCTCTGGTACAGAGAAAGACGTTCCCATCTTAGCTTCATTCAAGATTAACAACAAAGAATATACCGCAGAAGAAGTGTTTGGGAAACAATATGAAGCAACACTGAAACTCTCTAAAAAAGAAGCAATGGTAAGCGCGGAGAACACGTTGACCGATGTGACCGCAGCCAATGGCGAAGTGGGAACTATCATCTATCAAAGCACTGAGACAGCCTGCAAAGTATCCATTCCAATGACAGCAGGAGACACACAGATAAACTATGTGCTCAACGTCATCCAGAAACCCGACTACACACTAAATTATATCGACATTGACGGTAAGACCATTTTAGAAACACAAACTATCGAAGAGGATGGTTCTATCAGAAGGTTTGCCTATAACATTGCCGACGTAAGAGCTTCGAAAGAGGGATACAAAGCACGTGGATGGTTCAAGCAGAACTACCTGGGAGAGAAATTCACAACAGACGACATCATCACTGCTGATACCAAGCTCTACGCCATCGAGACAGAGATGGAAGTGAGCAGTCTCAGTCGTAAATACTTCTACGACCTGACTGACCCGAATTTCTTCGATGAAGATCATGAAGGTTTCAACAGCATCGGACAAGGAAAATGGCACGACAAACAACATGGCTGGGAATTTAAGTCAGGCGATAAGATAGAATTACTCGTAGGCCCGAAAGCGACTATCAACTTCTCACTCTGTCAATACTCACCCGCCACTGCTACCATCGATGCCAGCAATGGAATAAGCATCCATGCAAAAGTGGACAATGATGGTGGTGCCGGCTCTATAGACTATGAAGGTAAAGGTGGCATACTGACGCTGACGCTTAATGGAGGTGCCTATATCCACAACATCACAGTTTTCAATACCAGCGAACCCAACTTTACCAAACAAGATAATTGGATTATCGTCAAACAAGGCGATGCCAGCAGTCTGCTTGATGCCATCGAGCTGGCTAAAGGTATTGAAGAGGCCAAGATATTCCTACCTAACGGCACTTATGACTTAGGTGAAACCACGAAGACCATCATCAGTGGCAAAAACATCTCACTCATTGGACAGAGCGCTGAGAAAACCATCATCGTCAACCATCCTCCTGTGACTATAGAAGGTCTTGACAAGGCTGACCTGCTGAAGAACACCGGTGAAGGTCTCTATATGCAAGACCTGACACTGAAGAATGACCTTAGCTATGGAGGCAATGATGGCCGCGCAGCCTCCCTGCATGATACTGGCACTAAGACCATCTGCAAGAACGTACATCTTCTGTCACACCAGGATACCTACTATTCTCATAAAGTTGGAGGACTCTTCTACTGGGAAGGTGGCGAACTGCATGGTACCGTTGACTATCTCTGCGGCAATGGAAAAGCCTACTTCAACGAAGTAAAACTGGTTAATGAAGTGCGCAATAGTGCTACCATCACAGCCAACTCAGAACTCTACGTATTCAACAACTGCACCATTGAGAACAATGCTGGCACCTATAATTTCGGACGTGCATGGAGCGACAACCCCGTGTGTGTCTATCTGAACACCACCCTTTTGGACGGTGGTTCAAGACTTGCCGCCACCCGTTGGAACCTCAGTGGTCTGAACTGTGACTACAGCATTGCCGGTGAATATGGAACCATGAACGCTAATGGTCAGGACATCACTCCTACAAAGAACGAAGTGACCTTTACCAAGCAGAGCACCAAACTGAATACCATTCTGGATGCCAGTGCACTACAGACCTACTCTATCGAGAATGTATTAGGAGACTGGGCTGCCAATGCACAGAGAGATGCACGTCAGTTGGATGCTCCAGCACATGCCAAATACGAGAACAACACCGTGACATTCGATATGACAGACAACGGCATGATTGCATGCGCCTTGTTCAAGAATGGCCAGTTCATAGGTATCTCCGACAATGGTATATTCAGCAACATCACCATTGATCCGACGAAAGACGCACTCACCATTCGCTCAGCCAACATCCGAGGAGGATTTGGTCCGGAAGGACCTGTTGCTGGCAGTCTGACAAGCGTCATGAATATCCAGGCAACAACCAATAGTAATGATATCATCTACGACATGCAGGGTTTGCGCGTAAAGAACATGCAGAAAGGAATATATATCATAAATGGTAAGAAAATCGTGGTGAAATAGGTTTAAAAAAAAATTATTTAAGTTGATTATTTCAGATAATCAACCTAAATTCCAGTAAGACATAAGAAAAATCGTCCCAATATGGACACCTTATTAAATAAGGTAGGAGATACTTTTTTTAGGGTGTCTCCTATTTTTTTCACGATTATTCTTTCTTATTCGTAAAAATTTATATATCTTTGCAGCGACTAAGACTATAATAAGTCCGAATAAAACTAAAACGAACAAAAAAATACTATTAACATTAACAACTAACAAACAAAAGCAAAGTATGAAGGACGCAATGAAATTATTGTGCAAACTATGTCTTTTGGCAGCGTTTTACGTGCTAGCTCCCCCCGAGCTTATGGCACAGACAACAGCAAAAGGACAAGTCTTCGACCAAACTGGCGAAACCGTCATTGGTGCTACCGTAGTGGAAAAGGGCAACCCTCAGAACGCAGTGGTGACCGATTTTGACGGAAACTTCACCCTTAACCTTAAAAAGGGTAAGACTGTTATTATTTCATACATCGGCACCAAGCCCGCAGAATTAGCAGCTGGTCTGAACATGAAAGTTGTCCTCGAAGACGATAACAATCTGATGGAAGAAGTGGTCGTCGTTGGATATACCAGTAAGGCACGTAAAGACCTGACTGGTTCCGTGGGTTCTATCTCTGGTAAAAAACTGGAGGCAGTACCCGTCACATCGGCTGCAGTGGCCCTGCAAGGAAAGATTTCTGGTGTACAGGTAACCACAGTCGATGGTCAGCCAGGAGCAGACGTTAATATCCGCGTTCGTGGAGGTACCTCTGTGACGCAGTCAAACGAGCCTCTGTATATTGTCGATGGTTTCCAAGTGTCCAACATCAATGATATCCCCCCTACCGACATTGCCTCAATCGATGTATTGAAAGATGCCTCTTTGACAGCTATCTATGGTGCCAAGGGTGGTAATGGCGTTGTCATTGTGACCACCAAGTCGGCAAAAGAAGGTAAGGTTCAGGTAACATTCAACGGCAACCTGAAGATTAGTCATCTTTCAAAGAAGCTTGATTTGATGGACGCCCAGGACTTTGCCAACTATCAGTATCAGTGGCACTCATGCAATGGTACACGTTCTACCAATGGTAAATTCTTCCGCGCCAACTTCGGAAACCCCTACGACCTCGATATGTATTCACGTCTGCCGTCACATGACTGGCAGGACGAGGTGATGGGTGAGACACCTATCAACTACTCTACCAACGTGACGATTGGTGGTGGTTCTGAGAGTGTAAAATTCAACCTATCACTGACCCAGAGTGAGGACAAGGGTATCATCATGGGCTCTGGCGTACGTCGTACAAACATCAATTTCAAGACCGACGTGAAGGTTACCAATAATTTCTCTATCCAGTTCAACCCCAAGTTCACGTTCCGTCGAGACCAAGGTGCTGGTGGTAATAATATTGGTACAGGTGGTATCATCGACGTGTTGAAGTATCGTCCTACAAACGGTTTCCGTGAGTATGGTTATATTGACCCCACTTATGCAGATCCCGCAGAAGAGGAGATGTTTACCTACACCAACCCAAAGAGTGATATTGCTATCAACCAGCTCATCAAACACGCCTATACTTATACAAACAGTGTAGCACTGAACTGGAAACCCATCAAAGACCTGACACTGCGCTCTGAGGCCACCATCGGTCTGCAATGGACAGACCAGAGCCGTTTCTATGGCGCATACACATCTGAAGGAAAGAAGACCATCCATAACTCACAGCCATTGGCCACACTCACGAATACCAAGCGACTGAATTATGTATGGACTAATACAGCTTCTTACAGCCTCACCCTACAGGACGTCCACAATCTGTCGTTCTTACTCGGTCAGGAGATTTATGAGACACAGACTCGCACGAACTCAACAACAAACCACTTGTTCCCCGTAGCATTCACGGCTCGTGAGGCTTGGGACAACATGGGCTTCGGTACCCCCTATGATGTTTCGTCATCACTATCAACACCCGACCGCACGGCATCTTTCTTCGGACAGATTAGCTACAATTTCAACCACAAGTATCTGATTTCTGCAACGATGCGTGCCGATAGTTCTACGAAGTTCGCACCTGGCTACCAATGGGGCTACTTCCCCTCAATCTCTGGAGCATGGGTCGTTTCCGAGGAGCCTTTCATGAAAGATATCAGATGGATTAGCCAATTGAAGTTGCGTGCTGCCTATGGTCTGGCAGGTAACAACCGCATTAATTCTGACCTCTATCGTGAACTCTATGCCATAAACTCATCAGGTGGTCCTGGTTTCGGCGAAGTAGCATCACTTGGCGAACAATATTATGGCAACAACAGCGGTGCACAGTTCTACAATCACAAAATTAAGTGGGAAACAACGATTACCCGCAACCTGGCTGCAGATATCTCACTGTTCAATGGTCGTTTGACCATCACACCTGAATTCTATTGGAACACCACCCGTGATTTGCTTTACCGATCAGATTTGGTTCCCATTGGCTACACCAACCAGATGCAGAACATCGGTCAGGTAACCAATAAGGGTATCGAACTTTCTATCAGCGGTGACATTCTGCAAGGAAAGGACTATGTTCTGAGTGCCAACCTCACCTTTGGTCACAACAAGATGAAGATTGACAAGTTGAATGGTACCGACAAGGTGGTATGGGACCAGAATGACCGCTGGAAGTCCAGCTATAATGACTACTGCCTGCGCGTGGGCGATGAGGTTGGCCTGATTTATGGATTCGTATATGACGGTATTTACCGATTCGATGAGTTCTACTTTGACCCACAAAACAACTATCAAGCTATTCCTTGGGGCTCTAGCGCTGCCGATAATGGCACAAGTAGCAACTGTGCACCTCGCGAGGATGGTTATATTACCGTTATCAACGACGTATCAGGTGATTCTAACTCTGGTATTGCCACCTTACCTGGTAAGATTAAGTTCAAGGATCTGGATGGTGACGGACGCATCACAGAGAATGACCGTACCGTCATTGGCAATACCAATCCTAAATTCCAGGGTGGTTTCGGTCTGAGTGGTCAGTATAAAGACTTCGACTTTACCGCTAACTTCACCTATATGCTCGATTTCGATGTAAACAATGCAACAGCTTATACCCTATCATCATCAGAGGGCAACAAGAACAGTTTCTTTAATGTTCTTTCCAAGTTTAGCGATGGTTGGCAGTATAACGATATCGACGGTAGTATCACGGGTACTAAAGGTGATATCCTTTATAAGGCATATTATCTGACAGACCCTGTAAGCATCTACAAGCGTGGCAATCAGAACCGTGGTCTGTGGAACCCCACTGACGTCACCACCAAACTGACACACTCATACTTTATTGAGGATGGTTCATTCCTGCGCTGTAATGATATTACGATTGGATACACGTTGCCAAAGAACATCACCCAGAAATGGGGGATCTCGAAAGCACGTTTCTATGTCTCTACATCCAACCTGTTTATCATCACCAAGTATTCCGGTTATGATCCTGAGGTGGATATCCAGACTGGTCTGACTTGCGGAATGGATTACAACCGCTATCCACGTAGCCGCAGCTTCGTATTTGGTACAAACATCACCTTCTAATTAAGAAACAGATATGAAAATCAAGAATATCATTATAGCAGGAGTTGCTGCACTGACATTGGTTTCATGCAATGACTTTCTGGATGTGGAGGCACCATCTGCATATACGCCAGATTTTGTCTTCAGTCAGAAGACTGAGATAGAACGTGCACTAAACGGTGTGTATGCCCAAGCCCTTGTTGGCGACCTGTATGGCAATGCCTATCAGCTCACTTTCAACCTGAATAGTGATGTTGACGTGACTATCACATCCAGCGGTGCACACTCACACAGCACTTACGCGCGTTTCGACTGTGACGAACAGGGTGCCGACATTCAGAAATTCTGGACAGCTGCCTACAGTCTGATAGAATACTGCAACAAGTTTATTGCTTCTGCAGAGGGCTCTAAGTTCTATCAGAATACAGACAACGATCCTGAATGGGAGCAGGATGCACAGGTTGCACAATGGATTGGCGAAGCCAAATGTCTCAGAGCCATGATTTATCACGATCTTGTAGTAATGTTTGGCGATGTACCTTTTACATTCACACCTGCTCGTGATCGTTCTGACTACATCTTCCCCGTTACAGATCGTCAGGAAGTCCAGGACACACTCATCAAGGATCTAAAAGCTATTGCACCTTATATGTCAAGCACCAAGAGCGTCACAGTGGAGCGCTGTTCTAAGGAGTTTGCTCAGGCAATGATTGCCCGTATCGCCCTGACAGCCGGTGGTTACTCATTGCGCCCCGACAAGAATAATGCCAAGAGCTATGGCACGATGAAACGTCCAGACAACTATGCAGACTACTACAAGATAGCTCGCGATTATGCTGACTCTGTGATTAGTGCCGGCACACATGATTTGAAAGCTGAATACCAGAATGTTTTCGTCAACGAGTGCAATTATCAGGTGGTCAACGATGACGACCCCATCTTTGAGATTCCCTTTACGAAAGAATCTACCGGTAATATAGGCTACATCCATGGTCCGAAATACGACTCATACGAGAACCAGACAACTGGTGTCTGGGGCGAATGTAAAGGAAGCGCCCGTCTGCACGCTTTCTACCGTTTCCTGTTCAGAACTGGCGACAAGCGTCGTGAGTTTGTAAATGGATTGTGGTATTACACCTACCGGATGGACGAGAACAACAATCAGGTTGACTCTATCGTAATCTTTAACGACTACGCCGTATTTAACAACAAGTGGTCTAAGCTCTGGACTGCAGAAGGTTCTGCACTGGGCAATGGTTCTACAGGTTCTACAGGTATCAATTATCCTTATATGCGTTATGCGGATGTACTGCTGATGTATGCAGAAGCTGCAAACGAACTTGATGGTGGACCTTCAGATGCCAAGGCTGTTGAATGTCTGACAAAGGTTCACAGCCGTGCATTTGACGACGGTGATCCTACCTTCATTGCTACTGCTCAGACTTCAAAGGAAGCCTTCCAGAAGGCTGTGCTCGATGAGCGTAAGTGGGAGTTTGCCGGTGAAAACTCTCGTTGGCGCGACCTCGTCAGAACAAATAAGTATTCAGAGGAATTGGTATATAGCTTCCTGCGCTATTACGCTGCCGGTATGGCACATAACTCTGGTTTCGAGGATGCCATCACTGAGCATGATGAACAGCCTGCTAATGCAAGCTATATCAATCGCACGCCACTGACGGTTTATTATCACAAGTATTATGCAAGCGAAGGTACAGATCAGCAGAAGTTAATTGCTCACCGAATGATTAAGAACCAGTTGTATGGTTATATTGTTGACGCATCCTACAACTTCAGTTTGACTTATCCTAACCAGTCACTGCCCAGCCTGCGCCTATACAATGCGTATGCACCGCTCAGTCAGCCTACAACTAGTCAGATTACCGCATTTGGTTTCTCTGCAGCAGGATGGAGCAATGCTAAGTTCTATAACTGGTACAATGATGCTACTGCTCAACCCAACAATCAGTGTAAGTATAGCTATTACGGCTACATCCGTGCTGACGAGAACAATGCTTTATGGATTATACGCGACGGCGTACAGGAGCAGTTTGACGCTATCCCTGCAGATATGAGCACACTGCCAGCCGTACGCTATATTCTCCCCTATCCTAACCAGGTTATTCAGCGCTCTGCCGGTGCCTATAAAAACTACTATGGTTATTAATAACACCTAGAACAAAAGATTATGAAAAAAATATTGAATCAAATCATGCTCCTTTTCGTTGCCGCTTCCTCCATCACCTTCGTGGGATGTAAGGATGACGATAACAACGGATCTTCGGCTAATACCGACAGGGAGTTTATGACCATGTTCATCACCGACAATACCCGTGGAAAAGGAACCTCTTATCCTTACAACTGCGGACTTGACGGAGCCTATCCACATGGCAACACCATCCATCTCTATTGGTACGGTGTTGATGACTGCGCTGGCTACCAGATTCAGATGGCACTGCAAATCAAGGTCAGCGGTGGTGCAGAGGCATGGCAAAAAGTGCAAGGTACCAGCGACCTGCTGCTCGATACGATTGTAGGACCTAAGCAACTCGACCTCTTGCTGAAAGATCTGCAGTATTCTACTAACTACAGATTTGCTATCCGCGCTTTGTCAAAGCAGGACCGCAACATCAAGGGGGATGAGACCACCTTTGCTCACGCATCCAATTGGTTTGGTCATGGCAATGGACGCCAGTGGCAGGAGTATCTGGGCATCACCACAGATGACCGTTACCCCACCCCAATGGCTATCTATGTGAATCAGGCCGAGACCACCGAGAGCGACATGCACGTTTATTTCAATACCAACATCAACCAGTTGGGCTTGAACCTGAACGATGATGACGACAAGGACAAGCTGCAGGCCTACTATGAGAATTTCAACATTGACGAAAATGGTAACCTCGGTTATGAATACCTCACCGTGGCACCCTCTCCCAACAACCCCAACTCTACCGTTGGCGAGAAATGGAAAAAATACAAGATTACTGATGAGGACCGCGCCCGCGGATATGTCGTGGTAGATGGTCTGACAGCCAACTCTGTATATGTCATCGATGTGATAGACCCACGCGTCCCCGTAGAAATTGATGCTAAGTACAACACCTGTACCGCTCGCTCTGACGGTCAGCCTGGTGAGCCCATCCTTCTTTCACATAGTGAACTGATGGCACAAGCTGCCGACATGATGATTATCGATCACGACGCAAAGCGTGCAGACGTATATGGTCCAAAGGCCGAGAAGTATAATGCAGCTCCTATCTCACCTACGCTCCACGACTTTATCTCGAACACCAACTATGCAGAGGGTCAGACATTCCTGCTGGAAGGTGGTAAGACTTACTATCTAGATGGTAACGACATCACCTGTAAGGGTTTTGTACTAAGAACAAGACCTGAGGATGTCGCCAAGGGCCTACGCGCTCGCATTATCTGTGGTATCGGTGAGAGTTCGGCTATCTTCACCCAGGCCAAGGAAGGTCGTCAGTGGGATGGTTGTCCATACTCTATGTTCACATTCGGTCGTTCACCAGAAGCTGGTGAAGGTGGTGAGATATACATGAAGAAACTTGCTTTCTATGATATCGACTTCGACAACCCTGAGTGTTTCAACTATGGTGACCAGAAAGCAGGCATAGGAACAGCAACGGGTAACTATTTCTTCAACATGTTTAGCGATGGTATGGCTATCACCCTCGATTCGCTTGTCATAGAGAACTGTACCTTCAAGCGTATTGTTCGTGGTTTTGTGCGTGAACAAGGCCCTAACTACAAGCTTTGGAACCATGTGCTTATCAAGAACAACCTGTTCTTCGACTGCGGATACTACAGCAATGGTGCTGGTGGCTACTGCTGGATTGACGGTGCCGGTAACAATGGCAAGACTAACATGCTGGCAGACTTCAAGGCTATCGAGAACACCTTCTACGACTGTCCTTTCCCTGCCTTCATCAAACAGCAGTTGGCAGAAGAATATAAGTATGTGGACAATCCAAGATGGAATATCACATTCTCTAATAACACCCTGGTAAATTACAACACACGTGGTGACGGTGCTATCTTTAAATTGACACGCGTGCCTAATGGTTCTGTGTTTAATGTAGAGAACAACCTCATCATCCTTTGCAAACAGGCTGGTGACCAGCGCAAACTGGAGCAATATGGTGCTTACGTTCCCGATACAGAGACAGGTGCTGATGGCTCTGCAGGACATATCACGCTGAATTTCCACAACAACTGGTCAACGAATAACGATCTAACCAATGGTTCTATCTTCAGTTCACGTGCCTTCGACAACCAAAAGGATGGTTTCGGTAACTTAGTAACTCTGAATAAAGCAACACTGAACGGATCGCTACAGGTATCTGTTGCCAACATATCAGCTACGGACCTGCTCATCAGTCCATGTCCTCCTCATGTTGCAGCTACAGCTGAAGACCAGAACATGCACCGTGCCGATGCACTGGACGGAACAGCGACAACAGCCTACAACGTGAACCTGTTCTTCAAAGACAAGAACAACGACATTTTCACAAACAACGTAGGTGCTGCTCGCTGGAGGAAGTAAATAACAAACACTAAAGAAAAGACATTATGAAGAAATTCAGAATATCGATAATAGCAGTCGCTACCCTACTGGCTGGTTTCGGCATGACAGCATGCTCAGAGGCTAACGAGTATGAAGATAGCAATACAGACAACCCCTCATGGATTGTCGGCTATACAGACACCACAACGATTTCTCATCCTGAGTCGCTGGAAAGTACCAAATGGGTACGTGGCGAAGATCTGAAAAAGAATGCCTATGGCAAGGTGATCCAAGGTTTTGTAGAAAGCCTCGACTTTGTATCAGCCGACTCTGTAGCAGTAAAGATGAGTCAGGGTGTTACAGAAGGTACATGGAATGATGAATCAAACACCACAAAGTTGCCTTATTACGAATATACATACAGCTCAAAGACTGGTAATCTTCAGATTCTGCAGCGCAACGTCAGCAACGGGAAAGTGACAAAGAAAGCCATTTTCATTGGTGTCGTGGTAAAAGGTAAGAAAGAAATCATCACCTTGGTTCACTATGGTGACTCACCTGCCCAGACCTACCTCGTAAAAGAGTAATCTCTATACAACGCCCTCCCCTGTATCAATGGTATGCAGGGGAGGAAATAAAAAGACAATAACTATTTAACATTATTATTATTTAACTAACAATTTCTATTATGAAAAAATTTTTTACTTTAGCTTTAGCCCTCATGGGCTTTGCGGGGGTTGCCAATGCCGCTAATGTTGACGACTTGGCAGTACTGAAGCACAGTTATGTGCT
>CAMOGP010000017.1 GCA_946614175.1 uncultured Prevotella sp. | reverse complement strand
GGGCAGTGTAGGGTGAGTGTAGGATTAGTGTAGGATGAAGAGCATCCTCAACACCTCTCAAATCCTTTGTACATCGGCATTTCAGACGGTTCATGGTGAGGGTGACAGAAAAAAAACAAAAATAGAAAACCAATGATTAAAAACGCCTTAACGACCCTCCTGCTTGCCCTCATTGCCCTGACGGCCTGTATGGAAAGGACATAGAAAAGAAACTGGCAGAAGTGTTCAGCAACAAGAAAAAGGAATAAATATTTGGTAGTTTAGACAAAATTTAGTATCTTTGCAACTGATAATATTTAATTAGTTTCTAAAAGAATAATGATTGATACAGATAATATATTATCAGTTCTCGACAACTACACGTTAGAATCTGCTGATGACATCGCGCTAAAGTTGGCAGAGGATTTTCGTCATAGGCGGATAGAGAAGAGTCTGACGAGAGAAGAACTTGCAAAGAAAGCAGAAATCGCTGTTAGCAACCTGGTAAGGTTTGAACAAAAAGGACTGATTTCCCTAAAGAATCTGATTGCGCTGGCTATGGCCTTGGGCTATACTTCGGAAATCAAGAATCTGTTTGCAACTCCCAAATACACCACCATGGAAGAACTGACGCAGATTCGCAAGAACACCAACAAGAAGAAAGCATATAAAAAGCAATGAAAAGTATAGATCGTCTGACTGTAAAATATCACAATCGGGTCGTTGGCATATTATCGCTGACACCCGATGATAAATTCTGTGCTTTCGAATACGACAAAAGCTGGTTGGCTGATGGTTTCAGCATCTCGCCACTCGAGCTACCCCTACGTCAAGGACTATTCATCGCCAAGCCACAGCCTTTCTATGGCAACTTCGGCATTTTCGAGGATAGTCTGCCTGATGGTTATGGGCGCTATCTGCTCCACAAAGCCTTAATGCGTGAGGGCATCAACGACACTAACCTTTCCTCACTTGACAGGCTAAGCCTCGTAGGAAATGGTGGCATGGGGGCACTCACCTATCATCCTGAAACGCATATTCAATTAAGCAACGGTGCGACAGATTTGGACATGCTGCAACAGAAGGCTCTTGAAGTCCTGAAAGAACAGCAAGACACTGACGCAGGATTACTACTTTATAATAGCGGTAATAGTGGAGGCGCACGTCCCAAAGCCATCTTCCATGATGAAGAAGGACATTGGCTGGTAAAATTCCGCCACACCTACGACCCCAAGGATATAGGCCAGCAGGAATTTCATTATAACGAGGTAGCAAAACATTGTGGCATCAAAGTTCCAGATTTCAAACTGATGAACGGACGCTATTTCGCTTCACGTCGCTTTGATATCAACGAAGACGGACAGCGTATTCATACTGCAACTGCAGGGGCATTACTCTGTTTGTCGCTGGCCAATCCTGTTCTTGACTATAGCAACCTCCTGGCATTAACTGGCTATTTAACCCAAAGCAGCAAGGAAGTTGAGGAGATGTTCCGTCGTATGGTGTTCAACTATCTGACTGAGAATAAAGACGACCACTGCAAGAACTTTAGTTTCTTAGTCATCCAGGAACCTACAGGTCGTTATGTCTGGCATCTTGCTCCAGCCTATGACCTGACGCTCTGCACAGAAGGTTATAACGGTGAACACGCTACGTCAGTTAACGGAACAGGCGATCCCACCTTAGCAGATATGATTGCCGTAGGAACAAAGATTAAGATGAGAGAAGAGCGATGCCGAGAAATCTTCGAAGAAGTAGAAGCTGGCTGTGGTGACCTTTTGCTTCATCGCATAAAGAAATAACATGGGACAGATTTGACTCCACCCTTCTGGCAGAAAATCAAATCTGTCCCAATAATGATTATTCGTGTTGTCTTTACCAGTCTTCGTCCTCGTTGCCCACGATACCATTCTTGATGGCTTCCTCCACCTTATCCATGATAGCGTTGGAATAGGCGTGGGTCATCACGAGAGCCTTAGAGCAGGTACGCTTCTTATTATCTTTCTCCACAAAAGGATAATGCTTGGCAATCTCCCACTGCTCGTCATAGAGACGGCGATCGGTATTATCGCCCTTCAGGCGCTTGCCATCACCATAGTAGTTCTGACGATCTGTACGGTTGGAACTGTTATCGAAAATACCACCAATCCAGCCAGCAGCCTCAGCCTTGAGGATGTCATAGTTTTGTACGGTATAAGTGACACGCACACGTCCTTCCTTGATATCAATCTTGATGACGGGCGTGATGCTCACCACATAACGGTTGAGAGTACCTGTATGATCAGCGATACCATCGATAGAAGAAGAGATGATGATGCAGCCTGCATCCTTATCATTGAGCGTGATAGCCTGCTTGTCCTTAAAGGTAGCCGTAGCCCAGTAGTTCAGCGCCACATAAAGCTGTGCCTTCGTCTTACCAGGGGCCTCGATAACCTGCTGATAAGACAGCGACTCGTTCTTATCCAGCGTCAGTTCCTTGGCCAGGTTAGCAGCAGCATCGAGCCACTTATCACCATATTTCTCTTTAGCATATTTCTCCAAATCGGCCACTTTCATCACTTGTGCCTGAGCACTCATAGCACCGCAAGCAAGGATAGCGGTCAGCATCCAGCAAAAAATCTTCTTCATATTCATCAGGTCTTTTAATTTTCAATTATCCATTATCCATTATTACATTGCACCTGCTGCATGACACGCAGGAAGTTGCCGCCCCATATCTTCTGGATATCGGCATCACTATAACGACGAGCCAGCAGCTGGCGGGTGAAGTTGGTCAGCTCACTACTGTTTGCCAACCCACGGATACCACCATCGCCATCGAAATCGGTACCCAGCCCTACGTGGTCGATACCCATCACCTGGATAGCATGATCCAAATGTTGCATAGCATCCAGGATGGTAGCCTCGCCCTCTTTCTTCAGAAACCCATGATAAAGGGTTATCTGGCACACGCCACCCTTGGCGGCAAGGGCACGCATCTGTTCGTCGGTCAGGTTGCGCGGATGGTCACACAGGGCACGAGCCGAACTATGACTGCATACGATAGGCGTCTTTGACAGTTCCAAGGCATCATAGAAGCTCTTCTCGTGGGCATGACTCAGATCGACCATAATACCCAGTCGGTTCATCTCACGGATAACCTCCTGCCCAAAGGCACTCACGCCACCATGGGTCTCAGAGCCACGGGCAGAGTCGCAGATATCATTATCGCCATTATGACAAAGGGTGATATACACAATGCCACGGTCCTTGAAATGCTGAATATTGTGGATGTCACCATCAAGTGCCAAACCGTTCTCGATACCCATCATGATACTCTTGCGGCCAGCATGCTTATTATCCCACAACTGCTGAGGCGTACGGGCAAGCGCCAGATAATCGGCATTACGGGCCACGATCTGTTCTATCTTATCAAAGATATTATCGGCAAAGGCACGCTTCTCGCCCTTCACGCCCTGCCATTGGTCACTATTCTGAGGCAGGTAAGCCACCATGATCGTGGCATCCTGGCGTCCCTCGGTCATCTTATGCAAGTCAACGAGGATACGTGGGTCGCGAGCGGCGAAGTTCACATCCTGAGGGAAGAACATCGGCGTGTCGCAATGGGTGTCGAGCGTCAGGGTGTGATGATGCACACGCTTCACCTCCTTGAACTTCCGTGCCTCGTCCACCAGCCACTGGAAGACAGGCAGTCCGTCGGCACCCATACACTCCGGATGCCACTGCACACCCAAGATAGGTTTGAACTCAGTACTCTCAATAGCCTCTATCACCCCATCGGCAGCACGACCGACAACACGGAAACGAGGTCCGGCATCGCTCACCGCCTGATGATGGAAGGAGTTGACGTAAAGAATTGACTGTTGACAGTTGCCAATTGACAGTTTGCTACCGCCATATATATTATACAAGGTGGAATCTTTTTCAATGGAGACAGAATGCGTAGGTTCTGAGCGATCGGCATCCTGAGAATGTTTCACGGTAGTCAACTTGATATCCTGCTCCACCTTGCCGCCCAAGGCCACAGCCAAGGTCTGGATGCCACGACAGATGCCAAGGATAGGCAACTGGCGGTTGTAGGCCATACGGGCCATGAGCAGTTCGGGCAGGTCGCGCTCACTATTGATGCCACCCAGGCCCGGCACAGGTTCCTCACCACAATAGAGGGGGTTGATATCGGCTCCGCCACTGAGCAGCAGGGCATCAACGCGGCCGAGCGTATCAGCCAGCACCGTCTTATCAGCCACAGGCGGGATAATCACAGGCACACCACCAGCAGCCACTATCTGTTTATAGTAGCCCTCACCCAGTTTACAGGTCAGTTCGCCATAGTTGCCTGTAATACCAATAACCGGCCGATGCTGCGCCACAGGAAAATCCTGATGAGCCTCGGCCAGTATAGCATTCAGATCAAAATGCCTCATTTACAATTCTATTTCTTCGAAATGAACAGGTATTTCACGTTTGATGCTCTGTTCGAGCGAGATGAGCGTCTCTGTTGCCACCACGCCAGGAATTTCCTGCAGCTGACCATTGATAAGATCCATCAACTGCTCGTTATCACGCGCATAGAGCTTCACCATCATGGTGTAAGGACCAGTGGTGAAATGGCACTCCACAACCTCATGAACGAGTTCCAGACGCTTCACCACATCCTTATACATAGAACCACGCTCCAAGGTGATACCCACATAGGTACAGGTGCGATAACCCAAAGACTTGGGGTTAACGTCGAATCCGCTGCCTGTGATAACATTGTTATCAATAAGGCGCTGTACACGCTGATGAATAGCTGCACGCGACACACCGCAGTCGGCGGCAACATCCTTAAAAGGAATACGTGCGTTCTGTGACAAGATGCTCAGAATCTTCTTGTCTAAGTTATCAATTTTCTCCATTTAAAAAGTGTACTTTTGCAATTTGATAGCAAAAGTACACTTTTTTATTTAATCATGCAACTTTTTTCGGAAAAATTGATGATTTATTTATCAATACCTACCAATTCTACGTCAAAAATTAAGGTAGAATAAGGAGGAATCTGTCCTGCAGCACGCTCGCCGTAACCCAGTTCCTGAGGAATAAAGAGCTGCCACTTAGAGCCTACGGGCATCATGGTGAGCGCCTCTGTCCATCCCTTGATAACCTGGTCAGGACGGAAGGTAGCGGGTTCGTTGCCATGCTTAGAAGAAGCATCAAATACGGTGCCGTCGATCAGTCGGCCCTCATAGTGCACCTTCACCTTGTCGGTCTTCTGAGGCACGATGCCATCGCCCTGCTTCAAGACCTTATACTGCAAACCGCTGGGCAGAGAGATAACACCCTCCTTCTTGGCATTCTCGGCCAGGAAGGCACGTCCTTTCTCTGTCTGGACAGCAATCTTTGCCTGACGGTTGGCCTCAGACTTCTTGTTGGACACATTCTGAGCCACCTCCATAGTCATCACCGTGGTATCGCCCAGCAGTGCATCAGTAAAGCCACGGAAGAAGAGCTGTTCGTTGATAGAGTCAGGAGCACCCTCGGCCTCCTGTTTCAAGCCTGAGAGCATACGTCCGCTTGCCTGCTCGCCAATAGTAACGCCTGCAATACGTGCTTTCTGACGGGGATCCTTCTGTGCTTTGACAGCATCTTCGAAACCAGCCACGAAATCAGCCATATAAGCGGTATCGACACCCAGCTGGGTCTGCATATAGCTTATCAGGCCGTTTGTCACCGTCATACCAACAGAGTAACTCAGTGAGTCGCTACTTGAGGCCAACTTCACAGGCGCCTTAGCCACCTCGGTCTTGTCGGCCTTCTTATCCTTCTTCTTTTTAGCATCCATGGTGCTAAAAGAAGCACTCACCACAAGGGCGAGTGCTATAGTCAGTATCTTCTTCATATCAGAATTACTTCACTTCAACAAGTTCTACCTTGAAAATCAGGGCAGAGAAAGGAGGAATCTGACCTGACTGGTTGGCACCGTAGCCCAGCTCCTGAGGAATATAGATCTCCCACTCAGAACCAGCAGGCATAGCCTTCAGAGCTTCCTGCCAGCCCTTAATAACACGGCCAACCATAAACTCGGCAGGCTGATCGCCATGACGGTTAGAAGCGTCGAACACAGTACCGTCAACCAGACGACCCTCGTAGTTAACCACTACGGTAGAGGTATCTGCAGGCATTGCACCGTTGCCTTCCTTGATAACTTTATACTGTACGCCACAAGGCAATGTCTTTACACCCTCTTTCTTAGCATTCTCAGCCAGGAATTTCTCCCCCTTAGCCTTGTTGCCACCAAACTGCTTCTCCTGAGCCTTAGCCTTGATAGCCTCGAACAGAACATTGGCAACTGAGTCAGCTTCCTTAACAGTCATCTTGCCATCACCATTCACACCATTCACGAAACCAGCAAGGATATTGTGAAGAGAAACGGTCTGAGTAGAGTCCTCACCAAAGAGCTGATAGTTCAGGCCTTTCACCATATTGTTAGAAATCTGCTGACCAATCTCAATACCAGCGAAGTAAGCAGCCTTCTTTGGATCGTCAGCGGCATTGGCACCGTCGTTAACACCTTTCAGGAACTCTGCAATATAAGTAGTGTCAACACCCTTGGCACGTGACAGATAATCCATCAGGCCCTCACTCTGAGTCATACCGATAGCATAGCTCAGGGTATCTACATCAGTTTTCAAACTTGCCTTAGGCGAGTTTCCGTTGCAAGACATCATACCAGCAACGGCAACGGCTGCAACAGCCATAGAAAAAATCTTTTTCATTGTTGTTTTAAATTTTTATTGTGTTATTTGTCGTTATCTCAATTACATCACCTCGATAAGCTCTACATCGAAAATCAAGGTTGCAAAAGGAGGAATCATAGCACCTGCGCCACCCTCGCCATAAGCCAGGCGGTAGGGGATAAAGAAACGGTACTTGCCACCCTCAGACATCAGCTGCAGACCCTCGGTCCAACCAGCAATAACCTGCTGCAGACCGAATACGGCGGGCTCGCCACGCTGTACGCTGCTGTCGAACACAGTACCATCGATAAGGAAACCTTCATAGTGACACTTGACTGAATCCTTGGCAGTAGGTTTCTTACCATTACCTTCCTTCAGCACCTGATACTGCAGGCCACTGGCAGTAGTGATAACACCCTCTTTCTTGGCATTCTCAGCCAGATATTTCTCGCCCTCTTCTTTAGCAGCCTTGCCCTTCTCGGCACGCTCTGCATTCATAGCGGCTTCCTTTTTTGCGAAATACTCCTGAACAATCTGCTGGGCATCACGATGTGACACCTTCAACTCTGCACCAGCGAGCACATCTTTGATTGACTGTGCGAAATCATCAACATTCAAATCTGTTGCACCCATCTGTGCCAGTTGCTGTCCGATACCCAAACCCAGGGCATAACTTAGTTTATCCATGCTCTTATTCTATATTATAATAATGTATATTGTCAAAAATTGCGTGCAAAATTAAACATTTTCTACGACACATGAGCCAACTATGGATAAAAATTAGTTTTATTTAAGGCTATATGCAGAAAAAAGTTCGTACCTTTGCACCCGAAATCAATTGAATATGATGAAAAAACTGTTTATAGAAACTTATGGCTGTCAGATGAATGTAGCCGACTCTGAGGTAGTGGCCTCAGTGATGCAAATGGCTGGTTATGAGACTTGTGAAAGTCTGGAAGAGGCCGATGCAGTGTTTTTGAATACTTGTTCGGTACGTGACAATGCCGAGCAGAAGATATACCATCGTTTGGAGGCACTGGGTGCCATCAAGCGCAAACGTCCGCTGGTCATCGGCGTGCTGGGCTGTATGGCCGAGCGTGTGCAGCAGGACCTGCTGGAGAATCATGGGGCCGACCTCGTAGCCGGACCCGATGCCTATATGACCCTGCCCGACTTGGTGGCTCAGGCCGAACTGGGCCACAAGGCCATCAATATCGAGTTATCGACATCCGAGACCTATAAAGACGTTGTACCCCAGCGAATTGGCCTGGGCCACAAGATTGGCGGTTTTGTAAGCATCATGCGTGGCTGTAACAACTTCTGCCACTACTGCATCGTGCCCTATACCCGTGGCCGTGAGCGCAGTCGTGACGTAGAAAGCATCCTGCGCGAGGTACGCGACCTGCGCGACCGTGGTTTTAAGGAGGTGACACTACTTGGACAGAATGTGAACTCCTATAGATGTGCAGGAGGTCAGGAGTGCGGAAACTCAGACATCAGTTTTGCACAGCTCCTCAGGCTGGTGGCCCACGAAGCACCCCAGATGCGCATCCGTTTCACCACCTCACACCCTAAGGACATGAGCGACGAGACCTTGCGCGTCATTGCCGAAGAGCCCAATGTGTGCAAGCATATCCATCTGCCCGTGCAGAGCGGTTCTGACCGTATTCTAAAACTGATGAACCGCAAATATACCCGTGAATGGTATATGGACCGCGTGGCTGCCATCCGCAGAATTATACCTGACTGCGGACTGTCCACCGATATCTTCGTGGGCTACCACGATGAGACAGAGGAAGATCACCAGCTCAGTCTCAGTCTGATGCGTGAGGTAGGCTACGACTCTGCCTTTATGTTCAAGTATTCTGAGCGTCCTGGCACATACGCCTCGAAGCACCTGCCCGACAATATCGCTGAAGAAGAGAAGATTCGCAGACTGAATGAGCTCATCGCCCTGCAGACGGAGATTTCCGCACAGCAAAACAAGAAGGACGAGGGCAAGGAGTTCGACGTGCTGGTAGAGGGGTTCTCCAAGCGCAGCAGAGAGCAGCTCTGTGGTCGCACGGAACAAAACAAGATGGTGGTGTTCAACAAAGGAAATCATCATATTGGAGAAACCGTACGTGTGCGCATCACAGGCAGTACCAGTGCCACCCTTTTCGGCGAGGAAGTATAAATAGATACATTTAAAATCATCCCGCAACAACAGAAAAAAAATATCAATGAAAGAATTCCTGAAAGTACTGAGGCGATTTGTGCCTCCTTATAAGAAATACCTCTTCCTGTCGATATTCTTCAATATTTCATCGGCAGTGCTCAACATTTTCTCGTTTGCAGCACTGATACCAATCCTACAGATTCTGTTTCAGACGGGAGACGCAGAGGCAGCCACCGCCGTGATGGCATGGGACTGGGGCAATGTGCAGGAGGTTTTGATGAACAACCTGAACTATTATGTCAACGAGCTGATAGCTGACTATGGTCCTACCACCACTCTATTGCTGATAGGTTTGTTCCTGGCCGTCACAACATTACTGAAAACGGGGTTCTATTTCCTCACATCAGCATGTATCGTGCCCATTCGCACCGGTGTGGTACGTGACATCCGTAATCAGTTATACAAGAAGATAACGTCCCTTCCTCTGGGATTTTTCTCTGAAGAGCGCAAGGGCGATATCATCGCACGTATGAGTGGTGACGTATTGGAGGTAGAGTCAAGCATCATGTCATCACTCGACATGCTGTTTAAGAACCCCGTACTGATTATTGCCTATTTCTCTACCATGCTGTTCGTGTCGTGGCAGCTGACACTGTTCACCCTTATCATCGTACCCGTCATGGGATGGATTATGGGACTCGTGGGACGCAAGCTGAAGCAGGCCTCATCCAAAGCACAGGCTCTGTGGAGCGACACAATGAGCCAGGCAGAAGAGACACTGAGCGGTCTGCGCATCATCAAGGCTTTCTGTGCAGAGGAGAAGATGAACAAGCGTTTCGACAAGATTAACTCTTCCTATCGCGACCATCTGATGCGAGTGAATATCCGTCAGTCATCGGCTCACCCCATGAGCGAATTCCTGGGTACAGTGATGATTGTCATCGTACTGTGGTTTGGCGGCATACTGGTGCTTAACAACCAGACCATCACCGGTCCTACGTTTATCTACTACATGGTGATTCTCTATTCTATCATCAACCCGCTGAAGGAATTCTCAAAGGCCAGCTACAACATCCCCAAGGGTTTGGCATCGATGGAACGCATTGACAAGATTCTGTTTGCTGAGAACACCATCAAAGAGACAGAGAAGCCCAAGCATATCGCCTCTTTCGAGCACCAGATAGAGTTCCGTCATGTGTCCTTCCGCTACGGTGAGAAATGGGTGCTACACGACATCAACCTGGTAATACCAAAGGGAAAGACGATAGCGCTGGTAGGACAGAGCGGTAGCGGAAAGTCAACGCTCGTTGACTTGATTCCACGCTACTATGATGTGCAGGAGGGCGAAGTGCTCATCGACGGCATCAACGTGAAAGACTTAGGCATTCACGATCTGCGCCAGTTGATAGGTAATGTCAACCAGGAGGCCATCCTGTTTAACGACACGTTCCGCAACAACATCTCTTTTGGCGTAGATAAAGCCACCGACGAACAGATTGCCGAGGCAGCAAAGATTGCCAACGCCTACGACTTCATCATGCAGTCGGAGCAAGGATTTGAGACTAATATAGGCGACCGTGGCGGACGATTGTCGGGCGGTCAGCGCCAGCGCGTCAGCATTGCCCGCGCCATCTTAAAGAATCCGCCTATCCTGATTCTCGATGAGGCCACGTCGGCTCTTGATACTGAGAGTGAACGACTGGTACAGGATGCCCTGGAGCGCCTGATGAAGACGCGCACCACTGTGGCTATTGCCCATCGCCTGTCAACTATCAAGAATGCCGACGAGATTTGTGTACTACACGACGGACGCATCGTGGAACGCGGTACTCACGACGAACTGCTCAGCATGGATGGCTACTACAAGAAACTGAATGACATGCAGAGTCTTTAGTCATTCCACATACGACAAAGAACAGATAATCACAGAACGATGATAAAATTCCTGGACCTGCAGCGCATCACACAGAAATACGGAGACGAGATTCACGAGGCCGTCACACGTGTCGTGGACTCAGGCTACTATCTGCAAGGCGCAGAGAACAAGCGCTTCGAGACAGACTATGCCGCTTATATCGGCAGTCAATATTGCGTGGGTTGCGGCAACGGTCTGGATGCCTTGACATGGATATATCGCGCCTATATAGAAATGGGGGTGATGCAACCTGGCGATGAGGTCATCGTTCCTGCTAACACGTTTATAGCCTCTCTCCTCGCCCTGACAGACAACGGACTGGTCCCTGTCTTGGCTGAGCCTCGTTTTGACACACTGGAGTTGGATGACAGCAGATTGGAAGCTCTCATCACGCCCAAAACCCGTTCCGTCCTGCTGGTTCACCTCTATGGCCGATGTGCATATACGGAAGAGATTGGCAGACTGTGTCAGAAATATAATCTGAAGTTGGTGGAAGATAATGCGCAGGCACAGGGCTGCAGATATACTGACGGCCGACACACAGGTGCTCTCGGGGATGCAGCAGGACACAGTTTCTACCCGGGCAAGAACCTAGGGGCATTAGGCGATGCAGGTGCCGTGACCTGCAACGACAAGGAATTGGCCGACACCATCCGTGCATTGGCTAACTACGGCAGTCAGCGGAAATATGTATTCAGATATACAGGGCGTAACAGTAGGATGGACGAGATACAGGCAGCGGTGCTGGATGTCAAACTGCCTCATCTGGATGAAGATAATAATGCGCGCCGTGCCATCGCTGACATCTATTATAATGGCATCAAGAACACGCATGTGACGCTCCCTGTGCGATTGGAGGGCAAGCAGAACGTCTATCACCTCTTCCCCGTATTCTGTGAGCACAGGGATGAGTTACAGGAATATCTGAAAGAACAAGGTATTGAGACGTTGATTCATTATCCCATCCCGCCTCACAAGCAGGAATGCTACAGTCAATGGAGCAGTCTGTCACTGCCTGTCACGGAGAAGATTCACAGTCAGGAGCTCAGTCTGCCCATCAGTCAGGTGATGACAGCCGACGAGGCTGACGAGGTGGTCAGAGCGATCAATGCATTCAGAAAGAATGTCTGAAGCAAAAAGCTATCAATAATGAACGTATCCAAAATGAAACAGAGGATTCTATATCTTACGAAATTCTATGGTGTGACTATGATCATCTTTATCATAGCAAAACTATTGTTCTTGTGTTTCAACAGTGACAAGGAGCCATTAGGAGTAAGCGATGTATGGGACGTTATCCTTCATGGTATCTCACTCGACCTTTCCACGGCGCTCTATCTCCTCAGCATCCCTTTCCTGTTCACACTGGCAAGTCTGTGGATACATATCCCCCGGATATTGTATCGCATCTACAATATCATCATTGCAATCATATTACCATTGGCCTTTATAGCCGACACATGCCTGTACCCCTTCTGGCAGTTCAAACTTGACGCCTCGTGCCTCACATACCTGGAGAGTCCGGCAGAGGTGCTTGCCAACGTCAGCGGCTTCTACGTCCTAGCCATCCTCATCATCTGGCCACTATCGGCATTCATCATTCATTTCATATACAAGAAGGTGGCACTCCCTCCTCAAAAGGGTACATGGCAGGAAACAATCCTATATATCGTCTGCATACCGCTATTTGTTATCGGCATTCGTGGTGGTTTGGACGAATCGACAACAAATATAGGACAAGTCTATTTCTCTCAGCGACAGTTCTTGAATCATGCCGCTGTTAATCCCGTATTCTCATTTTTCGCATCGCTCGAGAAAACGCAAAGCGACGTACCGGAATACCATTTCTTGGCGTCGAGCGAATGTCAGGATATCGTTGACCGTTTCTACACAACAAAGAGTATCCAGAGCGACACCTTGCTACGCACAAAACGCCCGAATGTGGTGATTATCCTCTTAGAGAGTTGTGGTGGTATCTTCACCCGTCTGGAGGGAGACCCGAACATCATGCCACGACTGAATCAGCTGATGGACGAGGGCATCAGTTTTGACAGTTGCTATGCCAACTCATGGCGCACCGACCGCGGCACTGTATGTACGTATAGCGGATATCCCTCGTTTCCAACCACATCTGTCATGAAGATGCCGGCTAAAACGCATCGAATGCCAGGAATAGCCAAATCATTGGCACAGGCTGGTTATAAGACATCTTATGTCTATGGTGGTGACATCAATTTTACGAATATGCGCAGCTACCTGATTTCCACTGGCTTTGAGAAACTGACTTGGAAGAAAGACTACGACCTGCAGGAACAGGCTACAGCCGAATGGGGTGTTCGCGACGACATCACCTTCAGAACAGTCAGACAGATGATAGAGAAGCCCGCACAGGAACCGTTCCTGATAGGTTACTCCACACTGTCGAGCCATGAGCCGTGGGATGTGCCCATCAACCACTTCAAGGATGAGACGCTGAACGCTTTCTATTACGTTGACCGGTGTATCGGAGAGATGGTTGACAGTCTGAAGCAAACGCCCGCATGGGACAACCTATTAGTGATTCTTCTTCCCGACCACGGCGTCAACTACAACGACGTGGGTCCGCACGACCGAAGACGCAACCATATTCCCATGCTATGGATAGGCGGTGCCATCAGGGAACCGAGACATATAACCACCATTTGTAACCAGACCGATTTGGCTGCAACACTGTTAGGACAGATGGGCATCCCGCATGATGACTTCCCTTACAGTCGTGACGTCATGAGCAAAAACTATATTAGTCATTTTGCCATACATACTTTTAACAATGGTATCTCGATGATTGACAGCACTGGTCATGCCGTGTATGACCTCAACATCAACCAGATTGTTGTCAACGAGAGCAGCGATGCCAAACGACTCATACATCATGGCAAAGCCATATTACAGAATGCATCCGAGAATCTTAAAAATATCAACTGACAATGAAAAAATTTATTTCTACATATCTTTCACCCTTAGCAGCAGTAGGAAAGAATATTCTGCTGCTCTATATCGTGTATTTCTTAGCACGTATGGTCTATCTGCTTCTCAACTGGAGTTACTTTGCACCAACACTGAGCATGCACAGCTTTGGCGAGATACTGCAGGGCGGACTTGTCTTCGACACGTCAGCCATACTGGTCACAAACATACCATTTTTTGTCTTCATGCTCTTTCCCCTTCACTGGAAAGAGAACCATATCTACCAAAAGGTCTGTCGCTGGTACTTCGTCATCATCAACAGTTTTATGACGGCAGCCAACCTTTGTGATGCTGTTTATTTCAAATATACCATGCGACGCACCACAGCGACCATCCTCCAGGAATTTCATAACGAAGGCAACCTGTTCAGCATCTTCACAACAGAGGCATTGAACCACTGGTATCTGGTGCTGCTTTTCGCTGGCATCGTATATGCCCTCTGGCATTTCTACAGTCAACCGAAGCTATACTGGCGCCAGTTGTCTTGGTGGCGCTATGACCTGACATGCCTGTTATCATTAGCTGCCATCGCTCCTTTTGTCGTGGCAGGCATCCGTGGTGGATTCAGCAAAGCTGTACGTCCCATCACCATCTCTAATGCCAACCAGTATGTGGACCGTCCTATCGATGCCGCACTGGTGCTCAACACGCCATTTTCCATCTATCGCACCATTGACACGGCAGCATTCGTGGTGCCCGAGTATTTCAGCAGCGAGGAGGAGATGGCAAAGGTTTATACCCCCATCCATTCCGCAACAGCTGCCGGGAAAGGGGCGCTCGCTAAAAAGAAGAATGTCGTTGTGCTGATTGTAGAAAGCATGGGACGCGAGTATTTTGGTGCACTGAACCAGAATCTGGAGAACGGACAATACAAAGGTTACACGCCCTATATGGACTCTATCATCGCCAAAAGTATCACCTTCACTCATAGCTACTGTAACGGTAGGAAATCGATTGACGGCATGCCATCAGTACTATCAAGCATCCCTATGTTCGTAGAGCCATTCTTCCTGACACCAGCCTCTATGAATGACTATACTGGATTAGCCGGCATCCTGGCTGACGAGGGTTACCAAACAGCTTTCTTCCACGGTGCCCAACGCGGTTCCATGGGCTTCCAGGCATTCTCCCGTGCCACTGGTTTCCAGGATTACTACGGTCGCGAGGATTTTGATGACGATGACCGTTTTGGAGGTGAGGATGAGTTCGACGGCACATGGGCTATCTGGGACGAGCCCTTCCTGCAATATTACGCAGCAAAGATGTCTGAGATGAAGGAACCATTCATGACAGCTGTCTTCACAGCTACCAGTCACCACCCGTATGCCGTGCCTGAGAAATATAAAGCTACCTATCCAGAAGAGGGTATTGAGATACATAAGTGCATACGCTATACCGATATGGCTTTGGGCCGCTTCTTCCAGACGGCAAGTCGTCAGCCATGGTTCAAGAATACCATCTTCGTACTGACAAGCGACCATACCAATCTCAGTGACCACGCTTTCTACCAGACCGACCTGGGCGGTTTCTGCGTGCCTATCGTCATTTATGAACCCGACGGTGGCAGACAACCAGAGATGCAGGACAAAATTGCGCAACAGATAGATATCATGCCAACGATTCTGGGCATGCTGGGATACCAGAAGCCTTACCTCGCCTTTGGCAAGGATGTGCTGAATGCAACTGCCGACGACACATGGGCGGTAAACTACATGAACGGTATCTACCAATACGTGAAACACAACCACGTACTGCAGTTTGACGGTAAGAAGACACGTGCCGTATATGCGCTTAGCGACTCACTGATGCAGCATAACAAAGTGGGACAATTCCAACAACAGCAACAGATGGAGCAGGAAGTGAAAGCCATCATTCAGCAATATATGGAACGCATGACGCAAGACAGGTTAATGCCCAACCGTCCCTCGCACAACTAAGATGGGCATATCAAGATAGTGCCAGCAGCGGCAAGCGGCAACACGTCTAATAAATATGACGGAACAGGTTGTCGAAATGACCAAAGTCCTGTAAGGTAAAACTCTTAGTGATGTCCTCTATCCAATAAAGCGGTGCATCGTGATACATCGATGCTACCAGAGAGAACGTGCTTGGAGCCCCTATCAGATAGTCACAATGAGACAGCACACAAAGGTCTTCTCCAGGATTGCCATCAGGAAAGAACAGTTGGCACGCTGGCAACTGCTGCTGATAGTAATCACGATTTAACTGAGGATCATTACCACAGATATAGACAGCTATCTGCTGCTCAGGGAACAAGCTACAGAACTGACGTATCACGGAAACATACTGTTCATCGGAATAGAAGAACCGCCCCCCATACCATCGCTGATAGTCGCCACGACGGATATGCATGCCCAGGCGTACCATGCCTTCAGTACTGGCTATCACCTGTTGGGCATGCGCCTCAACATCTTGACGGAAAGCGAATAAGGCGAGTATCTCATCCTTGTATTTCAAGAACAGGTCATACCAACGGGCATACCATCCCTCGACCACGGCATATCGCTTAGCAATCATCTGGGACTCACCGGCAGCGATATCAACATCGTCTTCATTGAAAGATATAACAGGCAGCAGCCCTGTCTTAGCGCCATACTTGGCGAAAAGATAGGTAAGGAAATTATGCCACGCCGTGCCACAAATATGAAAATACGGATACTTATAGGCAAAACGCATCGACATGGTCTTACGTCCATGTTCACGTCCCCATGCATATACATGTCCATACTGCAAGATGTTGTTGCACATCCGACCTTTATCTCTTACAAATAACATTTCTGTAGTATTAAAATTCGAATGCAAAGGTAGCATTTTTTTTTAATAATTCCAGCTGTTTTCATTTTTATTTACTATCTTTGCACAAACAATCCATTGTGCAATGAACAAACGAAAGATATACTACCTGCTTCACAGCGGTAAGAATAGCAAACTCGCATATTATATCAAGGTGTATCTGCAAGAGATAACACCGCGCTGTTTGCTACGACCCTTTCTGAATCGAAAATTAAAGGAGGCTGAGAAGCGTCCCGACTTCGATTATATCATGGAACGTGTCAACTACTACAACCGTCTCACCAAAGATATCGCCTATAGTCAGAACGACTGGAAAAGGGAATCCGTTTGTTTGGACAAGCAACAGAAAACGGGACAGAAAGTTTACTATTTTGACGCTATGGAGTACGGGCGCTGGTTTCCCGGTCATCTGTTATGGCGTCTGGAGCCAGGTGATCCTGACCAGTATATGACATTGCCATCGATTATGAAATGTCGCCATCTTGAAGGTGACAGCCGTCTGTCCGTACTACTGAACATGGACAAGGTACGCCATTTTATTTTCGTCAACGACAAGACGCCATGGGAAGAGAAACGTGACGAGGTACTGTTTCGCGGTGACCTTGGTGCCCGTAAGCAAAATCGTACGGACTTTATGCGTCGGTGGTACGGGAAGCACCCAGTAGATGCTGGCATGACAAATTATGAGGGGGAACAGGAGTGGCATCGCGAAAAACTGACTATTGCCGAACAGATGGCGTATAAGTTTGTGATGTCGCTTGAGGGCAATGATGTTGCCTCGAACCTGAAATGGGTAATGTCGTCCAACTGTCTAGCCGTCATGCCACGCCCAACTATGGAGACCTGGTTTATGGAAGGAAAGTTGGTGCCCAACTATCACTATGTGGAAGTGAAGCCTGACTTCAGTGACCTCGAAGAAAAGGTGAACTATTACCTGGCTCACCCCGACGAGGCCAAGGCTATTATCCTGCATGCCCATGAATGGGTTAATCAATTCAAGGACAAACACCGCGAGGACCTCATCTCGCTACTTGTCCTGAAGAAATATTTCAACATTACTAATTCATAATATCCTTTGATTATCATGACTGTACTTGTAATTCATGCAAAGCACCTTACCGATAGATTACAACATATCAACCAGCAACTAAAAGACTGGCCTGGCGACGTTGACTATATCCTCGACCTAGATAAAGATGAACTCACACCAGAGATTCTGGCTCAGTATATCAAGCCAGGAAGTGAGATCGACTGCATCAAGGGAAGTACCAGTTGTGCCCTCAAACATATCCTGGCCTGCCAATACATCATTGACCACCAGTTGGAAGGAGCGCTCATCCTTGAAGATGACATTGTACTGCATCCCCACTTCAAAGAGAATTTCCAGAAAACAATGGAAGAATATCAGCGTAACTATTCCGGCAGACCAGTTATCATCTCTTACGAAGACTCGTCGCTACAGTTTATTCCCCGCTCTCAACGGGTCAAAGGACAGTGGCTCTACAAAGCGCCTCAGGGGCGTGTAAGATTCACCGGTGCTTTGTATATCAATCAGAAAGCAGCACAGGTATTCACAGACAACGTGAAGGCAAACAAGTGTGACATAACCATAGATCACTATCATATGAAGCTCTATCGTGCCGGGGTACTCGACTACCTTTGGTGTGAACCCTGTCTTGCCACACAGGGGAGTTTCTACGGACTCTTTCTGTCATCAATAGGCGGACAAGTTAGGAGATTCGAAGGCCTCCGCTGGCGATTTAAGTATTACTACCGCCGACTCCTTTATTGGTTCAGATAGCAGCCGAGGCAGGGGTTTGCCGTTCACGCACCTTGCCGTCAACAACCTCAAAACGACTATCAAACTCTTCGCGTGTTCGCTTCCAACGGTTGTGACTCCACAACCATATCTCTGGCTGACGACGAATATTCTCTTCGAGCATCTTGAAGTAGATATCGGTTAATTCAAACTCCTCAAGCAGGTGTGTGTCGCGTGTTATCAGTTTGAACTCGCCCTCATAGTAGCCACGCTTTACTTTCTTCATCTCCAGATAGAAAGCAGCTTGCTTATTCTTGCGGGCTATTCGCTCTGCACCGGTCATCACAGGCGTATCGTGATTCATAAACTGGCACCAATGATGGATATTGTTCCAGTGAGGCACCTGATCTCCCAGATAACCAATCACCGTGGGCTGGTTTTTCCTTTTATATTCTATCGTTACTCGCAGAATGTCGGTTAAAGCTATACACTGGGCTCCCCAGCGCTGACGCTGATTCAGCAGCAAGTGGTCGAACTCCGGGTTCTCCAACGCATGATACAACTGTCCAAAGTGCACCCTTTCACTCATCCACAGGGGCAATGAGGTGACCCACTCCCAATTAAAATTATGTCCGAGATATACGGCACACGACTGACCTTCAGCAACACACCGCTCAATATCCTCAGCACCCTTAAAGACCATGTGCCGACGTATCTGTTGCTCGCTCATTGTCATGGCTTTTACCGTTTCCACGAAATAGTCGCATAACTGATGATAAAATCTGCGTTCTATGGCACTGATTTCCTCTGCGCTCTTCTCCGGAAACGAATCGACTAAATGTCTATGCACCAAACGACGACGGTACCCTATCACGTAAAATAGCACTAGATAGATACAGTCGCTCAACAAATAGTGTACCCGCAGCGGCAGCAGCGAGCATAAATACCATATAACAAATAATAAATAGAACTTCATTTTCACGTTGGCAAAATTAAAAAAAAAAGCCGAAACAGCCAAGCGAAATAAATAAAATGTGTATCTTTGCATCAAAAATGAATTAATACAAGAAACAGAATGGCAGATTACGACATACGACCTTTGCAAATACGCATTTTAGACATCCTTCTGGCTATCGACAAGGTGTGTAGCGAGCACCACCTGCGTTACTACATTTGGGCAGGTACCATGTTGGGCGCCATGCGTCACAAGGGCTTCATCCCTTGGGACGACGACCTTGACATAGCCATGCCACGTCCCGATTATGACCAGCTGATAGCCCATGCATCGGAATGGTTGCCTGAACAATTCGAAACTATCTGTTTCGAACGCGACAAAGACTATCCTCTGCCTTTTGCAAAGATTCAAGATGCAACCACTACGCTCATCGAGCGCCGCCATATGCGCTACTTAGGAGGTGTCTATCTCGACGTCTTTCCGCTTGACGGTATCACTGCCAACCCGTTGATACAGCGTCTTCACTTTATGCGCTACTTCTACTGGAAGAAGGTACAGTATTTCCTATACCGCGACCCTTATCGTCATGGGCACGGCCCATCCAGCTGGATTCCATTGTTATGTCGCCGCCTTTACACCCTCGAAGGCGTACAACAGAAGATGAAACGCCTGCAGACCCGCTACGATTATGATACCTCCACACTTGTGGTGGACCACGATGACGGCCGTCGCGGATGTATGCCACGTTCTGTTCTAGGCACCCCCACCCCAATAGCTTTCGAGAGCCACATGGTGTTGGGTGTAGAACATGCAGACACATACCTGCGTAACAAGTATGGCGACTATATGACCATTCCTCCTGGTCCCAAGCAACGCCAGCACAACTTTTATCTCATGGCGCTTGACAAGCCCTACCGTGAGTGTAAACATCTCCTGGAAAATGACTAACAGCAGTCCTCTCAATATCGTCTGTGCCGCCAGCAACAGCTATGCGGCCTATTGTGGCATCATGCTCACGTCTTTGTTCAGTAACAATACGGCTCACGCTATCGAGGTGTATGTGCTTTCGGGAGATATGTCTGAAGAGAACCGAACCAAGTTTAGCCAATTGGCAACACAGTTCAGTCAGCATGTCACCATTATCGATATTGACAAGTCGCAATTCAGCCACCTCCCCATAGGAGAGCGTTTCAGCAACATCTCTTACGAGGCCTATTTCCGACTGCTGCTCCCATCGCTCCTTCCAGACTGCGAGAAAGCACTCTATCTGGATTGCGACATGATTATCACCACTGATGTGGATGAACTATGGAACACCGATCTTCACAACATGGCTATGGCGGCTGTTGCCGACACACCACGCATGCAGCAGAAGAGCCTCGCCCGTTTGGGATTTGCTCCTACCGACACCTATTTCAACAGTGGTATGGGACTATACAACCTGAAGTTTCTGCGTGACTTCCATTTCGAAGATAAGGTACGCACTTTTGTGGACAATCACTACGACCTCATCGTGTATCATGATCAGGACATCCTCAACTGCGTGTGCCATGGAATGATACGCGAAGTGGCAGTTGAATGGAATACGGTGGAAAGTGTCTTAGAGAAGCATCCACAGATACATCCATTTATCATCCATTATGCCTCGCTACGCAAGCCTTGGTACAAGGAGTGCCTACATCCCCTTCAGCAAGAATTCTGGCGCTACGCTGCACTTAGCCCATGGCATGACCTGAAGCCCGTTTTCAAATATCACGGACTGAAGCGTTTCACAAAATACTACTTAAAAAGACTGTTCAATTAGTGCTGTCGGAGTTTCCGCTCTATGACTTTGGCAACAATCATAAACTGATAAACAGCAGCCATCTGTGAGCGTATCAGTCCGCGACGACCGTCACGATAGGCACCATCCAACACATATTTCTTGAAGAATCGCCAAACAGGTCGCCAAAGCAGGGCACCCCAGCCATAGTTCTTGCTCATACGTTTGTCAACCTCATTATCTGTATAGAAATTGACCTTTGTCACCCACTGTGAGGTTGTCTCATCCTCCAAATGCTCTATCAGCACATTATTCAGACTGGCAGGAATACGCTCCACGCGTCCCTGAACAGTGGGAAAAGTATGAACATATGGTGGCCACACGGTACCTTCGCGTATGAAGAATCGCAACTGGTAATCTACACTGCGCGAGCTGACCCACTTGCCCATGAACATATTTCTGCGCGGGATATATAGCCCCTGAGGACAATCAGGCGTTTCTATACGGTTGTATAAATACTGACGCAATTGCGGCGTGACGATTTCATCGCTGTCAACAACCAGCACCCAAGGGCTCGTTGCGCTCTGGATAGCAAACGTGCGGGCTGGCTCTGCACTCTTGTGGTCAGCCTTTGGGAATGTTACCACACGGGCACCATATCGCTGTGCTATCTCAACCGTATGGTCTGTGGACTCCATATCGCATACCACCATCTCATCGAAACCCTTTACGGCTTCCAAGCATTCTGCCAGATGTTCCTCGGCATTATAGGTATTGATGACTACAGAAATCTTGTTCTCCATTTCGCTGCAAAGATACAAAATAAATACCAATAATACTTGACGCATGCGATTTAATTCGCTTTGCTTGCGTAAAATTAATTTTTTTTGTAACTTTGCCGTCTATAAACAAGACAGAAGAAATGATTATTGGCTTTGATGCAAAAAGAATTGTCAGCAATGGCACGGGATTAGGCAGTTACGGACGTACACTTATCAATGACCTGGCAGAGAACGACGCGTTGTCCCTTCGTCTGTATACCCCTAATTCTGGGCGTACGAATTTGCGAGAACAGATTATTGAGCGCCCCAACGTCACTTTCTGTTACCCCGGTCAGGGACTTACCGGACTACGGGCTGCCATATGGCGTAGTCGCGGCATCACGAATGACCTGAAACGAGATGGTGTTCAGTTATATCACGGACTTTCCGGCGAACTGCCTATTAACATCAGTAAGAGTGGCATCAAAAGCATCGTCACCATCCACGACCTGATTTTTCTGCGTCACCCAGAGTTCTATAATTGGATTGACGTGAAGATATACGCATGGAAATTCCGTCAGACCATCCGTGAGGCCAGTCATATCGTAGCCATCAGCGAATGTACCAAGCGGGACATCATTGAACTTGGTGGCGTTGACGAGCGTCGGATATCATTGGTTTACCAGAGCTGTTCTCCAAAGTTCCAGAGGTCAGCCTCAGCCGACAGAAGCGGTCTTCCTGCCCGTTATATTCTCAGCGTAGGTACGATTGAGCGACGCAAGAACATTCTGCTGGCTGTGAAGGCACTGCCATATTTGCCTGAGGACTTATCCCTTGTTATCATTGGCCGTCAGACGCCCTATGCCGATGAGGTGAAAGCCTATGCGAAAAAAC
>CAMOGP010000016.1 GCA_946614175.1 uncultured Prevotella sp. | reverse complement strand
CAGTTTGATTTCACAGGAAACAACGACGTGGCAGAGTTCTGTCGTATCGCCCAGAAGAACGGTATGTATGTCATCGTGCGTCCTGGTCCCTACGTGTGTGCAGAATGGGAAATGGGCGGTCTGCCTTGGTGGCTGCTGAAGAAGAAGGATATCCGTCTGCGTGAGCGCGACCCCTACTTCATGGAGCGTGTCAAAATCTTCGAGGAGAAGGTGGGCGAGCAGCTGGCTCCGCTGACCATCCAGAACGGTGGTCCTATCATCATGGTGCAGGTGGAGAATGAATATGGCTCATACGGTGAGGACAAGCCTTACGTCTCGGAAATACGCGACTGTCTGCGCTCTATCTATGGCAAGGAGCTGTCGCTATTCCAGTGCGACTGGTCATCCAACTTCGAGAAGAATGGACTTGACGACCTGACATGGACCATGAACTTTGGCACGGGTGCCAACATCGACCAGCAGTTCCGCCGTCTTGGCCAGCTGCGTCCCAATGCCCCGAAGATGTGCTCAGAGTTCTGGAGCGGCTGGTTCGACAAGTGGGGCGCCCGTCACGAGACGCGTCCTGCCAAGGATATGGTAGAGGGTATGGACGAGATGCTCTCAAAAGGTATCAGCTTCTCGCTCTACATGACTCACGGTGGCACCTCGTTCGGCCACTGGGCTGGTGCAAACAGTCCCGGCTTTGCCCCCGACGTGACCAGCTACGACTACGATGCGCCTATTAACGAGTATGGCCATACTACGCCTAAGTTCTGGGAACTGCGCAAGATGATGGAGAAATACAACGACGGCAAGAAGATGCCCGCTGTGCCTAAGGCTCCAATGTCCATCATCACCGTGCCTAAGTTCGAGCTGACGGAGTTCGCGCCCTTCATAGCCGCCATAACCAAGCCCGTCAATGGCACGCCCAAAACCTTCGAGGAGATGGACATGGGCTGGGGCACGATGATGTACTCAACCCGCCTGCCCGAGATAACATCGCAGAGTGTGCTCACCGGCGAGTTCCACGACTTTGCCCAAGTGTTTATCGACAAAAAATATATCGGCAAGATTGACCGTGTGAAGAACGAGAAGTCGCTTACCATCCCCGCAGTTAAGGAGGGTGCCGAACTTATTATTATCGTCGAAGGCATGGGGCGCATCAACTTCGGTCGTGCCATCAAGGACTTCAAGGGCATCGTCGGCGACGTGACGTTGACAACGGAGAAAAACGACATTGAGATGGTGCTGACGCCAAAGAACTGGATGAATGTGGCCATCCCCGATGACTACAAGACAGCCGCGAAGGCACTTGACATGGTAAAGGGCGTCAACGACCAGGTAGCTGCCGGCAAGGCGAAAGGTAGTATTCCTGCACTCGCCTTTACACAGGGCTATGAGGGCTCGAAGAAACTTGGCGACATCATGAAACCCGGCTACCACCGCGGCTACTTCAACCTGAAGAAGGTGGGCGACACCTTCCTGAACTTCGAGACATGGGGCAAGGGACAGGTCTATGTGAATGGTCATGCCATGGGCCGCATCTGGAGCATCGGTCCGCAACAGACGCTCTACGTGCCCGGTTGCTGGCTGAAGAAGGGTAAGAACGAAATCATCGTTCTTGATGTGGTTGGTCCTCGTAAGGCTGTGGTCTGGGGTCAGGCAGAGCCTGAGCTCAACAAGCTGCAGCTGGAGAAGAGCAACAAGCACAACAACATAGGCGACAAGCCCGACCTCAACAGTGCGACTCCTGTAGCTACCGGTGCCTTCAAGGCTGGAAACGGCTGGCAGACCATCCAGTTTGGCAAGACAGCCAAGGGTCGCTACCTCGCCATCGAATGTCTCTCAACACAGAAGGACGGCGAACGCGTGGCCATTGCTGAGCTCTACCTGCAGGGACAGGACGGCAAGCGTCTGTCGCGTGAACCGTGGAAGACCAAGTATGCCAACTCTGAGGATGAGGGGGGCAACCACTTAGGCGATAAGGTCTTCGACCTGCAGGAGTCAACCTATTGGCAGACGGAGAAAGGAACATCGGCACCCCACCTGCTTGTCATAGACCTCGGCTCAGAGCAGACAATCAATGCGCTTGAATACCTGCCCCGTGCAGAACAAGGGGCTCCAGGTTCTATCAAGAATTTCAAGGTGTACGTCTATTAATAATCCATAAAATGACCAGCAGAAAAACCTCTGCTGGTCATTTTCACATATATTCCTTTGACTTTTCCATTTTTTTACGTACCTTTGTAACCATAAAATCCAAATGCACGAAATGGACAAGATTCAAGAAACAAATATTCATATCATTAAGCGCTACTGCAAAGATCACTATATCGATAATGATTTGTTCTTAATAGACAACATAAAACGCATCCCCATACCAGATTCCGCACGCCGCACAAACTGCATCATCATAGGCATGTGCACCCAAGGAGAGGCGCGATACACAGTAGATACTCGAGAATTTTCCGTTCATGCAGGCGAGACTTTTATCGTTTCCGAGCGCCATGTCATCAATCAATTCTCACTCTCAGACGACTTCACGGCTATGAGTATGGTGATTTCCGTGAATTTCTTCCATGAGATTATACGTAACGTCAGCGAGATGTCGGCCTTGTTTCTCTACTCACGCAATCATCCTGTGATGCGATTCGATAAGAAAGAGCAGACTGTCTTCAAGAACTATTTCGATGCTATCAACAGGCGTATTTCTGATAAAGGTAATCATTTCCAGAAAGAACTTATCAAGGTACTGATGCTGGCTATGTTCTACGACCTGAGCAACGTTATCTATCGCGCTCGTCAGGTAAAGGAGAAGAAGCAGTCACGTCCTGACGCCCTCTTCACACGATTCATCAAACTGGTGGAAGAGAACTGCAAAACAGAACGACGAGTGAGCTGGTATGCCAAACAACTGGGCATCACAGCAAAATATCTGTCGGAGATTGTGAAGCATGTAAGCTGCCGCACACCCAACGAGTGGATTGACAACTACGTCACACTGGAGATGCGCGTGCTGCTGAAGAATACCACAAAACCCATCAAGGACATTGCAAAGGAGATGAATTTCCCCAATCAGTCGTTCCTCGGTAAATATTTCAAGGATAATGTGGGCATGAGCCCATCAAAATATCGCAAATCCTAAATCACAGGTAACCCTGCAGCTTCAAATCTGAAGCCACATCACAGAGTTCCTGATACCACTGCTCACCAAAGCGGCGCACCAGCGGACCTTTTAAGAACTGATAAACGGGAAGGTGAAGAGCCTTCCCTTTTTCACGCCCACACTGACAGATAGCCCACTGATGGTAGTTTAGAGCCACCGTACCATCAGAGAATGTCTTCTCGCGGATAGGATACAAGGCACAGCTGATAGGCTTACAGATCTTTTCTAACGCGCAAAGACAACAATGGTCAACGGTTTCTCCATTGGACAATGTCAAATCATCATAGAAAGTAAACACACAGTCCTTTCCCCCAACAATACTCGTCACGAGATCTCCCTCCTGATCAGTATAGGCAACACCCTGCTTGTCGAGCACAGACTGAGCAGAGGCACTGAGTCTGCTCCATACAGTCTCCACCTGATTCTCTATCTCCATCACCTCGTCAAGGGTAACAGGAGCTCCAGCATCGCCCTCAATACAACAGGCGCCCTTGCATACTTCAAGGTCACAACAGAACTCTTCCGTCAGGATATCCGACGAGATGAGTACACCTGCTACTTCTAATATAGGGGGGAGTTTGTTTACCATACGATTGGGGTTATACCGTTTTCCTGGAGATAAGCATTGCAACGAGAGAACTGATGCTGTCCGAACCAGCCGCCACGATTAGCACTTAATGGAGAGGGATGCACAGACTCCAAGACCAGATTCTTTTGTTTATCAATCATATAGGCCTTTGAACGAGCAAAACCGCCCCAAAGCATATAGACCAGATGCTCACGCTCTGTTGCCAGAGCCTTGATAGCCGCATCCGTGAAGTTCTGCCATCCCAGTGTGCTATGACTATTTGCCATATGGGCACGCACGGTCAATGTAGCGTTGAGCAACAACACGCCCTGTTCTGCCCAGCGTGTCAGGTTTCCCGTAGGTGGTACAGGCGTACCGAGGTCATCCTGTATCTCCTTGAATATATTGATAAGAGAAGGAGGGAACGCAACACCATCCTGCACAGAGAAACTCAATCCGTGAGCCTGTCCTGGCTCGTGATAAGGATCTTGGCCGATGATGACAACCCTCACCTGATCAAACGGACAGAGATTAAAGGCATTGAAAATCAGTTTTCCTGGCGGATAACACGTACCTGCCATATACTCCTGTCGTACCTTTTCTGTAAGTCCTGCGAAATAGGGCTTCTCAAACTCTCCCTGCAGATGTCGTTTCCACGACTCCTCTATCTGTATATTCATAATAATTTATAGATGTCATCAATCATCTCCTGAGGAAGTGCCAGTCGCGGATCATCGCTATGAGCATTGATAGCCTCAAGAAAATGTGGCATTTCTTCCCTATATACCTCCTTCATGTGGTTATTTGAAGCGTTACCGTGCGTAAAAGAATAGGTAACGTTAGCCAGTCGGTCGGCCAGTTTCAGAAAAGGTGCATAGGGTGTTTCACGAATACCTTGATAGTAACGCTCGCCGGCTCTCTCAGCACGTGTTCGTCCTTTGTCATTAGTCAGCGCATATACCATCTCTGCTGCGATATAGGCCTGGTCAGCGTCCATAAACAGTTGAGCAGCCTTTGTCACATCATTATACGTCATTCGTGCATCCTCGATGCTGTCATGATAGAAAGCACCAAAGAAAAGAGGTACGAAATCGTGCTCGCTCTGGCACACGAGATATCCGTACTTGAATACGGATTCAGCCACCATGTCAAGGTGGAACCCATAAGGGTGCACCTTGTCATAGTGCTGATTCACGCTCTCGTGCAACATGTGTGCACGGTCTCTTACCTCTTCGATATCGAGCTTGTGTTTTTCAATACAAGCTTGAAACTCCTGTTGAGTCATTAGTCACAAATCAGGTTTTCACCAGTCATATCCTGTGGCTGCTCCAGTCCCATGATATGCAGGATAGAGGGAGCCACGTCTGCCAAGCGACCATCCTTCACGGTAGCCGAATTATTATTGGTTACATAGATGAATGGCACAGGATTCAGTGAGTGAGCGGTGTTAGGAGTACCATCGGCATTGATAGCGTTGTCGGCATTACCATGGTCGGCAATGATGATAGCCTCGTAATCGTTGGCCTTAGCAGCCTCAATCACATCCTTCACACAGTTGTCAACAGCCCATACGGCCTTGGCGATAGCGTTGTAAACACCCGTATGGCCCACCATATCACCATTAGCGAAATTTACAACGATGAAGTCGTACTTTGCCTCATTGATGGCGGCCACCAACTTATCCTTTACCTCATAAGCACTCATCTCGGGCTTCAGGTCGTAGGTAGCCACCTTGGGAGAGGGAACCAGAATACGGTCCTCACCCTCGTAGGGCTGCTCGCGACCACCATTGAAGAAGAAGGTTACGTGGGCATACTTCTCTGTCTCAGCGGTATGCAACTGCTTCTTGCCCTGCTGTGAGAGGTATTCACCCAGTGTATTCTCAACATTCTCCTTGGGGAAGAGGATGTGTACGCCAGTAAAGCTGGCATCGTATGGCGTCATGCAGTAGTACTGCAGACCAGGAACAGTCTTCATACCCTGCTCAGGCATATCCTGCTGAGTTAATACGATGGTGAGCTCCTTGGCACGGTCGTTACGGAAGTTGATGAAGATAACCACGTCGCCCTCCTCGATACAACCATTCACAGCGCTGTTATGGATAGGCTTGATGAACTCGTCAGTAACACCTTCTGCATAGCTCTCCTCGACAGCCTTCACCATGTCGGTAGCCTGCTTACCAGTGCCATTCACAATCAGGTCATAACCTTCCTTCACGCGCTCCCAACGCTTATCACGGTCCATTGCATAGAAGCGACCTACGATAGAGGCGATAGCTGCGTCGTTGTCGGCACAAACCTTAGTAACCTGCTCAATAAAGCCCTTACCGCTCTTGGGGTCTGTATCACGACCGTCCATGAAGCAGTGAACGAATGTCTGGTTCTTCAGACCATAATGCTTACCTACCTCAATGAGTTTGAACAGATGATCCAGTGAAGAGTGAACACCGCCATCAGAGCAAAGACCCATCAGGTGCAGCTTCTTGTTATTCTCCTTTGCATAGGTATAAGCGGCCTTCACCTGAGGATTCTCTACAATAGAGCCATCCTTGCAGGCACGGTTAATCTTTACAAGATCCTGATAAACAATACGTCCGGCACCGATATTGAGGTGTCCTACCTCAGAGTTACCCATCTGTCCGTCGGGCAGACCTACATCCTCACCAGAAGCCTGAAGTTGAGAGTGAGCAGATGTAGCCGTCAACAAATCAAGGTAAGGTGTTGGGGTATTGAAAATCACATCACCCTTACCATGCTTACCGATTCCCCATCCATCGAGAATCATCAAAAGTGCTTTCTTTGCCATAATTTAATGCTTGATTATATATGATATTATTCCTTTTTCACCTTATTATATTATAAACGGCTGCAAAATTAACAATAAAATTCCGCATTCAGACCTTTTTATGCAATTTTCTGACTTTTCTTAGGTTAAAAGTGATGCATCTTCATTACTTACAGTTCAACAGTCACCTCTTTTCCCTTATACTCCACCAATCGTCCACTAGGGTTTTCTAAGTTCAGGTTCTGAGGCGCATCGGGCGTTATCAGGACAATATTGAAACGGCGGGTTTTCAGCATACCCGAGAACTGTCCCTTGCGGGCTCCGATGGTCACGCTATGAGTCGCATCATCATAATGAATCTCTATCGTTGAGAACAGTCCCTTCTCATAGTTATAGTTTGTGCCCTCGTCCTCATAAAGCTGGAAATGTCCATCCTGACCTGCATAGACATAGAGGTTGATAAGCTGTGCTGCCTTCTCGTCGCTCCATTGCATCTTTGGTCCGAAAGGAATAATAGCTCCTGCCCGCACAAAGACCGGTATCTGTTCGTAGGGTGCATCAACAACCAGACGCTGTCCGCCCTCCACATACTCATTGGTATAGAGATTATACCAACCACACTGCTGGGGGAAATAGACGCTACGGTTACGGGCTTTATAATAGCCTACCGGGCAGGCCATCAGCGCAGGACCAAGCATCCACTGGTCGGCAATATCCTTCACCTCATGGTCACCGTTAAAGTCCATGATGAGCGCACGCATCAGGGTGTAATCGCGGAAATGTGCCCAACCTGCCAGCGAGTAGAGATAAGGCATCAGCTGATAGCGCAGGTTATCATAAAACACAAACGATTTATAAGCCGGATGATTGTCGGGCGCAATGTTCCATATCTCACGCAAAGGCCACTGACCGTGACTGCGGAAAAGTGGGATGAAGGCACCAAACTGGTTCCAGCGCGTCTGCAACTCACGCCACTCCTTCAGGTCTTCATTCTCCTGGCCTGTGCGATCAAAGAGCTGTTGGGCCTGCACATAACGGTTCTCCACACAGAAACCACCCTGATCCATGCCCCAGAAAGGCAGTCCGGAGAGGGAGTAATTGAGCCCTGCCGTCATCTGCGCACGCATATCCTCCCAACGAGTGCCTATATCACCACTCCATGTGGCCGTAGAATAACGCTGTTCACCAGCAAAACCGCTACGTGTCAACAAGAACACACGGGGCTCATTCTTCCGACCTTTCCACACAGAACGCTGTCCGTTGTAGATGGCATCTGCATTAACCAGCGAGTAGGCATTAAAGTATTCCGTAGATGTGCCACATGCCGTTGGTCCGCAAAGGGCTTTACGATACCACATAGGGGTACAGTCGCGCACGTTGGGCTCAGATGCATCCATCCACCAAGCGTCTATTTTCTTGCCAAGACCGGTGTAGAGTTTCTCATCCAGCTGTCGCCAGAAGATTTTGCGAGCCTCAGGGTCGTAGGCATCATAAAAACCATTCTTGTAGCCACGACCAACCCAGTCGTGGATATCATCCGTAGGCGACTGATTGTACATCATCCCCTTCGCATCAAGTTCCTTGTAGTTGTCGGTATTGACATAGAACTTTGGCCATACGGAAATCATGAAGCGACCATGCATCTGATGCACACTGTCGAGCATGGCCTGAGGATTGGGATAGCGCGAAGACTCGAACTCATGACTGCCCCACTGATCTTCTGGCCAGTAGTTCCAGTCCTGCACAATATTATCGATTGGTATCTGACGCTTACGGAACTCGGCCAGCGTGGAGAGTAGCTCATCCTGCGTCTTATAACGCTCACGACTCTGCCAGAAGCCCAATGCCCATTTTGGATAAAGACTCGCCTTACCCGTCAAGGTGCGATAGCCACTGATAACCTCATCCAGGTTTTTACCGGCAATGAAATAATAATCCATATCCTTTGCCATCTCGCACCATACAGACAGTTTCCGCTGGTCCTTATTGGGTTTCGCCACACGCAGGCCACAATACGACACATCACCGTCTGGACGCCACTCTATACGCAACTGCTGACGCTTACCCTTTGGCAGAGTCTTGCAAAACCTATAAGTATTAGGATTCCAAGCCGTACGCCAACGTTCTGGCACGACCTCCCTTCCACCAATATATACTTTGATATAGCCTGCGTAATACAGCATAAAGTGGTATTGCCTGTCAACAGGCGCCTCTATATACCCCTCGTACACCACTGTAGAGCCATTGAGCCTGAACCCCTTGGGCAGATTCTTGATGCCCCCCTGCTCCGTACGGTTGGCTATTTCTGATGCGGCAGGACAGTCGAACTCGTAATAGATACTGTCTTCGTCACGTACCAACCGCTTACCATTACGACCGATATACGTCCCCGTGAGGTGTCCCTCCCTACCCCGTTTGTCGTAGAGCTTGAAGAGATGCCCCAACTGCAGATACTCCTCCTGATTACCAAAACGGCAGTAGCTATAGCTATCCCATAGCAGACCATAGTTCTTGCTGGAGAGGACAAACGGCACAGACACCTTAGTGTTATACTGGAACAAATCCTCGTCCTTACCCTTCATATTGAACTGTTCGCTCTGGTGCTGGCCTAAGCCATAGAAAGCCTCATCGTCAGGACTGTCGAAGAGCAGGCGCCACGTCAGACCGTGCTTTTGTTCCTCGGTAGGCTGGACGCCACCCTTTATACCCAGTTCGCGACTAGGAACGGTATAGTCCCAGAACTGCTTGCCGGCTCCACTACCTGATTCTTTCAAGAGCCGTGTCTTGCCGTCGCCGTCGTAGAAGCACACTTCGCCCGTGGACTTACTGACCACAGCACGCACATTCCTGACTATCACAGAGACGGTCTCGTCGCTTTCTTCGATGCGATAGCTATTCTTAGCAGGCACCGACTGTGGCACAACGATAAGACTCTGAGGTTTCTGAGGGAGCTCATCTTTCGACGTGGCACGCACGCGGATGATATGGTCATTGACAACCTCAAGACACACCACCTTAGCCTGTCCGCCATCAGGACGGATGGTTACCACACTCCCCTTTCTATCCACAATGGCAGCCCTACCAACTAGAGCTGCCATTAGGAGTAACAATAAAAGAAGTCTTTGTTTCATTACTTTGTCATGTCGAAACCAACACGCAGACCATCATAACTTGAAGCCACGTCTCCAATCGTCTTGAGCGTAGCATTCTGACCACCTGCCAGAGCAGACATCGTCTGCATCATGGTGAGCAACTTCTTGCCCTCAAAGAGCAAACCGATGCCGTTGACGTTGAGTTTTGCATAGCAATTGACATTCAACAGCAGGCCAGACATCGTAATCTTGCTGGTCTTCTCATCATATTTATAGGTACCATTCCATGCTTTTCCCGCAATCTTGGCAGAGAAGGTTCCATCCTGCTTGAAGGTCACCTGTGTGTTAGAAGAATTGATACCTACCTTATTAAAGGTTGGCTGGAGTTTACTCTTCACATTTGAAGCCACGATTTCGCCACCAGCCTGAGCCAACAGTTTTTCACTGGTAAACGCACAACCTGGCTGACTATATTTCCAAGTACCTATCAGGTTTTGCTTTGACACCTTTGTGCCTGTCATACCCAATACACTCTGAAGCACCGTATTAACAGCATTTCCGGTGTTGGTTGTGGCAGTTGCACCCGTCTGACCGCCAGTCAGCACATCTGTCAGCACAGCCGTTCCCACCTGATTCAAAGAACCATTAGTACCACAACTTGTCATCATCAGCGCAGCAGTTGCTACCATCAAGAAAATCTTTTTCATTGTCAACTATAATAATTAATTGTTTTGATTCATCTTTATCTAACAAAGAAATAACGCTATAAAAGTCCATTTATTGTGTTTACTTCAAGCGTATTTCAAGAGGAGACAACGGCAAACCATTGATGCCATAGGTATTGACGCCCAACGGATTATCCTTCCAGGCATAACGCACGGCACTGGGGGTAGCCGTGGGAGATGTAATAACTATCTGACAGCCGGACGCCACGGCCTCTGCATTACGAAAATTGCCCATTTCATCGGCTATTTCAAAATATTTCAGCGCCCCAGATTTCATGATTTGATCGAGCGTCAGCACCACATTTCCATTCTGCACCTCGGTCTTCACCACCTGCGGCGCTAACTGCACCTTTTTACCATAGACAAGTCGTTCGAAGTCGAGAGCAATACGCTGTGCCACTTCCTTTTTACGCAGGGGGTGAATATCCACTGTCTCACCTAAGTCAATCGTCGATGCCAGTTCTGCATAAGAATCATCTGCAGCCACAAGGCGCTGCGCCTCACGGACACGTGACCAACCTGTATTCTGTGGACGCTCTACAAATGCCATATAGTTGGCCAACTGCACGATAACAAAAGGCATCTGCGGACGTTCAAAAGCCTGACGCCAATTGGCCATCAGCAGTCGCAACATTGGCGCATATTCCTCAGCCTGGCGCATACCCGTGTTGGACTCTCCCTGATACCACACCACGCCAGCAACAGCAAAAGGAGCCAAAGGATGTATCATACCATTGAAAAGCGTAGATGGCTGGTTCTGCAGACTAACGCCCATACCGATGCTGCGCGGCATCTCTGCACCCCGACACACTTTCCACTGTTGGCCAAGAGACTGATCATCGCCCTTTCCATAAACAATTTTATACGGTTTTTCCTCGATGAAATGGGGCATTCCGCTCTTATTCACAAAACGCACGGTAATCACGTTATCACCCTCACGGAGCAATCCTTCCGGTATCTGATAGCGACGCGGCGGATATTGGTAACCCGTACTACCTACCAGCGTGCCATTAATATAAGTATAATCACAATCATACAGCGTACCCAGGAGCAGCTGTGCCTTTTTTCCGGCATGAGCCGCATCAATACGGATATGCTGGCGCAGCCACAGAGAACCGATCCATTCTCGCTGGGGCAACAGAGAAGCATACTGATTCACTTCTGTCCATTGCGAATCATCAAAATCCAAAAGCGTGTATTTACCGATGCCTTGATCATTGGCATTCAGGATCTTCTGCCACTGCTGTTCTGCCAAGCCTGCAGCTTTTTGTTGTGCAGCCACATAGTCATCATTCTGATAAAGCTGCATCTGCTTATAATATAAAGGAAAATGCTTTGCAAGGGTATCGGCAGCAATCCAAGCCTCGATAGGCGTACCACCCCAGGCACTCTCAATGATACCCTGAGCCACCCCCTTCTCTCGTTGTAGCTGTTTGCCGAGGAAATAGCCGATAGACGAGAAGCGCCAGGCGTTCTCACGATTCAGTATTCTCCATGATGTGGGACGAAGGTCGGCACATGGTCCATGTGTATCCGTCTGATACTGCACATGAAACAAGCGTACCTGCGCGTTACTGTCGTTCAGCTCATCAGGATATTGGGGTGACACACGTTCCAGCGTGGTCTCCATATTCGACTGACCAGAACACAACCAGACGTCGCCCAACCACACATCGCTGAGCACAGCATCTCCGATATCCATCTTATATGGGCCACCAGCCTTCATCGCAGGTAGGTCCACACGCCAACGCCCACTGGCATCGGCCACGGCAGTCGCGCTCTTTCTGTTTAGTTTCACGACAACACGCTCACCGGCATCGGCTGTTCCCCAAACAGGGACTGTCATACCACGCTGAAGGACCATACCCGACTGAAAAATCTGTGGCAAGCGCACCTTGGCCTCACCCACAACAGCACCTATCAGAAGTGCAATAAGTAAAATGCTTGCTTTTCTCATAACAGTGCAAAAATACACTTTTTCTATCAAAAATGCCTCAAAAACAAAAGACTTTTTCTCGCAATGATACAATTAGAATAGACTTATGAAACATTCCATAATGACTAAATAAATAAAAAAGGTTACCTTTGCACCGAATTTATTAAAACTAAAAACTATTTCGACAATGAACCAAGAAGCAAAAGGCTTTTACAAGCTTTCATGGCTCCAGCGCATCGGCTTTGGCTCAGGTGACCTGGCGCAGAACCTGATTTTTCAAACGGTAGCATGCTACCTGATGATTTACCTGACTACTGTTCTGAAACTGAATCCTGCCTTTGTCAGTGGCCTGATTCTCACCGTCAGACTCATAGACTGTTTCTGGAGTCCTGTAGTCGGACGTTATATTGACAACAACAACCCTAAACTCGGTAAGTACCGTTCTTACCTGCTCTATGGCGGTATTCCCCTTACAGCTGCAGCTTGTCTGCTGATGCTTCCCCAAGCTGCAGAATGGTCAATGACCATGAAGATTGTGTATGCCACAGTGAGCTACACCATCCTGAGCATGATCTACTCAGTGGTCAACATCCCTTACGGTTCTATCATGGCCAGTATGACTCGCGACAACGACGAGGTGCTCATACTGACCTCTACACGAATGGTATGCGCCAATATCGGTCAGATTGTGGTACAAGCTGGTTTCCCCATTGGACTGGCCATGTGCGTGCATGAGGCTATCGACTGGAACCAGGCTACCTTCATGGCTATCGGCACGATTCCTGCCTTCATCATCCTGCCCTTATTGCCCACACTGAAGAAATGGTTGGGTAAGAAAGGCCTTTACTACACACTACTTACTATCGGCCTTATAGGCTTTGCCATTCTGTTCACCATCGGCAAGTTCTTTGATGTGGAAGAACTCAACACGCTGGTTCAGATTGCTAAAGTAATGACAGGTGTAGGCCTACTGGTCGGCTCACTGATGTGGGCTTTGGTCCCAGAAGTGATCACAGAAGCAGAATATCGCACAGGCAACAGACCCGCAGCTACGGTGAACGCACTGGCTGGTGTGGCTTTCAAGGCTGGTTTCTCTATCGCCGGTTGGATCACGCCTCTGGTGATGGGCTGGATTGGATTTAACTTTGCCAGCGAGGAATCTGCGCTGCCAGTTGCACCCAGCGCCTGGTTCATTGTGACCTGCGTATTCGCCCTCGTCGGATTTGTTCTTCTGATGCTCTGCTTCATGGGAAGCAAGGAGAATATCACCACCACACCCGAGAAGCCTGTAACCTTCGGCGAGATGTGGCAGGAGTTTAAGGCCAACAAATGTCTGCAGCTGGTTCTGAGCATCTTCGTCGTGGTGTTCCTGGCATCTTTCATCAGTGCACCAGTAAATGCATACTACACCAAACTGGCCAACTATTCTGCCATCGCACAGAATGCCATCCTGGTGTTCACCTGCATCATCCCCGCCATCCTTCTTGTTGTGGTAGGCCTTCTTATCTATAAGTATCCTCTTACCGACGAGAGACTTGACGAAATCAACAAAGAAATTGAAGCACGTAACAATAAATAAATGAATAAGAATTTTAAGATTTTGACACTCTGCCTGACCATGATGCCAATGGCATCAATGGCCCAGCAGGGTTTGAAAGACGCCATCGGAAAATATTGTCTGATTGGTGCTGCCATCAACCAGTGGCAGAGTGACGGACAGGTTCCCGAGGCAGATGCTCTGACGGATAAACATTTCAACTGCGCCGTAGCAGAAAACTGTATGAAACCGGAGTCTCTGGCTCCTGCCGAAGGTATCTTCGACTTCCGTGTGGCAGATAAGTTCGTGAGCTACTGTCAACAGCACAAATTGAAAGTCATCGGCCACTGTCTGGTGTGGCACTCACAAGCCCCTGACTGGTGGTTCACCAATGGCTATGCTGCCAGTCCTGCCTCAAAGGAGGTGCTGAAAGCGCGCCTTATCAAACACATCAAGACGGTGGTGGGTCATTACAAAGGACAGGTTCACGGTTGGGATGTGGTCAACGAAGCCATTGAGGATAATGGTTCTTTCCGCAACTCTCCCTATTATCGTCTGCTGGGTGAGGAATTCATCGAGATTGCCTTCCGTACGGCCCATGAAGCCGACCCCGACGCAGAGCTCTATTACAACGACTACTCTATGGCTGGTGCCGCTAAGCGCGAAGCTGTATGTAAGTTGGTGAAGAAGCTGAAAGCCAAAGGTCTGCGTATCGACGGTGTAGGTATGCAGAGCCACAACGGTTTGGACTACCCCAACCTGGCAGAATATGAGAAGAGTATCGATGCCTTTGCTGCCTGCGGCGTGAAGGTGATGATTACCGAACTTGATATGAACGTGCTGCCCAACCCAGAGGGTTTCGGCGGTGCCGACATCGCACAGAACTTTGAGTTGCAGAAGCGATTCAATCCCTATACAGAGGGAATACCCGCTGCCAAACAGAAGGAAGTTGACCAGCGCTGGCTTGACCTCTTTAAGATTTACTATAAGCACCGTGACCAGATTTCCCGCATCAACCTGTGGGGTGTCAGCGATGGTGGCTCATGGCTCAATGGCTGGCCTATCAAGGGACGTACCAACTATCCTTTGCTGTTCGACCGTCAGTACAAGGAGAAAGCAGTGATTAACGAAATCATCAAACTTTATAAATAAACAATACTATGGCTAAATTACCGCGTTATCTATTCCCTAGTGACTATATGGCCGACCCTGCGGCCCACGTGTTTAACGGAAAACTGTATATCTATCCCTCACACGACCGTGAATGCGACAATGTGTTCGATGATGATGGCGGGCACTTCCAGATGCGTGACTATCACGTACTCTCTTTCGAAGATATTGAGAACGGAGAGGTGACCGACCATGGCGTCATTCTCGATCAAGACCAGGTGGCCTGGGTTGAGAAACAGATGTGGGATAGCGATGTCGTAGAGAAGAATGGCAAATACTATCTGATATTCTCTGCCAAAGACTATAATGGTGAGTTCCACCTTGGTGTAGCTATCGCCGACAAGCCCGAAGGTCCATTTATCCCCCAAGAGCATCCTATCCGTGGAGCCTATAGCATCGACCCCTGTGCGTTCAAAGATGACGATGGTACCATCTATTGCTATTATGGTGGACTGTGGGGTGGACAGCTCCAGTGGCATGTGCCCCTCAGCGTAAAGCCCATCCAGCAGCCCGATACAGAGGCCGCTCCTGCTGGCTATGTTGACTTGGGCCACGCCTCCGACAAGAAGACCGAGCTCTGGGCTCCTGCCGATGTTCCTGCACTGTCGAGCTATGTGGCTCGCATGAGCGACGACGTACTGCAGTTTACGGAGGCGCCCCGTCCTGTTGTCATCCTCGACAAGGCCGGTAAGCCCCTGCGTGCAGATGATCCTCACCGTTTCTTCGAGGCCAGCTGGATGCATAAGTACAATGGCAAGTACTATTTCTCTTACTCTACCGGCGACAGCCACTTCCTGTGCTATGCCACTGGCGACAACCCCTACGGACCCTTCACCTATCAGGGTGTTATCCTGGAACCCGTAGTAGGATGGACAACCCATCATTGCATCGTAGAATTCAAGGGACAGTGGTATCTGTTGTATCACGACTGCGTACCCTCTAACGACATCACACACTTGCGCTCACTGAAGGTGCAGCGTCTGTTCTACAATGAAGACGGCACCATCAAGACCGTTGTCAATGAATAACCTCAACATCATAGAATATTACTATCACCACCATCAGGCTGAACTGCTCGCATTCGTGAGCAGTAGGCTTGGTGGCAAAGAAGAGGCTGAGGATATCGTTCAGGATGTCTTCCTGCGACTGTTGCAGAACACCAGTCCTATCATTGAGGGCACACTCCATGCGCTTGCCTTTACCATAGCGCGCAACATGATAGCCGACTATTACCGCAGGAAGCACTGGTCAGTAAGATATGGTTTACAGCCCATGGACTACAGACAGCAGTCTGTGACAGCCGATGATGAAGCGGCACGCCCACTATCCATTCACGAGATGACAGCTTTTCTGGAACGGGGACTACTCCGTGTTCCAGAGAAATGTCGTGAGCTATACCGCATGCATATCTATGATGGCATGCAGGTCAGCGATATCTCCCAACAGACGGGCGAGAACTACAAATCCGTAGAATATCGCCTTGGCATTGCCAGAAAAGAAATCAGAAATTACTTAAGACATATATCGTGAAGAAGTTTATTTATCTCCTCTTCGCCTTGTTCTCATTGTCGGCAAGCGCTGAGGATGGTCACCGTCTGTGGCTACGTTGCGAACGGCCCAATGATATTGTAGAGAAACTCGACCCCACCATGCCCGACGACGATGGCTATCGTATCAATGGCCGTACCATCACCGCCCGTACGAAGATGGGGCTGCTATACGGACGCTATGCCTTGTTGCGCGGCGAACAGGGGGAGTCTCATCCTTTCTATAAGTTGCGCATCCTGAACCACTGGGATAATCTGGATGGTTCCATCGAGCGCGGCTATGCAGGCAAAAGTATTTTCTGGGATATTGAGAACTCAGAACCTAAAACTCTCAATACGCAGTTAATCAAAGAGTATGCCGAGGCCAATGCTTCTATCGGTATCAATGGCACGGTGCTGAACAATGTGAACGCATCGCCCAAGATGCTTACACGCACGTATATAAAAAAGGTGAAGGAGATTGCCGACATCCTGCGTCCGTGGGGCATCAAGGTTTATCTGTCTGTAAACTTCGGCACACCGAAGGCGCTTGGCGAGACAAAGACTGCCGACCCCTTAGACCCACAGGTGAGGCGCTGGTGGCAGAAGAAAGCCAAGGAGATATATAACGCGATTCCCGACTTCGGTGGATTTCTGGTAAAAGCCAACAGTGAGGGGCAGCCTGGACCGTTCGACTATGGACGTACTCATGCCGACGGTGCGAATATGCTGGCCGATGCTCTGGCTCCCTATAAGGGTATCGTTATCTGGCGCTCGTTTGTCTATGGTGCCAAGCATCATGGTGAGGACCGTGTGAACCAGGCTGTCAGCGAGTTTGCAGAACTTGACGGCAAGTTCCGCGAGAATGTGATTCTGCAGTCAAAGAACGGTCCGCTGGACTTCCAGCCACGCGAGCCCTATGCCCCTATCTTCGATAAGATGCAGAAAACATCCCAGATGGCGGAGTTACAGATAACGCAGGAATATCTTGGCCAGAGCTGGCACTTGGTCTATCTCGCCCCCATGTGGAAAGAGTTCTTTACCTTCGTCAAACCAGAAAAGCTTGTAGGTATTGCAGGTGTAGCCAATATCGGACTGGATACCAACTGGTGCGGCCATCATTTCTCACAGGCCAACTGGTATGCCTTCGGTCGTCTGGCCTGGAATCCCGCCCTGTCATCACGACAGATAGCAGAGGAATGGCTGAAGCAGACTTTCTCAGGTGAAAGAGAGGAAATCACGGCAATGATGCTGCGTTCGCGCGAAGCCTGTGTTGACTATATGATGCCCTTAGGACTGCACCATATCTTCAAGTTTGACCACCACATGGGACCGCAGCCCGACGGATATATCAAGAGATATCCTATTGAGTGGTGCCCCATTTACTACCACCGCGCCAATGGTGATAGCATCGGTGTTGACCGTACCCACACAGGCAGTAATGCCACAGGACAGTATCCTGAGCCTTATTGCTCGCTCTACGATGATATCAATACCTGTCCTGAGCGTTACCTGCTCTGGTTCCACCGCGTACCCTGGACCCGCCGCATGAACAGCGGACGCACCCTCTGGGAAGAGATGCAGTGGCACTATAACCAGGGAGTGAGCGAGGTGGAAGAGTTTATCCGCATCTGGCAGGAAGCCCGTACAGACATTGACGAACAGCGCTGGCGTGAGGTCAACGACCGTCTGCAGCGCCAACTGAAGGATGCCAAGGAGTGGCGTGACGTCTGTCTGGGATACTTCGGAAAACTACAAGAAAAGAAATAATGTTTTAATCCTTGAAATCAAGCGAGAGCTGGCCATCCCCCAGTAAGTTGTACGACATGCGATGATAAGGTGTCGTCCCATACTGGCGGATGGCCTCTCTGTGTTTCTTGGTGGGATAGCCCTTATTGGAGCGCCAGTCGTACTGAGGATACTCCTCAGCCAAATGGTTCATATAATCATCACGATAGGTCTTGGCCAATATCGAGGCGGCAGCTATCGAAAGATATTTACCGTCACCCTTGACAATCGTTGTATGAGGTAAATCCTTATATTTCTTAAACCGGTTGCCATCAACGATGACAGCCTGCGGACGCACCTGCAACTGGTCCAAAGCACGATGCATGGCCAGGATAGAAGCGTTCAGGATATTTATCTTGTCGATCTCCTCGGGCGTCACGATGCCGACAGCCCATGCCACAGCATCACGCTGGATAATCTCACGCAACTCATAACGGCGTTTCTCCGTGAGCTGTTTCGAGTCGTTCAGTAGTTCATTCTGATAGCCCATAGGCAGGATAACAGCTGCGGCATAGACACTGCCTGCCAGACAACCGCGTCCGGCCTCATCGCATCCAGCCTCAACCTTTCCCTCGTAATAATGATTCAGCAACATATGTCTCGACTTTAGAACATCGCACTAACCCTACGGATGCCAGCAACAAGCGTATCAATCTCCTCTTTTGTATTATAAAGGGCAAAAGAGGCACGCACCGTACCCGTTACGCCGAGACGATCCATCAACGGATGAGCGCAATGATGACCGGTACGCACGGCGATACCAAGACGGTCGAGCAACGTACCCATGTCCAGATGATGAATATCGCCGACAAGGAAAGATACCACCGCATCCTTGTGAGGTGCCTCACCAAACAAATGCATATTGGGGATGGTGCGCATCTGTTCCATACAGTAGCGCGTCAGTTCCTGTTCATGCGCCTGGATATTCTCCATACCCAGCGTTTCCATATACTTGATAGCTGTAGCCAGTCCGTGGGTAGCCACATAATCAGGTGTGCCTGCTTCAAACTTAAACGGCAGACGCTCGAAAGTGGTCTTCTCCCACGACACCTTGTCAATCATCTCGCCTCCACCCTGATACGGCGGCAGTTTCTCCAGCCACTCCTCTTTACCATAGAGTACGCCGATACCTGTGGGACCATACATCTTATGACCACTGAATGCCAGGAAGTCACAATCCAGGTCTTGCACATCAATCTTCATATGAGGTGCACTCTGCGCACCATCCACCAATACAGGGATGCCACGCTCATGAGCCAGTTTGACGATTTCCTTTACAGGATTGACAGTACCCAGCACATTGCTCACATGAGCGATGCTAATGAGCTTGGTACGTTCTGATATCTGAGACTTGAGGTTTGAGATTTCAAGACAGCCTTCATCATCGATGGATGCATGCTTCAGCACGATGCCCATCTTACGGGCCTGCAACTGCCAAGGCACGATATTCGAGTGATGCTCCATATCCGTGACAAGCACCTCGTCGCCAGCTTTCATCTGCGACTCACAGAAAGTCTGCGCCACCAGGTTGATAGCTTCCGTAGTACCACGTGTAAAGACCACCTCCTCTATTTTACGTGCATTGATAAAGGCACGTACGGCCTCACGGGCAGCCTCATGCAGATCCGTAGCCTGCTGCGACAGATAATGCACGCCACGATGCACATTAGCATTCACGTTCAAGTATTCCTCTCGCATCGCATCCAGCACGCACAAAGGCTTCTGTGTGGTAGCCGCATTATCCAGATAGACCAGCGGTTTCTTATATACCTCCCGTTGAAGAATGGGGAAGTCTTCTCTAATTTTTTGAATGTCGTACATATAATTTCTGAAATTGAGTGCAAAGATAAAAAATAATTCCCGATTTTCAATTGTCATTTCATTAATTTTTTCTAACTTTGCAGCCAGAGACTAAACACTTAAAACTTACAGCGTATGAAACACTTATTACTTGCAGTAACTATGGTAACGGCCCTGAGCACCTCTGCGTTTGCACAAGGCCAGGTGAGAAACATCTATGCCAGTTCTGAGAAACTGAACACAGAGTTGCTACAGAACACGAATCAGCCCACCCAATTGAACCGTTATCTGTTTGCTGGTTACAACACGTTGTGCGTACCTATGACAGTCACTGCCGAGCAGTTGGGCGACGTGAAGGCAGAGCGCTTCGCTGGTATCCAGCAGGAAGGCAACGTGCTGAACCTCTATTTCGTGGAGTGCACCAACGAAGGTATTTTGGCCGGTGTGCCTTATCTGATCTATTCACCCAAGAGCCAGTATCTGCGTCTGAAGAATAGTGAGGCCATGACAGTCAACAACGAACTGAAGGCTATCCGCCTGAGCGACAACAATGGCAATATCGTGACCTTCAGCAGTAATTGGGAGATGGTCAAGAAAGACGGACTCTATGGCATACCCGCCCAGCAGAACGTGACTCCTCTGGAGAGCGTACTGATCCGCACCCAGGCCGACAAGACTTTCCTGCCTACCCGTTGCGGTTTCTCTTGGGACCAGCAGAACGCCACGGCTCAAGAACTGCGCATCGTTCACGTGTCTCAGGCCGAGGCAACAGCCATCAAGAATATCAACCTGCAGAGCACATCCGACAAGGCATACGATCTGAGCGGACGTAAGCTCAACAAGACCGACAGAGGTATCTACGTGCAGGAAGGCAAAAAGATGCTGAAGAAGTAAACAAAAACATCATGCAACAATAAAGGCGAGGACCGGAATCCTCGCCTTTTTTATATTGCAGAAGCAAAGTATTCACTTACAAAGCTTGCATCCTGTACATTTATTCAGTTCGCCACGGAAGCGCTTCTCCACCAGATAATGCAGGCGGTCACGCAGTGGCTCCAGTTGCATGTGGTCTATCACCTCGTTGACAAAAGCATTCTGCAGAAGCAGACGGGCTTCCTCCAAAGAGATACCACGCTGACGCATATAGAACAGGGCGGCATCATTCAACTGTCCCACCGTAGAGCCGTGGGCACACTTCACGTCGTCGGCATAGATCTCAAGCATCGGCTGGGTGTACATACGTGCCTCCTTCGTGGCCGTGAGGTTCTGGTTCGTCATCTGCGAGGCAGTCTGCTGAGCACCATGCTCTACCAGCACCCTACCAGCAAAAGCGCCCACCGCCTGATTGTCGAGCACATACTTATACAGCTCGTTACTAGTACAATGGGGCACCTTATGTGCTATCAGCGTGTTGTTGTCCACATGCTGTTTCTTATCAGCAATCACACAACCGTAGCACTGGCAATCAGCACCCTCGCCCGAGAATGTCAGGTCGAGCTTATTACGTGTCACACCATTATGCAACGTGATGACATTGTGCGTCACACGACTGTCGCGCTGCTGGTCTATATACACATTGCTCACACGCACATTCTTATAATGCGTCTCCTCCAGACAGTAGAGGTCCAACGATGCATTCTCGCCAACGAAAGCCTCTATCACCTGCGTGGTCAGGAAGTTGCGGTCATCAGCAGCATGGTCACAGAACAGCATCTTAATCTCTGCACCTTCCTCCACCACGATAAGCACACGACGGTTCACCATCAAGTCGGGCACCACGCGCTGCGCATTCTGTGGAGTTGCCTTCAGGATATTAATCACCTGGATGGCACGGTCAACCTTCACGTTCTTAGGAACATATACCAACAGGCCATCCTGCGCCAGCATCGTGTTAAGGGCGGTAACGGCGTCCTCGCTGGTCTTAGCCAACTTCGTGTAGTATTTGCTCACCAGCTCAGGATAGTCACGCATAGAGCCAACAACCACGCCCTCGGGCAGATGGCCCTTGGGTTTCTCATCGTGGAAAAACATATCGTTCACCACAAAATACAGACTGGTACTCAGGTTGGGCACGTCGCAGCGGAATGTCTCGTAGGGATCCACAGGAATCTGCAAACGATTGATGTTTACACCAAAGTCGGGCTCAAAGAGTTTCTGTATATCGGTATATTTGTATCGCTCCACCTTTTTTGAAGGGAAGCCCTGTGCCTTAAAGTCTTCAAAGGCCTGGTCGCGCACCACGTTCATCGGCTCTGAGGCATGCGAGAAAATCATCTCACGTGCCTGCTCGTAGAGTTCTATGTATTGTTGTTCGCTACGCATTCTTAACTTTTAATTCTTAACTCTTAATTCTTAACTTGCGCGCAGCGCATTACTCCTCTCCCACTTCTTCCTTAATCCAGTCGTAGCCGTGCTCCTGAATCTGGACAGCCAGTTCTGGGCCACCCGTCTTCACAATCTTTCCTTTGTAGAGCACATGTACAAACTGTGGTTTGATCATCTCCAGCAAACGGTCGTAGTGGGTAATCACGATACAGCTGGTCTCAGGTGTCTGCAGTTTGTTCACGCCCTCGGCCACAATACGCATCGCATCCACGTCCAGACCAGAGTCTGTCTCGTCAAGAATGCTCAACTTCGGTTCCAGCATAGCCATCTGGAAAATCTCGTTACGCTTCTTCTCGCCACCGCTAAAGCCCTCGTTCACTGAGCGGTTTGCCAATTTCGAGTCCAGTTCCACCACCTTACGCTTCTCACGCATCAGTTTCAGGAACTCAGCAGCATTCAGAGGTTCCAGTCCCTGGTACTTACGTTTCTCGTTGATAGCAGCCTTCATGAAGTTGTTCATGCTGACGCCAGGAATCTCCACAGGATACTGGAAGCTCAGGAACAGTCCTTCGTGCGCTCTGTCCTCAGGTTTCATCTCCAACAAGTTCTTCCCATTGAAGAAAGCCTCTCCCTCAGTCACCTCATAGAGCGGATTACCCACGAGCACAGCACTGAGTGTAGACTTACCAGAACCGTTGGGACCCATGATAGCGTGTGTCTCGCCATCATTAATCACCAGGTCTATTCCCTTTAATATCTCTTTATCGCCAATCTTGGCATGCAGGTTTCTTACTTCTAACATCTTAAGTAATTATTCATTTCAGTTTGCAAAGTTACGAAAAAACGAGTGAAATACAA
>CAMOGP010000015.1 GCA_946614175.1 uncultured Prevotella sp. | reverse complement strand
TCGAAAATCATGCGATAGTTTTTAGTACCAATCTGCGTCCAGTTCTCGCCATCAAGGCTATAGAAGAAGTTAGCCACGTCATGATGACCGGGCTGGAAGTCGCCGGTGACTTTCAAATTGAGAGTTGAGAGTTGAGAACCGAGAGGTACGGTTTCGATGACTTTCACATCCACATTCGTCACAGCCTTCTCACGATCAGTGAGACTCACCTTCTGTTCACTCATCTCAAGAACATATTTCTTGCCTTGCTTCTTGATGGTCAGTACACCGCTGTCACCATTGAAGGCTGCCAGTCCGGCACAGTCGCCATCTTTCATCTTCGACAGGTTCATGGCGATATAACCGCTACAAGTAGGACCTTCCATGCGCTGCGTCAGTGTGTTGGGTGCCAGGTACAGGTTCTCCACCACGCGATTGGTCTTCAGACGCAAGTATCCGGGATGCTCCGTCAAACTCCACGCGTCATCCACTGGATTATGGTTCCACTGCCAATGCAAGCCCAGTTTCTCGCCAGAGAAATCATCACTTTTCACGATAGCCGTCTCAGGCATACCACTTCTATAAGGACGCATCATCTCAGGCACTTTTCCATTCTCATCGCCCAACTGTGGCCAACCGTCTATCCAGCGAACAGGACTCAACGTCAGCACACGACCAACACCACCACGATCCTGGAACATGACGCCATACCAGTCGCCCTCCGGGGTATCCACGATAGTGCCCTGTGCCAAATAAGAGAAACCACCGAAGTCAGACTCCAGCACGGTGTTCTTCTCCCACGTGCCATTCAGGTCCTTGGTGCGGTAGCACACCTCACGGCGATGACGACCTGGGGCATAGACATGAGAGATAAGCAGTGCATAGTAAGTGCCGTTGTGCTTGATAACGCGTGTACCCTCTAACAATCCACGCTCATCGGCCTCACGCTGGAAGTAATGACGCAGCGAACCTTCCACCACACCTTTCAGATCGCGTGTCAGTTGGCACATCTCACCTGTTCCAAAGAAAACGTATGGCGTACCATCCTCGTCGAAGAAAAGAGTGGCATCATGGAAATGGCGCAAACGGGAATGGATAGTCCAAGGGCCCTCCGCCTTCTCTGCCGTGAAGATATACGTGTCGCCCATAGAACCTGGCTCATTGGGAGCCAATAAAGCCCAGAATTTCCCATCGTGATATTTCAGGGAAGTGGCCCACTGTCCGCGACCATATACAGTTCCTTCCTGTAGGTCATACTTAGGCGAGTCGGTAAGCTTATCAAAGATATAGCCCACGGTCTCCCAGTTTTTCAAGTCCTTTGATGCCATGATAGGACCGCCAGGCATCAGATGCATGGTGGTAGAAACGAGATAGAAAGTATCGCCTACACGGATTACGTCTGGATCGGGCACGTCGGCCCAAAGCATAGGATTCTTAATTTGCGCTTGTGCGCCGGCTCCCAACAGGAGCGCTACGGCTAAGGTAAGTAACAGTTTTTTCATTCGTTTTGGGTTTTTATTCTTTTACTGCGTGCAAAGGTAACAAAAAAGATTGTAAAATAACACCTACGTATGTTTCTTATCTGTTTCTATTTGTTGCATATATGCTACAAACACAAAAAGAGGTGCGCTATTTCTAGCACACCTCCTTGATATGAATTGTATCGAAGAATTACTTCACGATAACCTTCTCAACACGTACTGAGCCATCGCTCATCTGCTTCTTCACAATCTGCAGGCCCTTATTAGCCTTGATCATGCGGCGGCCATTCAGGTCATAAACCTGGAGAGCACGTACCTTAGGAGCAACAGTATTCTCGTCAATGCTTGTAACTACAGTATTGTAAGCACCTGCATAGTCGAAGCCCTTTGCTGCATCTACCAATGTCAAACGAGCATGCTGGAAGAAGTACTGAGCATCACCAGCGAAGTGGATACCAAGAGTCAACTGACCATCAGTTACAGGAATACCGAAGAATTCACCGTCCTCTGTAGAGATAAAGCCAGTTTCTTCGTCAGCAACCTCAGCATAACCCAAGTTGATAGGATGATCCATGTTGAACTGACCGCCATAAACGATAGTTCTGGTAGCAGCAAAATTAAGATCACGATCCTCTTCCTCACCTTCAGCAACAGGAGCTGTATCAGAAGTCTTACAGTATACAAAACCGTTTACATCGTGACGCTTTGTCTCATCATTCTGGCCAGCCTGGTTAGACCAGTCAGAGCCGCAGAGAGATACTACATAGATACCTGCAGGCAGGTCTGTAACAGTCTGCTCCATACGACAAGTACCATACCATGTTGTGAATGCGCAGTCCTCAGGCAAGCCCTTGACATTGCGCTGAGGATCCCATTTCTTGAAGTCACCAGGCTTACCGTACTGAGCAGGGTATGTCCATCCAGGAAGGTTCTCCTCAGAAACGCCCTTCGTACCATCAATCTCATAGAAATTCGGGTTCTTGATGAATACGGTCATATCGTATGATTTATTCACGAATTCGCCATTACCATCTGTTACAGGATCGCCGAACTCATCAACTTGAGGACCAAATACATCATTCTCAGTTTCCTTCAACTTAGAATAAAGTTCAGTCTTGATACGAGCCTTAATGTTTTCAGCCAGATCATCATCATCTACAACAGAGTTCTTAACGGCTGCAATCAGAGGATCAGACTCCTCGACACCAAGTGACATCAGTGTACGAGCGCCAAGACGGTTACGCTCTACGAGAACAGCGACACCAGAGTTACCCTGCTGGATATTAGCATCGAGAGCAACCTCAGTAAAGTACTGATCAGCAACAGCAACAGCCTTTGCCAACTCGTCACTAGCAGTTGCAAGTTCAGCGTTATCTTTCAGTACATCGAAAGTATAGGTGGTCACATAAACAGGATCCTCTTCTTCTTGTGCAACATTATTAACCTCCTTTGAAGCATGATACTTAGCAACGATAGCTTCCAGATCCTTGTTAACCTGAGTCTCCTTGAACTTATTCTCAGCATTCTTGGCAACGTGGTCAACAGCCTTCTTAATGTTAGTATCGTAAGTGTCACAAGCAGTCTTATGATCGTTAGCAGCCTTAGCAGCAGCAGCGAGTTCCTCAGACTTAGCAACGTAAACAGAAGGAGCTGTATAGCCACTCATATTGGCCTCAATATCAGCAATCAGGTTGCTCAAAGCAGTGAGGTCATCACCACTGTAGCGCTCCTTGTCAATCTCGTTCTCAGCATTAGCTGTAAGGATGGCATCACGATTATCCTTTGCAGACTGGAGAGCGTCAGCCAACTGCTGAGTCTCGACGATACCAAGTACATCGGGGATGAACTGAACCTTCACGTCAGCAATTGCATTACCATCACCATAACCAGCAGGATTACCCTCTGAGTTACCTGCAACCAAACGGATTACGAAGTTGCCATCAGCCTCAGGTGTGAATTCGATATCGAAAGAAGTAAACTCCTTATCCTCCTTCACACGACCATCAACGGCCTTGAACTCCTCAGCCAAAATACCAGTCTCATCTTTAACACCACCAGTTTCAGCATCTACAGCAGCTTCTGTAAGAATCTGAGCACGCAGTGAACGGTTCGAACCAGAAGCAGGATATGAATCCCACTGTGCACTCTTCAGAGTCAAATGATAGGTTTTACCACCTTTCAGCTCAAGTTTGTGATTCTCATCAAGACCATAGAGAGCGACACCTGCTACAGCACTACGCTGAGCCAGATAGAGTACGTCAGCGGCATAACCTGCCTGACCATGCTGCAGACGGTTACCGCCACCAGCACTTGCTTCCTGCAAGGTTTGTGGATCATCACTAGAAGCTCTGTCGGCCGTAGTCTTCCAACCAGCACCGTTAGCATCTGTACCATCACCAGTGAAGTTTGAAGCATAAATAGTCTCAGGCTTTGCACTAGCATCAACAGGACCGAAGCTATATTTAACCACAATAGCATCCTTCTCTTTCAGAGCGAAATCTGAACCGGCATTACCCTCAGCAGCAGAAATAACGAGATTCTTAGCACCCTCCAAAGCATCAGTAGAAGTACGAGTCAACTTAATCACCTTAGTAAGTTCCTCGTCACCAGAAGCAGTCAGAGGCTCATTACCCAACTTGGCAACTACAGAAGCAACCTTAATCTTCTGGTTGAAAGTCACAACAAACTCTTTGAAGTCAGCAGGCAGATTGAATGAACCAGCCTCTGGAGAAATCTCAACCAAAGCAGGTGTACCATACAAATAAGACTCGTAACCGGCATCACCAAGAGCCTGGACATAAGTAGCAACAAGACCGCTAATTTCAGGAACAGCCTCGCCTTCCCATTTACCAGTAGCAAAAAGCAAATGATGAGAAGCATCCTCTGGATTCTTAAAGGCAACCTTCATCTCGTCATCACCATAATAGTCGTCTTCAATGAAGATGTAAAGATTTCCATCATCAAAGCCCTCAACAGAAACGATTTCAACAGGTTCGCCACCAATTGTGACAGAAGCGACACTATTGTCAAAAATCAAAGTCTTTGTAGGAGCAGCCTTTACCAATTCTTTCATATTGGTTGTACCACCGAGGTCAATGCGAACAACATCGGCAGCGGCAGTTACGTTAATGGCACTTAAGGGGTTTGAACCACCAAGGTCATAACCGAACTCAATATTATCGAAGTAGAAAGAAATACCATGGTTTACTTTAACAGTACCATCACCATTAGTGTTACGAACTTCATCATCACCATTACTCAGGTCAAAAGCGATACTCTTGAAGTCATCTACACCGATTTCACCTGACCACTCATAAGACTGCCATTCAGTAGAAACACCGAATTCATCAATGCCCATACCACCTTTCCAAGTACGAGGCTCTGCCTGTGCACTTGTAGTGATTCTTGCATTCTCACTGGCCTTAATAGACATCTTAAGCTTCCACTTAGATCCCCTAGCCATTGTATCATCAGCCTTAATATAGAACTGAGTGTGCCATGATTCAGTAGGATTCTCAACAGAGGTCACCTTAAAGCACTTACCGCTAACGCCACCATCAACAACCTCTGGCTTATCGTTAGCCGTACCACCATTATTAGGTCCATCCAGAGAAACAGGGAAGCTAGAGAGGTCGTCACCCTCAGCATCACCGTTGTTAATCATACTGAGAATACCCGTAACAGGCTTAACAGTACCCTCAATTTCCATACCTTTGAGAACACCAGTACCTGTAATGCCCTTAGTCTTGATACAGTTCAGGTGAACATAGGTCATGCTCTCAGGAATGTCATAAGTAGCAGTTCCATCGTCACCAATGGTCAGTTCCTGCTGAACCATAGCACCACCATGGGCGTCACCGCCCTCCTCAGGAGCCTGACGGTTGAACTGAACATAGAACTTGAAACCAGGTGTACCCTTGAAGTACATCTTCTTGGTACCAGTAATGTCAGCATACCAAAGATAGTAAGCTGCAGTATTACCGAAGATACCACTCCACGAACCAATCTCCTTATAAAGATTGTTGTCGCAAGAGAATGGAGTACCATTCGGCTTTTCATCCGAGACATCAATAGCCTCAGGGTTCTCTACTTCGGTAGCCCCAGGCTGATCGCTTGTCCATGCCTTAAACATCGACTTATCGAGCTCTGCGCGATAAATCTTCTGAGCCATCGCATCAGAGACGCCCAACATCGTGAGCACCAGTGCGAGCAGCATCATGTAAGTTTTTCTCATGTGCATAAAGTTTTAAGTTAATAATTAAGTTAATAAAATGTGAATAATAAATGATCGTTTCGATTAATAATCGGCGCAAAGTTAATATGAATCGTGCGAACACTATTTGATTTTTGTCTCATAGACTTTATTTTTTGTCCAAACATAAAGAAAAAAACCAGCAAATAGCACTTTTGCAACAATAAGAAGTAATAAAAAACGTGAGAATCTGGAAAAGAAACTCACGTTTATTTAGAAATCGGAATAATATGGTCTATGCATCTACCTCTCCATTCTTCTCAGCATATTCGGATGGCGAAATACCAAAATGCTTGCGGAATATGGTAGAGAAGTGAGCCAGATTAGAGAAGCCCACGGTATAAGCCACCTGTGTGACATTGATCTTTTGCTCACGTAGCAGACGGGCAGCCTGCTCCAATCGGATATTACGGATAAACTCTGAGGTAGAGATGCCTGTCATCTCCTTCATCTTGCGATGCAGCTGGGCACGACTGATACCGACCTCCTGCGTCAGCATGTCAACATTGAAATCACTATTCGACAGGTTTTTGTTTACTGCCTTCATGATACGCTCCATCAGCAATTCATCATTACCCTTCACCTCAGGCTGTTCCAGTTTATCCACCTGCTGCTGGGCACCGCTATACTTACCCTTCAGACGCTGGCGTCCCTGGATAAGGTTCTCGATGACCATGTGGAGTTCTTCCAGATCGAAAGGTTTGGCCAGGAAAGCATCCGCGCCACGCTCAAGTCCCTCCAGACGGTTGGCCACATCTGCCTTGGAAGTAAGCATCACCACAGGAATATGCGCGATATTGACATTGGTCTTAATCATGCGGAGCATGGTGAAGCCGTCCATCTCAGGCATCATCACATCGCTCACCACGACATCAAATTCATTAGTGAGCAGTTCCTTTAAGCCATCCTTACCATTAGGACTTGTGGTGAACTTATAGTAACGTCCTAGTTCAGTAGAGATATAACGGCAGATTTCCTCATCATCATCAACAACCAGCACACGATGTTTGTTGGATGTCAGGTGCTGGGTATTGGGAGACTGTTGAGCGTCAACTGTTTCCACGACAACCTCCTGCTCCGTCAGATGTTCCTTACCCAATGGCAGACAGACCTCAAAGACCGAGCCTTTCACGCCCTGACGATTACGGGCCTCGATAGTGCCATGGTGCATATCGACAATCATCTTACAAAGGTTTAGCCCAATGCCCGTACCATCAATATGCAGGCGATATGAATTGGTTCCCTGATAGAAGCGATCGAAGATATGCTTCAGACTGTCACCATCAAGTCCCACGCCAGTATCTACGACCTGGAGCTTGAGATTCTTGTCATCGTGCGAGAGATTGACATCTATCGTACCGCCATCGAAGCTATACTTAAAGGCATTTGAAAGGAGATTGGTTACCACCTTATCAAACTGACTACGGTCTACCCAGGCCTCCAGGCGTTCGTCCTCATGATTGAAACGGAAGGTGATATTGCGCTCGCTGGCAGTATATTCATACATCTTACAGATGCCATTGACAAATTTCACCATATCCGTCTGCTGGCAATGCAACTGCAATTGCTGCTTATCTATCTTACGCACATCCAGAATCTGATTCACCAGATTCAAGATACGTTTTGCATTATGTTCTATGGTATCGATATCGCGCAAGGCATCCGTCTGATCGGTTCCAGAAAGACGGCGTTTCAAATTAGCCAGCGGACTCATAATCAATGTCAGCGGCGAACGGATATCGTGCGTGGCATTAATAAGGAATTTCATCTTCTCCTCATTCATCTGTTCTGCAGCACGACGATGATAGGTCACAAAGACATAGACACCTATAGACATTAGGATAGCAAAATAGATGAAATAGGCCAGTTTGGTACGATACCAAGGAGCACGTATCTCCAGTACGACTTCTTTCTCTGGTGTATATTCCCCACCCTGCTGGGCACGCACATGGATATGATAGGTGCCGGGCTGCAGGTGGCTCAACGTAAACTCATTGACACCAACCGGATTTCGAATCCAATCACCATCATCAACACGGTATTCGAAAATCACGTTCATGGGGTTATCAAAATTCAGTTGCGAGAAGCCCAACGTAATCGTATGGTCCAGATAGCTCAGTGTAAAATGATCACTCTCGCTCACCGGCTTATCTGTAACAATGACACCATTCAGTTCGGCATTACACGTCACAGCACGACCGCCTACCAGCACACCCGTCAGCTGCAGAGGTGCCAATGATGCGCTATTGGCTTTCAGATCTTTAGGATAGAATACCGTGAGGCCATCATTATGGGCAAAGAAGATACGGTCTTCATCCGTATGCATACCTACGCCATAGAGGAATTCCTTCTGCGTAAGCCCATTTCCTCCTACATATCCAATGAACGTGTGCGAATTTACCTGATATTTCCAAATGCCTTGTGAAGTAGAGCACCACAGGTCATTATCATTTGACTGGACGATATAACAGATAGTCTTGTTATTCAACTGTTCACTACCAGGGAAGTGTTCCACCTGATGCGCTCTGCGGTCATAGAGATAAAGTCCTTGCTCTGTACCTATGGCAATAAAACCGCGCATGGAACGACCGTCGGGCAACTGTCCGCCACGCAGTTCACAGACATCAAAACAGACGACGCCGTCGAGCAAATTTTCCCATCCTTGTGAACGGAAACTGCCGGTACTGGGGTCAAAACAGGAAACGCCAGACGAGGTAGCCATCCAAATAAGTCCCTGAGTATCGGCTGACATGCCCAGGATCCAGTTGTTGCACAATCTGCCTCGCACAGAATCATTCTGAGAGAAATTATAATTGCGCAAATTACCTGTCTGGGGGTCATAGATACAAAAACCGCGGGAATAAGTTGAGATATAAATACGACCATTTGAGTCGCTGGTCATGTCATTGAAACGGTCACAGTCGTAGGTCACCTTCAACTGAGAACGCCCCGTCACGGGATCATAGGCAAACAAGCCGTCATCAGTACCCACCCAATAACGCTGCAGACGATCACGGAATATAAATTCCACAGCATCAGGTGATGCAGGATGTGCGACAACTCGGCCTTCTGTATTAAATCCATAAATACCTACGCCCTGAACCGTACACCACACCATACCATTGTCGCCTTCACATACAGAAGAAATGGTAGAGCCCACGTTCACACCCTGCGACAAGAAGCTCCAGTTCTTAAACGGCATAGGACGCAAGGGCATCAACAGCAAACCTTTTCTATGACAGCCCAGCCACATATTGCCACTACGGTCAAAAAGAATACTGCTGACCTTGGCCGTATTTGAATCAATGCCATAGGCATCAATCGCAACACGCTCCAAACGGCGGGAACGGTTAGAGGAAAGGCGATAAAGACCCTGACCACGCGTACCTATATATATATTACCTCCTTCATCGATAGACACATTGGTGAAAACGGCCTCATGGGATGCCTGACTCACATCAATATTGGCTACACTCATCTTGCCATGGCGATAAGACATAAAACCATGAAGGCAAACGATAAGTACCTCTCCATCACGTTCAACAAACCCCTGAGGATTACCGACCTCGGACTTAAAATTCCTCACCTTTTTTCCATCATAGACGGTAATAGACTCATCGAATCCACTCTTCCATACCCATCCACGACTATCCTCAAAAAGACGGCTGAAATACATCTCTTTGCTATTGGCATTGATATTCACAAGTTTACCGTTGGGGCCCAACTTAAAGATGCCATAGCCAGACGTACCCACAAGGATACTACCATCCTTGCTCTGACAGAGACTGGAAACTCGGGGATGGATACCATTGGGGAAAGGATAATGCTCAAATGTCTCTGTATCGTGGTCAAAGCGATCCAAACCACGGTTAGTACCTACCCAAAGACGCCCTTCACGATCGTTGAGAAGCGACACCACTACATTCACCGAGAGCGAATGAGGATCTGCGTCATCATGAAGAAACATCTGAAAACGATAGCCATCATAACGATTCAGACCATAATCGGTGCCAATCCAGACAGAGCCATGACGATCCTGGCACAGGTCTGAAATAAGACTGCTCGAAAAACGGTCGGATGAAATAAAATATCCAGTCTGAGCATACGACAACCCAGAAAAGAACACTGACAATAGCAGCAATAATATAATACGTTTCATACGTTCGTTATGGTAAAACATGCATTATCTGGGATGCAAAGATACAAAAAAGAAAATAAAACGATACTTTTTATTAAGTAAATTTTACTTTTGTTTTTGTATCACGAGGCCAAAAACAGACATTTCTAACAAAAACAGGTAAAAAAGACAAAAACAAAACGGTCACCGATATTCTCATACAGGTGACCGCTTGCATTAGTTTTACCATAACTAATATACTACAAAACTAAAATCCAACTACTAACTATAACTATAAAATGAATCATTACTATTATCATCTAACATCAAAATGTCTTATCGACGATGCAAAATTACGACCTTTTTTCGTTATAGATTATATCAAATGTTTCGTTTCTTTACGTTTTTGAAAATTCGTCACTTTTTGCACGAAAATGCAACCATTTGACAACCGTTGGAAACAAATAGAGTATATTGCCGCCCTACGGACGGGGTAAATACCAGTTCTTTTTATCCATCAGACGGGCTCTTAGGGTGTCATCTACCTTTCCATTTTGCTTTGAAATGGGGTCTGCAAGGTATTCTGGAGCATTACGACGGAGTGCAATACGCATCAGATCGTAATAGCGATAGCCCTCGAATGCGCCCTCCAAGGCCATCTCATTGATAATCATATCCTCAATTCTGGGAATCTGCCAGTTGATGGTATCCTGACGGGTGGCAGCCTCGCCTGCGGCAGGCATCGGCATGCGGTAGAGCGTGTCACACTCTGCATTACCTGAACCACGAGAATGAATACCCTGAGTATTTTCGTTATCAAATAAGATCACGTCAAAGTCGATCAGTGTACCGGCTTTCACCTGCTCCAGACTGTCAACATACTTGGCTACCATATCAGGATAGAGTCCATATTTCAGTATGGCGAAGGCCGACTGTGGACAACCGGCACGGTTCAGAGCTTCAGCATAGCGCAGATAGATCATATTTGCGCGATAAAGAACCACTTCGTCTGAAAAGAACTTATCAATCGTCTGAAACTCATTTGAGACACGTCCAAAACGGTCTGGGCTAGTCACACTATTTGAATAAAGAGCGCCCAAACGCAAGTCACCACGATACTCACTCTTCGCCAGATTCTCCTTGGGGGCATAAAGCGTATCAAGAGAACCGTCAACCTTCGTATGCACATAACAGTAGTCTGAGGCAGCAGACAAATCACGTAGTTGCTGGGTTGGCTGCACTTGAGCAAACTGCATATTCTGGCTTGTGGAATTGAAGATATTTACAAGATTGCTCTGGATGCCATAAAACCCATTAATCTCCATAGGGATTGACCACAGACACTCGCTGCCGCTATAGGGGAGATTATCGCGAACAATACGGAACTCCTTGGTATCCGTATCATCCCAATAAGCGTGGAACGTTCCGGTAGTCACAGGACTTGTACGCAATGAGAGATAGTCATGATAATACATGGCAGCATCATCATAACGGCCAGCCCAGAGACAGAGGTCACCCAACAGGACCCGAATGGGGATAAAGAATTTCTTTGAAGGTCTTTCATCAATATTACCATAGCCGGGAACAGGTGTATCCACATAGGGTTTCAGGTCGTCAATGAAATAATTACATATCTCATTGATTCCCACCAGTTCCTGGTTCATCGCTTTCTGGGCAGCCTCCTCAGTAAGAAGAGGTTCTGTTACCAGGGGCACTTCACCGTAGATCTGTGCCAACTGCAAATAAGTCCAGGCACGGAAGCCCTTTACTGCGGCATACTCACGTTCAAAGACTGTGCGGTCATGACGTACCAGATCCTTCTTGACGTTAGTCAGGAAATAGTTACAGTTATTAATGATAGCATAATAATCACTGATACGGTTGTAGGCATTCTCCGTATCAACAGTGAAATTGGCAATAGCCTTCAAATCCTTTGAGGCTGCAGCCTGGACCGTTGTCAGGTCACCACGCAGCTCACCCAGTATGACTGTACGGTCTGCAATGGTCTGAAGCTTATAGACAATACCCATTACGCTATAAACGCTGTCTGAGGGAGAATCCAAATGATTATCCTTTTCATATTCCACCAGCTCGCTGTCGGTCTCCATCAAGTCAGCGCATCCAGTCAGTAGCAAGGCTGCTGCCAACATTGAAAAGATGAATAATTTATTTCGTTTCATAATTAAATGTATTCAATATATAATTCTTAATTCTTACTCGGCCACAGGCCGATACCTCTTAGCTCTTAATTCTTAACTCTTAATTCATTTAGAGGTTCACCTTCACACCAAGAGCGAAAGAACGAGCATTGGCCAGCAAGCCACGATCGATGCCCTGCAACAAGGCACTGCCACTCACGCCACAGTCGGGATCACTACCCAGATAGCGGGTAATAGTGAAGAGGTTGTAGGCTCCACCCCAGAGTGTGACTCCCTGCAGATAAGTGCTGCGGATGGGAATAGCGTAGCTCAGTGTGACATTGCTCAGACGCAGATAACTGCCATCCTCTATCCAACGGTCGCTGAAACGGCTGTTGCCCATGGGGTCACCATAGCTGATGCGGGGCATATTGGTATGCTGGTCCTCACTAGTCCAACGGCTCAACATAGCCGTAGTCTGGTTATAGAAACGAGAACCGCCCTCAAGCATTGAGCGCTGATAATTGTAGACATCATTGCCAAGAGAATAGCGGAATGTGGCATTCAGAGACCAGTTCTTCCAATTCAAGCGGGTATAGATATTACCGTAGATATCAGGATTAGGATCACCGATCACGAAACGGTCGTCGTCATTGATGACACCATTATGATCCTTATCAACAAAGCGCATGTCACCTGCAGCGAAATACTGTTTCTCGTCACGGTCGTTCACCAGATAATAGCCATCAGCATCGGCCTCAGCCTGAGTCGCATAGACGCCATTGGTCTTAAAACCATAGAACACACCGGCAGCCGTTCCTACCTGAGAGAGGATTGTAGCACCGTAGGCCTTGGTTTCGAAAGGTCTGTCATTATTAGGCAGCGCAGTGATCTTGTTCACATAGTGACCAGCAGATGCACCTACCTCCCATCCAAAATCCTTCAGGTTGAGCACCTTGATTCTGGTTCCTACCTCAAAACCCTCGTTCTCTAGCTTACCATCGTTACTCCAGTTCTCAGCCAGGCCACTGGTCCAGGCCAGTTGGCGCAGGGTAAGCAGGTTACTGGTCCATCCCTTGAAGTAATTCACGTGGGCATTCAGACGGTTGTTGAAGAAATTGCCCTCCAAACCGAGCGTCAGGCGATTGGTCGTTTCCCATTTCAGAGAAGTATTACCGATATTGCCGATAGACTTACCATCAACCTTCTGGGTCAGCATATTATTAGGAATGAAATAGGTCTCAGAAGCGATATAGTCAATATTATCATTACCAGTCACATCGAACCCAGCATTCAAACGCAGGTAGTCAATACCCTTGACATTAGCCAGCCATTTCTCATTACTGAGCACCCAAGCAGCATTTACGCTGGGGAAGAGGCCCCATACCACGCCACCGAGCTTCAGACCGTTGGCAGCATCACCGAAACGGGAACTGGTCTCAGCAGAGAAGCCCGCCTGGAGATAGTATTTCTCAGCCCAGTTGTAGTCGACCTGAGCATACCATGTAAGGTCACGGCTCTTATCATCAGCACCCCATGTTGACCTGTAGTTACGTGTATTACCAGTATTAGGATATTTATCGTTGCCTGTATCGTAACCACGCTGAGCTGTCAACTTATACTTACTGCTCTGGAAGCGAACACCGCCAAAGACATCAATCTTATGAGCACCGTAGCGGTTGTCCCACATCAGACGGGTATCACTCAAGATCGCATTCTGACGAGCTGCCATGCTCTGTGCCATGTTCGTCACCAGAATATTATTTGAAGCCATCAGGCGGAAAGGAGGCGTACCCTCAAGAGGCAGGTAATAGTTCTCGTTGGTATTGACCAACGTGAAGTTGAAATGTTCCTGCACTGAAAGATGACCATTAATCTGATAATGCGGTGTGATGCTGAAAGTCACCATACGGTTACCAGACTCATTACGGTTCTCACCATCACCCAGATTCAAGATAGCGGTAGGGTTAGCCAGACGCACGGCATTGGCATAGGCACTTCCTTCGGCCTTGAAAGCCTTGCTGGCATAGTCGTCGGCAGCCGAGAGATAACGGCTCAGTTTACCGTTGACATCGTATGCGTAAGGTGAAAGGAACGGCGACTTGATCAGCGAGAGGAAGCCCGGTGCTGTCACTGTGCCCACAGACAGATCGGCAGGTGCGCCGTCATCGCGCAAGTCACGGTTCACGTCACTATAGGCAGCGTCGAAACGTACATCGAGGCCACGGAACACATGGATGTCGGTGTTCAATCGCATGTTGAAACGTGAGAAGTCGTTACCACGCTGTGTAGCCTCGCCAAAAGAGTAGCCAACAGAGAGGTTATAGTTGGCCACTTCATCACCACCCTGCACATTGATACCGTAGTTCGACACAAAGGAATTACGGTAAACCTCCTTTGTCCAGTCGGTATTATTATGGTAGGTCTTATAATAATAGTTGCTGGGATCCGCATTGACAAACTCCATACTCTGCACATTAGAGGTGAGTTCGCTCAGCAGTTCTGTTGCGTAGAGGCGATAATCCTCGGCACCCATCATCTTTGGTAAACGAGGCTGGAGCATGAACTGACCGTTGATATTCACATCAATCTTGGTAGCCATCGACTTATTACGCTTGGTTTTGATGAGCAAGACGCCACCAGCAGCCTTAGCACCATAGATAGCAGTACCGTTCTTCAACACAGTGACACTCTCAATATCCGTAACGCTCAAGTTTGCCAACAGGTTGTTATAGTAACCTGAATGCAACATCTCACGGTCATATTGCATATCTGTGATGACACCGTCAATCACAATCAAAGGCTGTGCATTTGTCTGAAGACTGGTCAGGCCATTGATAAACATGGTATTACCAAGACCCAACTGACCACTACGACCCACAGAGTGGATATCTGCACCCAACTGCTCTGCTACCAGAGGGTCGATGCTGACCTGAGCTGTATTCTCAAAACCTTCAGCACGACGGCTGGATACAGATGTCGTAGAACGGTCATAGATAGCACTGAAGGTGCTTGGATAAAGCTGTGCATTGGTTTTTTCCGTATTGGTACGGATAGCTTTCTGCAGAACCTGATAGCCCTCAACACGCATGCTCACACTGCTCACATACTCGGGAACCTTAAACTCATAAGCACCTGTCTCGTCAGTCATGGCTGTATAACGATGGTTACCATAGGCCTCAACGATGACACCGGCCAAAGGCTTGCCCGTGGCAGCATCCATCACATAACCGCTCACCGTCTTCATCTCCTGAGCTGTCACTGTCAAGGGCAAAAAGATAAAGAGGCAAGAAGGCAGAATACCTTTTACTATACCTTTTATATTATTATAGATTACTGTTTTCATATTCGTTCTATTTTTACTTTTTACTCTTCACTCTTCATTTTCTTGGGACGCAGGTAGATGCAGTCGAGCAACATCTCGCGTGAATAGTTTGGAGTATCCTTAGCCAGAATGCTACATCTCAGTTTAACCGTTACCTTGTTATTCGTCTGACCATAGTTGCAGACGGGGAATCTAAAGTCCTCGGCAACCACTACGGTATCAACGACTTCCGGACGGGTCTTGAACTTCTGTTTGTTACCACATTCATACTTTTGGACATTACCCTTCTCGTCAACATAGTTAATCTCGGCCTGGAACTGACAAGGTTTCAGATTCGTCTTAGTTGGGTCATAGACCGTCTGAGGCAGGGTAACGACACAGATGTCATAGGTACCAGCCAGAGTATTGCTCAACTTGAATGTCATCGTCCAGTTACTGGTGTTCTTCTCTGGAGAAATGACCAGATACTCATTCTCTGACACACTGTCGGCAATATGATGACGCGTGGTGTAACTTGACAAGGTATTATCAATAATCACGCCCTTGGCCTCACCCTCGCAACGGATTTCACGCTGATAGGTTGTCTGTGGCGTAAATGGCCACTTATCGGTCGTATAGAGTGTACCATTACTACATGTAGCCGGTGTAGCACCATAGAAGATACCACCTTCTTCAAACGGCTTATGGAACACATGATACTTGGGATACTTCTTATCATATTCCCGCGTTTTCAGTGAGTCTTCAGGACTGGCCTGAATGGTACGACTGAAAATGGCATCTGCCAACAGGGCCGAATTGGCATATAAACGCTGCAGAGAGTCACCGCCATCAACCTTTTCATCATAACGGAAATAATCCATAGCCTCCTGCCAAACACGCTGCCATTCATCAGCTGTGGGCACAATCATATAATAGGTAGAGTCCTCATCAGCGATTCTACCGACAAGTTCCAGCAATTTATTGCGCTCAACGAACACGGAGTCCACGTAGAGCTGTTCACCATCGACCATATCACCCTCCACAGAAAGAGTAGGACTGAATTCATCCTCTTCGTAGCTGGTCAACTGTTCACCAATCTTTGTATAACGGTCGTTATTGATCAGCACCTCGTAAAGGTTGTGACGATAAGGCAATGTGGTCTCCATAACATGCAGGATACCTCCTTTAGCCCTCTTATTTTTCTCTTTCAGATTAACACCCATCACCTGTCCGTTGCCAATAGAGGCACGTTTGGTGTTCAGCAGGAAGAAATCCGTTGGATGTTCCGTATCATTCGTCAGACTGAACGACAGGTGATTACCCACAAATGAGCGTACCACCATCGAGTCACCCTTATCCGTTTCCAGCAGGCTCAGCACAGAGTCCTTATTGAATGTACCGTTGACAGGTGCCAGCACGGTATAGGTCTGCGAGCCATTCAGAAGATCAGCATAACTGATATCCGTCTTTCTGTGCTGGCGCAGCACCATCGTCTTGCTGAGCACCTCGCTGAAATCGCTTAATTCCGGGTTCTGCTGGATAGTCTGCCACAAGGTCTGCTGAACACTGGCCTGCTCAACAGGATCCTCATAATGATCGTCCCATTCACTGCAGGCCGTTGTCAGAGACACGGCCCCGCAGCCTACGCAGAACGCTAAGAAATATTGTTTGATATTATTCGTTGTCATAATTATCAATTTTCTATTTTTCGATTGTCAATTAGAATGGATTTTCACCTTCCGGATCATCATATACATCCTTAGGGCAGAGTTCTACGTAGTCAAGAGACATATAGAGCGAGTTACCTGGTAGAATCTGACGGAAACGCAACCAATAGTCTTGGTCAGCACGCATCGTCTGACGTACTAGGATACGGCGTACACAGTTGCTCTGGTCACGCAGACTGGTACCATTACGTGTGCCATAGCTGGCCATTGCCTTCATAAAGCCACGGTTACGCATAGCCTTGTCATTAGCTCGGTCTTCCTCCACATCACCAGTATCATCCACACGACCGGCATTACTATCGAGGATACGGAAGCTGACAGGGATACCGCAAGCCTCATTGTTTAGGTAAACCTGGGCAATACCACGGTCATCACCCTGAGAATAACCGATACGCACCTCATAGGTACCATCCTGTGGTACAGAAGGCAGTTTGATGGAGGCATCGAAACGCTCACCTGTGATACAAACGCCACTACCTTCATAGTGTACCCATCCTTCCTGCTCGTTACCACATCCCACGAAGGTATTGGCATTGTGCATCTTGAAGTTCGTCAGATAACCATGTTTATAGCCAATCATCATACGGTCCTTACCCATATAGTAGTAACGGGCATGAGAGTTCATGAACTCAGGACTCAGACAACTGCTGTCAATACGGATACGACGGTTGAGCACATTTGAGCGTACATCCTTGGAATAAACCAAGATACCGTCGATATAGTGATAGATACCATTACTACACTCAGCACCCTTCTCCTTCAGCACGTAGATACCCTTCTGTTCTACCGTCTTCTTAGGCTTGGTCCAGACACCATTCACAGAAGCGTAAGTCTCCTTGCGGTTGATATAGACCTCTTCACCGGCAGGACTGCTGAAACGCATGATGGTATGAGGAGCCAGTGTCTCGAAATATTCCTCAGGGTCATAAGACTCTACCAGGAACTTATTCTTCCAGAGTGCACCCTGACAGTGAACCCAGTAGTCACGGTCACCCTTACAGGGCATCAGGTGATAACTGATGAAACGGTTCAACGGATTACGACGGTCCTTGTAGTCATTGTCATACTCCAGGTCATCGGGATAAGATTCGTGATAGACGGCATTTGCAAACTGTATCAGCTCATCCAGGTTATGGATACCATTTGCCTCAAAGACAGAGTCTGTTTCCACGAAGGCCGTAAACATAAACTTATGCTCCTTGGGGTAATAGGTCGTTGTCTTCTGACCCGAGCCATCACCGGCGGTAGAGTTAACCACGCCAAAGCCCTTGCCACCGACAGCAGAGTCAGGGTCAACGGTATAGGACTCGTCGATATATTTCATCAGCGAGTCGGCCATACCCGTCAAGCGGAGAGCCTGATAGAAGATAGACAGCTTAGGATTCTTCTCAATCAGGGCAGGCAGCAGGTCATTGCTGGCCTTGATGACATGGTCAATGACATGTACCACGCCATTGGTCACTGAGTCATCACGCTGAATCAGACGTGAACTCTCGTTGACATAGAATACCAACGCATTATTATTAACCACATCACTGTCCGAGGTCATGTTGATATAGTTGTCATTCATGTTGACTGGCGACACCTCATCACCCATATCGGTGGTAAAATAAGCCTTGTCACTCACAATATGAGCACGCGAGAGGGTATCACAGATCTCCTTGGGCAGACTGTCCACACAGGGATAGCCTTTCTCTTTCAGATACAACTGGATAGCATCATTGGTAGGGGCGAATACGGTATAGTGTCCGTAAGTTTTCAGCATACCAAGATAGTTGCCTTTCTGAAGGATAAACTTGAAGTCACTGAACTGTGCATCATCGGCCTCGATGAATTCAGCTGCAGTGAGACGTACCGAAGAATAGAAATTCAGAGGTGCGTCGCTGTCGTCGTCAGAGCATGAAGTCATCACTGAACCTACAGCCAACAGGCAACAAGCAGCGGCCAATTGCCATGTATTTCTATATAATTTCTTAATATTCATAATTCTCAATGATCAATTTTCAATTATCATATCGTATTAGTTTTTCTGCAAATCGGCATCACCACCTGTGTTATAGGCTGGATTCTGCGTCAGATAGGGGTTCACCTTCAGTTCCGAGCGGCTATAAGGCATATAAAGCGCATTGGGGTCGGCCAAACGAATCTGGATACCACTGATATTGGTCAACTGTTTTTTGGTAACAGTCTTTGCCAGGTCTCTGGTACTACCGGTACGGCGTGCCATACGAACCAAGTCAAACCAACGCTTACCCTCAAACATCAGCTCACGATGACGTTCCTCCATCACCAGTGTTCTCATGTCATCAAGCGTATTCTTATAGTCATCCAACTTGAGCACCTCGCCAGAGCCTGGTGCCAAGGAGTTGACGGCACGACGGCTCACGGCATTAATCAGCGTAAAGGCATCCTCGTACTTGTCACTACCCTGCTCTATCAGCGCCTCTGCCTTCATCAGCATCACGTCTGTAAGGCGATAGACAATCCAATTGGAGAAATTCTCCGAACGCCAGCTATAACTTGGTTTCCAGTTGGTCTTCGTATTATCCAGCTCAACCGTCTGGGCACCATACTTAGAAATCCAATAGGCTGTTCCTCGCTCATAGATAGACTCGTAGGCGCGGCAGTCTTTGGTATTAAAGAGTTCGGTATTCTTTGTGGGCAAACCATCATAGAATCCGCTGTAGGCCATCAGGTTACCACTGGTAATATCATTATTATTCATATGTGTGTAGAACGAACCGACAAATGAATTCTTATTATCGGTATTGCTACTCAAATAAGTAATCTCAAAGATACTCTCAAAAGAGTTGCCTTCACCAAAGATTGCGTTATAAGCATTACCAGAGAGGCTACCCACCTTTTCAAGATAGAGAGGTATCTCGTTGAACAACTGCACATCATTCTGCAAACGACGCTTCAGCAACTTGTCAAACTCATCCTTCTTGAAGTCAATGACATAGTCGCAGCATTCCACGCACTTTTCCCAGTTACCCTGCCACAGATAGAGGTCGGCCAAAAGCGCGTACATAGCAGGACGGGTCACACGAGCCGTGTTGTCACGCTCGGCTTCCCAGTCAATCCTGTCTGGACTCGGCTTACGGAAATACATGGGTGCATCATCCTTTACCGCTTCCATATCAGCAATGATATTGTTAAGCACCACGTTGAAGGAATCTGCAGGAATGCGGTATTCCTTGGTATCATCGATACTCGGTTCACGTGTAAACGGCACATCGCGGAAAGTGCGAATCAGATAGAAATAACATAGCGAACGGATAAAGGTAGCCTCAGCCATATTTGCCTTCATCTCCGACTGTGTATAGTTTGGATCCAAATCCTGCACCTTGGGTGCATAGTACATCAGGATGTTACAACGATTGATGGTCTGATAAAAAGCCGTCCAGTTACAGTAGGCGTTTGTTGGCAGGATATTTTCCTTCAACATCTGCTCCAGATCCTGTGCTGACGAGTTTCCCATCCTAATATTATCTGAGCGAACCTCACCCCATAGGCCCATACGGGTCACACAATCACCCGACTGCAGGCTCTCGTAGCAGCCCATCAGCACACTGGTGACGTCGCTCTCCTTGGTCCAGTAGTTTTCGAGCACCACATCATTCATGGGCAGCACATCGAGGAAATCATTGCAGCCTGCTGTGGTAAAGGCAACACCACAACCCATTGCAAGAACGGCCAAGTTATGTTTTATGTTTTTGGTAATCATAATTTCCAGTTTTAAATTATCAATTAGAACGAAATAGTAACGCCACCGGTAAACGACTTGGCACGTGGTGTCTGAGCATTATCCGTCACAACACCATAGCCACCGTAACCAACCTCCGGGTCGGCACCAGAATACTTAGTCAGAACAAAGAGGTTGTTAGCTGATACATACACGCTCAACTGGTTCAGGCCGAACTTTTTCAGATACTTCTGTGGCACAGCATAGCTCAGCTGTGTGTAGTTCAGACGGATGAAAGAACCATCCTCCACGAAGCGGTCGCTACCCAACCAGTTATAACCATAATTATATAACGCGCGCGGAATGGGGGCAATGTCACCCTCTACGCGCCAGCGCCATAGCACGGCACGACTCTGGTTGTTGTTTGAATACATATTCTCTGCATTCATGCGTGCCTTGTTGATAATCTTGTTGCCATAACGGAAGTTGAACTGGTTGTTCAGCGTGAGACGGCCGAAATGCAGTTTAAAACCGAAACCACCAGTAAACTTAGGCAGAGAAGAACCGAGATATACGATATCCAACTCGTTAATCTGTCCGTCGTGATTGACATCCTCATAGATAGCATCTCCACCTTTGAACTCCTTCTCATCTTCCTCTATTCCTGTGTAGCAGAATCTGATAGGCTTAGTACGGCCATTGTTATCGATGATCACGTTGCCGTCCTTATCGCGCGCAACAGGAGCATTGGGGCCACTGACACCAGGAATCTCCTCCTCAGAATACTTACTGTACTGATACACACCCTTATAACGGAAGCCGTAGATACCACCCAGAGGACGGTTCAGCTCCACACGTGAGAGGTAGCTACCATTCTTCTTGTCGAAGTCATTATTCAGTGAGGCCAGCACGGTCTCATCCATCTCAATCAACTTATTACGGTTGTTGGCGAATGTCACATTAAAGTCAACAGAGAACTTGCCGGCCTTAATGATACGGTTACCATTCAGGTTGAACTCCCAACCCACATTCTCCATGGCACCTACGTTCTGATAATCCAATGAGGGGAATCCGGAACTTGAAGGCAACGAGCGGTTACCCATCAGCAGGTCTGTAGTCTTCTGGCGATACACCTCCACATTACCACTAATCAACTCGTTCCAGAAACCGAAGTCAAGACCGAAGTTGATGGTCTCTTTCTGTTCCCACTTCAGTTTTTTCAACTGGATATTCTTCTGATATACAGAACCATAGTTCATATAACCCTTACCACCAGTGTACTTACTGTAGTAAAGACCTTCACCACCTGGAGGGTTACCTACGATACCCCAACCCAAACGGGCGGCAAGCATTGAAACGAAAGGCAAACCTTTCTTCATCCAAGGCTCATCACTGACAATCCACTTACCAGACAAGGCAGGGAAGTTACCCCAACGCTTGTCGTTACCGAACTTTGTCGTACCGTCGCGACGAACAGAGAAGTCGGCTACATAACGGCCCTTGTAAGCATAGTGGGCAGAGTAGGTGAAATACAGGCTACGCCACTGACCGGGAGAAGCGCTGAAAGCATCAATGATACCGGCTGCGCTGGTAGAACGGATTGTACCTGAAGGCAGACCATACTCACTGGTATTCTGACTGGTGCTCGTACCCTTTGTCAGCTGCCCACGGAGCAACATCATCAAAGAATGATCCTTGTTACGGAACTTTGGCACGAAGGTCAACGTATGTGTTGTGGTGACACCCAGGCTCTTGTTAGCATTACTAGTAGCCAGGTTGGCATCCTTACTTGTCCATCCACCAGTGCTCAGTTCCACAGGACGGAACATATCATTATAGCGGTTAGAGATGTTGAACACTATCTTACCTTCATAAGTAAGACGGGTCTGCTCATTCTCAATACCCAGCAGTTCATAGTTCAATTTGAACTCAGGCTCAATATTATAGCTACTCTCCTCACTCTTAGCAAGATGAGCCAAGGCAATGGGGTTGTAGTCCTTATACTGGTTGTCCTCGAATACCTTATTGGAACTGGGCAACATGTTATAGAACTCACCCAACGAGTGACCCTCCTTATCCTCCTCGTAGATGCTCAAGTTTGGCATACGACGATAAGCCACAGACAGCAAGTCAGAGTAGTTCTTATGGTTGTCGGTATAAGTCAACGACACATTGGTAGCAATCTTGATGCGGTCAGAAACGAAATAATCCAAAGCCACACGTGTGGTGAAACGGTCCAACTGCTGTTTGATGATAGAACCAGTCTCATGGTCATAACCGGCAGCAATACGGAAGTTTGCCTTCTCACCACCACCGCTCAGTGACACGTAGTGGTTCTGACGCCAACCAGTCTTCTTCACAGCATCTACCCAGTCGGTATTGTTGTTATACATCTGGTACTCAGAGAACTTACCACCAGAGACATAGTTGATCTCATTGATGTCGTCACTGGCATTGGGATCCATGTGAGGATTGAAATACTCCTCTTTCAACAACATGGTGTACTCGTCACCATTCAGCAGTTTCATACCGTTGGGCTGATAGGTTCCAGTCAGACGGAAACTATAAGTGACGCGCGTATCACCACGAGCACCACGCTTGGTCTTAATCTCGATAACACCATTACCACCCTGTGAACCCCAGATAGCGGTAGCAGCAGCATCTTTCAGCACAGCGATACTCTCAATATCCTCTGGATTGATGTTCAGCAGTTCTGCGAATTTCTCATCATTGGCCGACTGGAAGTCAAAGTCGGATGGTGCACCGCCCTGCAGCACGTTACCATCGACCACAATCAGAGGCTCACTGGAACTGTTAATACTCGACACACCACGCAGGCGCATGGAAGTACCACTACCCAGGTTACCTGAGTTGGTCACGATATCCAGACCAGCGATACGTCCCTGTAGCGCCTCGTCAACGGTAGTCACAGACAGGCCCTCGAACTCTTTCATGTCGATGCTCTGACGGGCAGAAGAGATTTCCTTGACGGGAATCTGCAAACCAGAACCGCCAGCTTTCTTTGTAGAAACAATTTCTACACCAACCAGTGCGGTCTGGTCCACCAATTTAATAGAATAGTGGGTCTTATTGAAAGGCAGGATCTGTGTCTTACATCCTACATAAGAGACCTTCAACTTATCCTTCGGGTTCTTCAGCTTGAAGGAGAAGTTACCGTTCATATCTGTTGTTGTAGCGGCCACGATACGGTTGGCGGCATCGATTTCAATGACGTTAGCCTGCATCACAGGACCAAAGGCATCAGTCACTGTTCCGCTGATGATATCGCCCGCTTTCTGGGCATAGGAACTGATAATTGACAACTGACAACTGAAAATTATCAATCCTAAAATTCTAGCAAATCTTTTACTCATCATAATAATTATCAATATCAGTTGTTTTTCTTTATCATTAACGGTCCGTCAATCAGATGAATCACTGCCGAGGAAGAGTTGTGGATAATATTTGCCTGACTCTTCTCGCTCTGCGCATACGTAAACTCACGAGCCAGCAGGTTATAGAGACCGGGTGTTTTCACAACCCGACGGGTATTACCGGCTGCATCAACAATCTGAATATCTGAGCCTTGTACGTTAGTCTTCACATTCAACTTCTTGAAAGCCCTGATTTCACCATTTGCCGTCTTCTCAGTTGCCAAGTATGCTGTCTCGTAGGGAGTTGTGAAATAGCCTTCACCATCCATCTTATCCATACCTGTTGTGTTATCAGCATTGATCACAATGGCATTATCCTGGATGTGGTAACGAAGGAAGGCATCAATCTCGTTCACATATTGATGATACAATTTGTTTTGTTCTGCAATGGTCGTATCCAGGGCAGCCACATCATCCCATGTATGCAGATCGCCGTCTGCAATCAGTTTGTCGATACTCTCATTAGTAGGTACATAGACCGTATAATGGAAGTTATTGAATGAACTGATACAACTGTCGCTACAAGCGAATTTCTTGTCATGTTTGGTCTCAATCAGCTCACTGGCCTCAAGCAGGTCGTGGAAACGCTTGAATTCGGGATGCTGACCCAAGATATTAAATACGGTCTGACGTGTACCCAGCACAGGACCCTGTTCCAGGATATAGCTCTTACCGTTACCACCATCCGTCTGATCGTAGATATAGTTAATGGGCACAGCAGGCGTCTCACCGTTGATCTGACGAGTTCCCTCAACCAACATCGTGCCCTTTCCGGCATTCTTCACGCGGAGTATAGAGCCACCCTTCGTACGGTAATACTCATGTCCGTCTTCCACATCACCAATCACCACGTGATCATCAAGGATATTATACAATCTGTTCAGGATTGGGTTCAAGTCCAGATTGGTACCATTAACATTGGTATATACGCCGACAGAGTCACCAGCGATGCCTGTCTCGGGGTCGATGTTATGAATACTTGCGTAGACCTCATTACCCTTACGATCGGAATCATAATGGAAACGCAACAGCTGACGCTGGGGTTTACCATAAGAACAGGGATCAACATATTCCAGCAACGCCTTGTTTGATGGCAAGAAGAAACTGTAGCGGGCATTCAAAGAGTTCAGATAAGCCTGATAATTCAGTTTCTTGATAGCCCAAAGCATGATAGACATATTCTTATCTACCACAGTAGGATACATCACGCTGACAAAAGATGTAGGCGTAAACACACGATTTGTCAGATAGATAGCACCATTACAAGCGAGCCATACAGAGTCAACATCCTCGGTTTTGATACCAAGTGGATCAGCTGCGTCATTCAGGATAAACTGGAACTTACTGGGCACACTGCCTGAGAGTGATTCTAGCATATTGGCGCTCATAAACTCTGTCAGGGTGCTATAAGGCACATTATCCCAGGAACCGAAACTCTTACGTAAGGCGGCACCGGCACCATCCTCCCAGTACTTGTTCAAAGCCTCATCAGAAGGAACCAGCATCACAGCCATATCCTGCTGCATGGCAGTACTTCCAGTGGAATTTGAAGGCACATTATAACTATTCCACCCTGGATCATAAGGTAGCTCACCGAAATCCCGGCTCACCTGGTTGTGAGTCTTATTGAAGACCTTACCCTGAGAGCGCTCAGAGAAATAGCGCAACTGGAACACAGAGTCCACGTTAGTACCCCTGCTGGCGTTATAGGCATCTTTCGTTTCATCGTCCATACAATCCAGCACAGAATAGCGGTTCAACAGATGGGCAAAGACTTTTGTATTTGGTTTTGACATAATGATATCTGCCATATTGGGCAGAGGCGTCACCACCTCACTCATACGGTTAATGAAACCATTCAGACAGCGGATATTCTGCTCCACAATCTGAGCGCCGTTCACAGAAGCGTCACCACTCTGACGATGGGTTGTCTTATTATACAGGAAATCATAGTCATCATTGGTAATCTGCTTATTCACCATATAACGCTCAATGAAATGAATCATTGGTGTCTCGGTAGCATCATGCAATATCACCAAAGAGTCTCTTCCCTGATAGATTGACCAATAGTCGGCATTCGGAATATCCTTCTTTTCCAGAATCTGAACATTGTCAAATGGTTCAAGCGCAGAACTACGACGCATAGCATCACCCTCAACAGGACTACCACTAGCGTTAGGGGTACTCGACAGAGACTGCACCTGGTAACTGTTGTTAATCATGGCGCCAAAGAGCAGTTTACGCTTCTGAGCCACAGTCAGGTCACCATACGTCTTTACACCCCAGGAATTGTTTTTAAAGAAACGATTAAAGGCTTGGTCGTCGGCAGCAAACAAGGTCTTCGAGCCCGTCTTTGCCAATACCTCACGGTAGTTCAGGTCATTAATCAGTTTCACCATGTTGGTAAAATCCCCCTGTTCATCCAGCCAACTGTAGATGCTACGATCCCACCCAGCAGGGGTGTTTTCATCCAAGTCGTACTCCGAACAAGAAACAAATCCACCAGCACATGTCAGCGCTAAGCCAACAGCGAGCAAATGACACCGGCTCCGTTTCCAGAAATCTGGCAATGCAAGCGACCCTTGAAGGTCAATCGGTTTTTTGGTTTTCATTCGATTTTGTTTTTGGTTATTATTTTGTTTACAAATATTTGCGGTTAGACTGTAATCTGGATGCAAAATTAAGAAAATTATAATAAAATTGCTTTTATTTACATCCCACGTGCTTTTTTATTCGTACAAATGAATGTGAAAAATGTTTCATGTGCTTTTCTATTTGTTTCATCAATAAGCGGCAATATTTTACTATTCATCCATCTGCGATGTAACAGAACTGTTCTATCGATTCATTTTAGCAATCCATCGCAACAAAAGGGATGAAAAATCCGCAAACAGCGAACTATTCGACAGATAATAGTCAATATAGTGAGTGTATAAAAAAAGTTTCGAGATTTTCCTCTCGAAACTTAAATCCTAAACTCACTTTAAAGATTTCCACCTGCGGAGAGAACAGGATTCG
>CAMOGP010000014.1 GCA_946614175.1 uncultured Prevotella sp. | reverse complement strand
GGTCCATAGCCTGCTGACACAGAGGTGCTACCAGCTCACGACGTCCACCGATATGACTGGGGTCGCTGATGATTGGCAACTCAGGAATACGACGATGCAACTCGATAGGAATCTGCCACATAGGCATGTTACGATAGATTTTCTTGTCGTAGGAAGAGAAACCACGATGGATGGCGCCCAGACGCTTTACGCCAGCCTGATTGAGGCGCTCCAACGCACCAATCCACAGTTCCAGGTCGGGGTTCACGGGGTTTTTCACAAACACAGGGATATCAACACCCTTCAGCGAGTCGGCCAAAGCCTGCATAGCAAAGGGGTTTGCTGATGTACGGGCACCAATCCAAAGGATATCAATGCCATACTTCAATGCCAGTTCCACGTGCTCAGGCGTTGCCACCTCGGTAGATACCAGCATCTTTGTCTCCTCTTTCACCTGCTTCAGCCATTGCAAGGCAGGTTCTCCGTGACCCTCAAAGCCGCCTGGCTTCGTACGAGGCTTCCACACACCAGCACGGAAGTTGTGGCATCCTTTCATTGCCAACTGCTTAGCAGTGGTCATCACTTGTTCCTCGGTCTCTGCAGAACAAGGGCCTGCAATCACAAAGGGACGTTCATTGTCACTCGGAAGGTTCAGTTTTTCTAGTTCCAGTTCCATATCTTATAATGCTTTTTTGATTCTTTCTAATGCTTCTTGTATCTTTTCCTCCTTGGCACACAGCGAGATACGGATATAACGCTCACCATTTGAACCAAAGATAAAGCCTGGGGTGATGAAGACGCAAGCCTCATGGAGCACACGCTCCGTCAGGTCTTCCACGTTCTGAATTTCAGCAGGTATCTTGCCCCAGAGGAACATGCCCACCTGATTCTTATCGTACGTACAGCCCAGCACATCCATAATCTTCTCGGCCCACTGGCGACGACGGGCATAGGTCTCGATGTTATATTCGCGATGCCAAGCCTCATCATTCTTATAGGCCTCGGCAGCTGCCAGTTGGATGCCACGGAATGTACCACTCTCAATATTGGACTGTACCTTCAGTATCCACTGGACGAACTGTGGATTTGAGGCACAGAGGCCCACACGCCAGCCTGGCATATTATGGCTCTTCGACATCGAGTTGAACTCAATACAGCAGTCCTTGGCGCCTGGTACCTGCAGGATGCTCAGGTGCTCCTCGCTCAGGATGAAGCTGTAGGGATTGTCGTTGACCACTACAATGTCGTGGTCCTTGGCAAATTTCACCAGGCGCTCATAGGTCTTCATCTGAGCACGACCACCCGTTGGCATATTGGGATAGTTGGTCCACATCAGCTTAACCTTCGAGAGATCCATCTTCTCCAGCTCATCGAAGTCAGGCTGCCAGCCATTATCCTCACGCAGGTTGTAGTTCACAATCCTTGCACCCAGAATCTTTGAGAGCGAGGTGTATGTGGGATAGCCAGGATTAGGCACCAGTACCTCATCGCCAGGATTCACGAAGGCCAGCGTCACGTGCAGGATACCTTCTTTGGAACCTATCAGGGGCAGCACCTCGGTCTTGGCGTCGATATCTACGTTATACCAGCGCTTATAGAACTGTGCCATAGCCTCGCGCAACTCAGGTGTACCCTGTGTAGGCTGATAGCCGTGTGCATTGGGCTGGTTGGCCACCTCACACAGTTTGTCGATGGTCTGCTTTGAAGGAGGCATATCCGGACTGCCGATGGCCAGTGAGATAATATCCTTACCTTCGGCATTGAGTTGTGCCACCTCCTTCAGTTTCCTGCTGAAGTAGTACTCCTGTACTAAACTTAATCTGTCTGCTGGTTGTATCATAATTATCAAATCAAAATCTTAAACCTCAAATCTCAAATCGCCCTATACTCTCCCAGGATTTTCAAATCACGTGTCAGGGGGATAATGGCATCCACCGCCTGACGGTAACGGGTCAGGTCGTTATAGGTCACATCCACATAGAACAGGTACTCCCACTCCTTGCCGATGATGGGCAATGACTGAATCTTTGTCAGGTTAATCTTATAGAACGACAGGATAGCAAGTACTGCTGAGAGCGAACCCTCTTCGTGAGGCAGGGAGAAGACGATGCTAGCCTTGTCGGACTCCACGAGCGGACGCAGCATGTCGGCCTTCTGAGGTGCCGAGCACACTAGGAAACGTGTGTAGTTGTGCTTGTTGTCCTCGATACCGTTCTCCAGCACCTTCAGTCCATAGAGCTTTGCAGCCTCGGCATGACAGATAGCAGCCCATCCCTTATGGTGACCCTCGGCTATCATCTTGGCCGAACCTGCCGTATCGTCACCTTCCACAATACGCAGATTGGGATGATGCTCCAGGTAGTGACGCGTCTGCATCAGGGCCACAGGATGGGAGTGTACCTCAGAGATGGTGTCCCAGTCGTCCTCAGGCAGGCAGCAGATGCAGTGGGTAATGTGCAACTTATGCTCACCTACCACCGTTGTACCACTGTCGCGCAGCAGTTCGTAGTTGTGCAACAGACTTCCTGCTATCGTATTCTCGATGGCGGCCATACCTATCACCGTTGGGTCCTGACGCATACTCTCATACACCTGTTCAAAGGTGTTGCAGCAAATCAACTGCAACTGTTCTCCCTCGAAATACTGATGGGCGGCGATGTCGTGAAACGACCCTATCTCTCCTTGTATTGCTATTCTCTTCATACGCTAAAAAGAAACCCCACTGTCACTCTTCGTGAAGCGGGGCCTTATTTAATTTTTTCAATGTTACAACTCATCATTTTTACATACGACTACCCGCTTCACAATTGCTTGTAAAGTAATAATAAAAATAGAAGTATGCATTAAATTTTATCATTTTTGTTACTATTTGTTATTTTCGAGTGCAAAAGTATAACAATTCTTTCAAATCACCAAACTTTTTCTTGTTTTTTTTTACAATCCAAATGGATTAATGGCAGAATAGACGCGTTTCATAGCCTGTTCTACGCCTTCGGCCGAGTAATCACCACTCACATCGGCCAGTTCGTTGGGGTTCATCTCCAGCAGTTTCTGCATATCTTCCTCCGCACCTTTCTTGTCGCCCTGCTCGTAGCGTATCTGGCCGCGCTCCCTGTAGGCATCCATCTGGAAGGGGTTCAGGTCTATCACCTTATTATATATTGTAAGGGCATTATCGGGCTCGCCTTTAACGTGGGCCACGCGTGCAGCCATCAGCAGCACCTCTTCCTCGTCTTCTGTATGGGCCACCAACCAGGCAACGTCCTCGGCTGCACCATTCACATCGCCAAGTTTCAGAAGTGTCTTGGCACGTAGCAGACGGGCATCGCCCAGTTGTTCATTCAATGCGATGGCCCTGGTCAAACGGGCAATACCGTTTATCATGTCGGCCTGTCCCAAGGCAGCCTGCGCCATCATATAGTTGGCCATAGCATTATCGGCATCCACACTCAGTGCCTGTTCGCAGAGCGACTTCATCTGTTCGTAGTCTTCCTGCATATATGCCACATGGGCCGCATGCAGCATGATAGCGGTATTATCTGGCTCGGCTTTGATGATGGCATTCAGTTCCTCCAAAGCCTCTGGCAGGCGGTTCAGATGCACAAGTGTCTGCGAGAGATAATCGCGTACTTCCAGGTCTTCCTGAATCTTCAGGGCCTCACGCAAGCATTTCTCCGCATATTCAAACTGTCCAATGCGCATGGCTTTTACGCCGTCATATTTCATCAAATCAAAGGTCTTTGCTTCTGCATTCTTTTTCTCTTCTTCGGGGTTGCTCTCCTCCCCTCCGAAAAACGATTTCCAAAATCCCATAATTACAAATTATTTAAATTTTGGCGCAAAGTTACGAAAAGTCGAGAGAAATGCAAAAGGAAAACTTGTTTTTCTTTTCATTTCCGAGACGGAGTAACTTCGGCAAAGCCAAAGTTACAGAAAAACGAGCGCAATACAAAAGAAATTCATTTCTTTTTTCTCTTTATGATTTAAACAGATCTCCTTCCACCATTCTGCTTTCTATACGGGCACGCTCACGTCTCTGGTCAAGAGGGGGCACGTCGCACTTCTCTTGCGAGGGGGCGGGTTTATCTTCTGCCATCTCTTTAAAGTCACCCATCAGTGCTACTGTTACTACTGAAATAATGTAAATCCAAAATAATGCATCCATAATCTTAATTGTTTTTTGAGTTATACATATTAATTTCTGGTTGCAAATTAAAGCGGAGGTCGTCCCAAAACGCAGGACACCCCACCTTGAATTAACTTCATTTAAGAAAATAATTCGATTCTGGCGTCCAATTTCACAGTTTTTTAGGTATCTTTGCCACATGAAGATGAAAATAATACTAGCCGCGCTACTGCTGGCACCGCTATCGCTGTGTGCCTGGCATAGCATAAAGGCACCAAATATCAAGAGTCTGCAAGTCATCAAGAACGATGACTTTGAGGCACTCCCCGTATTGCAACTAAAAGGGCAAGACGTGCTGAGTATCAGTTTTGATGAACTGTCACATAACTACCACCGTTTTATCTACCATGTGGAGCCCTGTAATCCCGATTGGACACCCGTTGAGGGGCTCTTTGAGAGCGACTGGCTGGAAGGGCTTAACGACCAGCCTATAGAACAGTATGATAACTCTATCAACACCACCGTGCTCTATACTCATTATGCCCTGCAGTTTCCCAACGAGCACACCAACCTGCGCATGAGTGGTAACTACAGGTTGCATATCATTGATGATGATAGTGAGGAGGAAGTGCTCGTGGTGGAGCTGCGTGTTGTAGAACCCATCATGATGGTAGGATTGGGCATCACCACAAACACAGACCTAGACCTGAACGGCCGATACCAGCAGGTGGGAATGACGGTAAAGTTCAACGGACTCAGGGCAACAAGGCCCAACGAGGAGATACAGACATATGTCATGCAAAACGGACGGGAAGACAATATGAAGGTGAATGTCACGCCAAATTACATCACCAGCCAGAGTCTGCAATGGGAGCACAACAAGCACTTGATATTCGATGCCGGTAATGAATACCATAAGTTTGAGATTCTGGATCCACGTCACCCCACCATGGGACTGGCAGACGTCAGATGGGATGAAACCACGAAGACCTGGCACGCTATGCCCATGCCCTGCGAACCAAGAAGGAGCTACCTCTATGACGAGGACACCAACGGTGCCTTTCTGCTACGCAACAGCGACAACTATGACGCAGAACGTACCTCAGACTATGTCTATGTGCACTACTGTCTGCACCCTTATCGCCCGTACACGGATGCCAACATCATTTTAAACGGCAGATGGACCACGGACGCCACAGACAATTACGTTATGACTTACAACGAGGAAAGCAAGACATATGACCTCACCGTGATGCAGAAACTAGGCTACTACAACTACCAACTGCTCCTGATGGATTATGACGGCACCACACATACGCTACCAGAGGAAGGTAGTTTCTTCCAGACAGAGAACACCTACCAAGCTTTTGTATATTATAAAGCCACAGGGGCACGAGCCTGGCGACTGGTGGGATATCAGGAGGTGACGTACAAATAATCAAAACAGTCAAAATCGCAGAAGCCCATTGTCTGCAGCACTTCCCTACTCTTTTGTCTATCCTCCTCGGTGTTGTAATCAGGAATATGGGGCAATCGGATGGTTACTTTCTGACAATAGTCGTGACTGGCCAACCACTTCAAGTTCTCCAACACTTGGTGATTGTCTCTTGAGGTGTATCGACGATAGATATCGGGATTCATATCTTTCACATCTATATAATAATGATCGATAAAGGGAGCCACTGTTTCTACGGCCTGCAGGGGTACATTCAGGGATGTCTCTATATAGATATGCCATTCCGCAGGACACAGTTGACAGAACGCAACTATCTCACGACTTCTGAGCAATGGTTCACCACCACCAAAAGTGATGCCGCCGCCAGTAGCCTGAAAATAGAGATTATCAACCATCACCTCATCTAGGATCTCCTGCACACTCATCTTTTTCCAAATGCCGTCAGCCTGCAAGCATTGCACATTCAGACAATAACTGCAGCGCAACGGACAATCATGGAAGGCCACGAGTGTGGTCACCCCCTGTCCATCGGTAACCAGTCGGTGACGACAGATACCTATCAGGGGAACTTTTTTCATTTCAAACTAAACGTCACGGGAAGGGTGTATTTCACTCGCACTGCAGTACCCATTTGCTTGCCTGGGAGCCATTTGGGCATTAATGATACCACTCGAACAGCTTCTTCATCTAACAACGGATGAGCGCTCTTGATGACTTCTATATGACTGACACTGCCGTCTTTCTCGATAATCATATTCAGAATAACCCGTCCCTTGATGCCTTTCAACATACATTCTGCAGGATAACGTATGTTCTCTGCCAGGAAAGCCTTTAAGCCTCTGTCACCTCCACGGAACATCGGCATCTGCTCCACGATGCCAAACACCTTCTCTGCAGTAGCTGGCGTTGGGTGCTTCTCATCAACAACCCCCTCACCCGTCTTCAGGACATGCTCGGTATTGGCCATGACTGCATCATTCTCCTTCGCCACCTTACTGGCACTACTACAGCCCGTCAATGCGGCGAGGCCGGCCGATATGCCAACGATAGCCACCGCCTTACCCAACTGCCGACGCATATCCAGCTGTTGCTCCAGATATCTGACCTCAGCCTCGCAAGCCGGACATGTACCAAGACACTCACCCTGATAATGACACACGCGTGGTTCATACTTGATGCCATTAGCATCAGCCACCTGCTTGCGGATGGTCTTCAGTACGCTGCAAATTGATTTTCCTTTTGACATAGATACTTTCTGCTTTTTTGTTGATGCTGCAAAAGTAGCAAATAAACTTATCTCTGCAAATGAAATGACAGGAAAAAGAATAAACAAGTAGTAAACAACCAGTAAACAAGGTTGTAAATAGCCGTAAAATTGGGACTAAAAAAAGAGGAATGTGTCGTCATAAACACATTCCCCTTTGTATTTTATTTCGTCCCTTCTATTAGAAGAAGATGTAACGATTATCCTTGATGTCAAGGTTGTTGTAGAGCTCCTGCATAGCCATACGAACAGTCTGCTGCATGCCCTGCTGGCTCAGCATCTGCTGCTGTTGAGCAGCGTTGAACTGCACACCAGGACGAGTAGCACGATCAAGAACCTGGAAGAAGTATGCGCCAGAACGACCCTTAACAGGAGCCTTAGATACTGCACCCTTCTCTACACCTGCAACGGCGCCGCTCAGAGCAACCTCAGGTGACATAGAACCAGGAACATAAGCGGGAGAAGCGAAGGTGATGTGAGACACGGTGTCAACACGAGCACCCTGTGCCTTAGCCTCTGCGATGGTCTTCACATTAGCCAGCTTCTCGGCCAACTTAGCATATTTCTTGTCGATGAGAACCTCCTGCTTCAGCGTCTCCTCTACAGAAGCCATTGACTCGTAGCCCTTAGGATTAACCTTGCTCAGACCAACAACCAACAGACGGTCGTTATCGCCACAACGGTCATAAACCTGAGAAATCTGGTTCTCCTCTGCCTCACTGAACACCCACTTCAAAGCGTCGTGAGTAGAACGGATGTTAGCAATAGTGTGGTCAGTATTTCTGATGGTACGATCCTGAACAGTATAGCCATACTCTGCAGCCTTCTCCTGAAGACCAGCCAAGTTCTGACTCTCACTCACAAACTGGCTGAACTTGTTGTAAGCCTCGTTGTAGGTCTCGTTAGAGAAATCGATTGTACGCTTAACGATAGCCACATCATACTTCTCTACAGAACCACGGCGCTCAGTAACCTGCATCACCACGTTACCCTGTGCCAGGGTGAGATTCTTCACCTCGTTAACAGGTGCATTCAGAAGTGTCGTGAAATACAGTTTATCATCAGCGCTCAATGTAGAAGCCTGCTCATAATCTGTAGAACGCATCCATGTCTTCTCAGCACGCTGGCCATAATTCTTTGCGATAGAATCGAAAGGAGCACCAGCGTTGACAGCTTTCACGATGCTATCAGCAGAAGCAGCAGCACCATTCATACCCATCAGAGAGATGAAACGGTACTCGATAGAGTCGGCCACGCTGGTCTTACCCAGGAACTTCACTACATTGAAGGTGTTATCACGGCTCTCGAATGGAGCCGTTACCTGACCTACACTCATCTTCGTGATACTATCAGCCAAATCTGTGGGCAGAGCAGCACGTGAAACGGGGAGACCCTGATAAGAAACATTGCTCTGAGAAGTGCGGATAACCTCAGTTATAGCAAGGCTATCACCCTTAAGTTCAGCATAAGCCTTGTTCATCACCTTCATCAGTTCATCACGATCTTTCTGAGAAGCAGCAACCTGAACGCTGACAAACTTGATGTCGCGAGAATCCTGATAGTTCTTGAAACCTTCCTTCAGTTCTTCATACTTAGCCTTCAGGTCAGCCTCAGATACCTCAACGTCGTTATCGTTGATCTGGCTGTAAGGCATAGAAGCAACGAGAGCCTGACTCTCAACGTTCTGATTGTCGAAAGCAGCCTTAGCAGAAACAGGGTTTGACAGGACACAACCAGCGAGCAACATCTGATACTTGTTGGTCAGCAGGTTCTGAGCCAGCATCTTCTCTGCAAGAGCCCAACTATGAGTGAAAGCCTCATACTCCTCAGCTGCCTGAGCATTGGTCTGAGCCTGAGCCTTCATATTCTCACGATACATATTCACCTTGTTGATGTCCAGTGTACGAGTCTGGGGATCAACCAGTCTTGAAAGCAGAGGATTCTGCATGATAGCAGGGTGTGTACCCTCCTGAAGCACCTTCACCACCTCGTCATCAGTAACGGTGAGGCCCAGTTCCTTTGCTTCTTTCTCAACCATCTTGTTCAGCACGCAGGTATTCCAAACCTCGTCGCGCAAGCTGTTAAGTTGCTCTTCGTCAAAATTACCCTGACCTAAGAACTTCAACAATTCCTGATACTCTCCAACGAGGTTCTGATACTCCTGAATGTCGATCTTATCGCCATCGATAGAACCAGCAATGTTGCTAGCCATCTGAGCACGACCTCTACAAGTGCTAAAACCATCTTGTGCAATGAAGCCTACGAGACCCAAGGCCAAAATACCGACCAAGGCAGGTCCCCAGCTTCTGATTTTTCCAATTGCTGCCATTTTTTTGTTTTTAGTTTTTATTTATTTTTTATTTATAATTTTCTTGATTTACAGCCCGCAAAGTTACTAAGTTTTCTTGAATTATCGGCATTTTTTCATAAAAAATTGGTATCTTCAATCACTTTTAGTCTGACAAGTTCTATTTTTGTTGCTGTATTTTTAATGATTTTGAATTCAAAACGACCAATTTTTACGATTTCATTCAGTTTGGGAAAACTTTGATATTCATGGAGAATCAATCCGCCAACAGTCATATAATCGTCATTTTCAGGCAAATCCAAGTCAAACATCTCGTTGACCTTCTCAATCTCCAAACGGGCTGAAAGCAGATATTCACCATGTTCCAACTGCTTGGCCACATAGTGAGTAGAATCGTGCTCATCCTCAATATCTCCAAAAATCTCTTCCACGATATCCTCAAGTGCCACAAGACCACTCGTGCCGCCAAACTCATCAACGACCACACCCAGTGATTTCTTCTGAGCCAGCAGCGTCTGCATCATCTTACTGGCGGCCATCGTCTCGGGCACAAATATCATGGTGCGCAGACTCTTAGTCCAGTCTTTAGGATTACGGAACATCTCAGACGAGTGGATATAGCCTATGATATGGTCAATATCCTCATGATAGACAACAATCTTTGAATGTCCGCTCTCAATGAATTTCTGTTTCAGTTGTTCGATATCACACGTATCCTCTATCGCATCTATCTCAGTACGCGGCACCATACAATCGCGCACTTTTGTATCAGAGAAATCCAAGGCATTCTGAAAGATACGTACCTCCTCCTCGATGTCCTCCTCGTTCTTAGCATTATCGATACTGCTCTGCACCAGATAGTCCAAGTCAACCTTGGTAAATTCCTTATCCTCAGTTGTTGAGCGCCATTTGATGCCAAACATGCCCAGCAATTCCTTCGAGAGCATCGTGGCAAAACGGGAAATCGGATAGAGCACCACATAACACAGCCAAGCAGGAAGGGCAAAAAGCGTCAGCATCGTGTTGGCATTACTCTTAAATATCGTCTTTGGAAGAAACTCTCCTGTAAAAAGCACAATCAGCGTAGAGAGCAATGTATCTGCCGTCACACGTGGAGCGCCCTCTGGCAGTGATGCGAAAAGAGTCTTATCAAAGATATCAGCAAAGAGAATACCATAGACTACCAAGGCTATATTGTTTCCCACGAGCATTGTTGACACGAAGGTATTGGGATGCTTATAGAACAATGCGATGACCTTCTGTGTCAAGCCGTCTTTCTCACGTCCCATCTCCAACAGCATTCTGTTGCTCGACACAAACGCTATCTCCATTCCTGAGAAGAAGGCGGAGAATATCATTGTTATTAGTAGTCCTATAATCAGTGGTGTCATTATTTCTTATTTTCTGTCGTATCAACTTTTTCCCCCTCCAAATCATCAGGTAGGAAAGAGCCTTTCGAATTTGTCACCATGTAGTGCGTCATTTTCTCATCACTACGGAAGCAGGTGCCCTCTATCGTACGCTCCGGTGTGACCAGACGAGAGAACACATTGCTATAGAATTCATGTTTTAACCCGTCCCAATACAACTCCTCACTGGTATAGATGAGTCCTTTCGTATTGCGCACATTCACACGCCCACGCAATTTCCACAGGCGCTGCTGGTCGAAATACCAGGCCGTATCAGCCTGAATATATCCCTGGACACGGAATTTCTCGTCAAACTGTTCGAAGAAGATACCTTTCATAAACTCCCATCGTGAGGGCTGCCGCACCATATTCACGTCCCACTGTTCCGTCACAATACGATATTTTATCACGCCAGAGTCACTGATCAGTGTATTGACGCCATACGTTGTCATCATAGACACCGAGTCCTCAGGGTTCACAGCAGGAGCCGTATGCTCGTGCGCCTCACTACAGGCCACCAACAACGTAAGGGCAAGGATACTCCCCACCCCACACAGTCGCTTAATATAATATCTTAATACCAATTGTCGATACAATTATCAATTGTCAATTATCAATTGCCAATTTCATCAATCAACTTTCCACTTAGCAAACCAACGTTCATTAAACGTCAGTCCGAGGTTGATACGGAAAGTATTTTCTGTAATTAGGTCTTTGGCGGAGGAATGCGCCCACTGTGCACTGATATTCAGGATAGACCTGTTGTTGTAACTATTCTGCAAGGGGATGCCAAAACCTGCGCTGACACTCACCTCCTTAGGTCCATCTTTCCCATTTATATAATAATAAGGTGTAGAATAGCCCGCACCGAATCGATAATGAATGCGCGACAACAAGCTACGGCTTGTACTATTTGGCACATAGTCAGCACCTACATTCACCTTGTAGGAGTCCTTCAGCATACCACTACGCAGGGCATACACAGTATTTGCACCATTCTGTACAGAACCAGGAAAATCAACACTACCCCACTTCTGCATCATCACATCAGCACCAACAAACCATTTTGTGCCATGCGTCCATCCCAAACCGAGACCATAGGTCATAGGCACACGCAACACATCCGTTCCGTCATAGACGGTGGAGTCACCATTCTCGATGGTATAACTGGAACGCAGTTTATGCCCCAGACCTACCGTCAAGCCTATTGTCAGATTATCCTTTCGTGACAATGGCTGTTCCCACTGTGCACCCAGCGTCACCAGATAGCTATTCACATTAGCCGAATATTTTCTTGAGAAGTCATTCACATATGTGGTACTGCCAGAAGAAATCGAGCGATCGAATACGCCCCAGAAATAAGCTACGTTAGCACCTACCGACAATGGTTTCACCACATTCCATCCTATACCGACAAAAGCCTGATGCAGACCACCAGATCCTTTTGCCGTTACAGGGACTGCCCCAAAGGTCTCATCGAGCGTAGCTGTAGAAGAATACTCATAACCAATGTTTGAGTAAGGCAGGATACCAAAACTGGCACCAACCTTCGGCAAAAGCCTGAATTCTCCTACCACATACTCAAAATCTGCATTCCTTGCGTTTTTCTTACCATTACCTTCTTTAAAATTGGTAATCTGTCCAGACAGACCAATATCAAAGATCATGGTCAGAGAATCGACTGCAGAATAGGAAGCAGGATTCAGAGAATTAACCACATTGCCTCTTCTAAGAGCCAGGCCGACGCCATTCATACCCCTACTGAATCCCTGCGACTGATCCGTAAGAACGCCCAAACCATACTGGCTATAGGGAGAATTCGTACCACTTTGAGCATTGGCCGACATAACGCCAATACCAAAGGCAAGAGCTAAGATTATATTTCTTTTCATATACGTTTTCAATATCAGGGTGCAAAATTATTAAAAAAAATCGAACTAAAAGCACTGAAAGTAAAAAATATAGATTAATTTTGCATCGTGAAACAATTCGAAAACATTTTTAGGACTCTTTTAATAGTCATTTTGGGTTTTGTAGTACCCACAACAGCCCCGGCGAAAGACGAGGTAAGGCATTCTATGGACAGTGTCGAGATAGGCCTCCTCACCTGTTCGCCTCATGAAGAGATATACAGTCTCTATGGCCATACCGCCCTTCGCATTCATGATTTAAGAAACAATGCCGACTGGATTTTCAATTACGGCGTTTTCAACTTCAAGACGCCCCATTTCGCGCTAAGGTTTGTTTTCGGACTGACTGACTACGAATTAGGCGTTGCACCAACGAAGCCCTTCTTGGATTATTATGCGGAATGGGGAAGTCAGGTAACAGAACAGGTGCTCAACCTCACGCCAGAAGACAAGCAGAGAATTATAGATGCACTTACGGTCAACTACCAGCCAGAGAACCGTATCTATCGCTATAACTTCCTTTACGACAACTGTTCTACGCGCCCCAGAGATATCATAGAACGTCATATCGAAGGCAAAATCGCCTATACCCCCAGAAAGGACTATGCCCCCACTTTCAGGGAAATGATTCGAGAACATACTGCACGTCATCCGTGGGCCACTTTTGGCAACGACCTTCTTTTGGGCGTCAGAGCCGATCACAAAACCAACATCCGAGAGCAGGAGTTCCTGCCAAATAATCTGAGATACGACTTCGACCACGCCACTATTGAGCGCAACGGGCAGACAGTGCCATTAGTAAAAGAGCGCAGAGAACTGGTTCACCCTGGCGTACAGGTCATCGAGGAAGACTTCCCCCTGTCTCCCCTCCAGTGCTGTATACTGTTTTTCGTACTATCCGTCGCCATCTTTGCTTATGAATATATCAAAAGAAAGACACTACGTTGGTTTGACGTCCTTCTCATGACAATAACAGGACTGGCAGGCATAGCGCTCTTCATCATGATATTCTCGGAGCATCCTACTACCAGCATCAATTTACAAATACTTATACTCAACCCTCTTTCGCTGTTCTTCATATGGCCTGTAGTGAAAGGCCGACGAACAATGTGGTTCACCCTGTGCATGCTATGCACAATGGCCTTTCTCTTAGGCAGTTTCTACCAGGACTATGCTGAAGGAATGGAAATTGTGGCATTATGTTTGCTGCTAAGATATTGGAGACATTATCATGACAAATAGATATCTGTACATCACGCTGCTGGCCGTATTCGGCTTCAACGCAGAGACCATGACGGCCCAGATACAAGGGCAGGCCAAGGATGCGCCACGTATCGTGGTAAGCATCACTATCGACCAGTTGCGCAGCGACTACCTGGAAGCCTTCCTTCCCCTCTATTCCGACAAAGGTTTCCAACGGTTGCTTAATGATGGCAGAATCTATACGAATGCCACATATCCCTTTACGCCTATCGACAGAGCGTCGGCTACGGCCACCATCTATTCAGGCACTACACCTTATTATAATAATATTATAGGGCAACGCTGGTTGAACAGAAAGACGCTAAGAACCGTGGGGTGTGTGGACGACTCTAAATACAATGGTCTCAATACCACAGAAAAGACATCGCCCAATCAACTGATCACCTCGACGATTGGCGATGAACTGAAGGTCGCCTCTGGTGGCAAGGCATTGGTCTATGCCATTGCCCCCTTCCGTGACGCCGCTGTACTATCAGCAGGACATGCAGCCAATAGCGCTATCTGGATTGACGACCAGCAAGGCACATGGTGCTCAACCTCTTACTACTCACAAACACTCCCCATCTGGGTGCAGGCCTACAACAGAATCAGTGCCCCTCGAAATAAGATTGAGTCAACAGAATGGGAGCCCCACTCTTTGTTGGGCAGCAATTATTCATACCTAACTCAAAGGGGCGAGATAAACCCCTTCAGGCATAAGTTCAACGGCACCCGCCAATTCCAACTCTACAAGACCAGTGCACTGGTCAATTCCGACATCACGGACATGGCCATGCAATGCATCAGTAGCAGCGGCATGGGAAATGACAAAGTAACAGACATGCTTTGTCTCACTTACTACGCCGGCACCTACGACCAGAAGGCCGTGACAGATTGTCAGTTGGAACTACAGGACACCTATATCCGCCTGGACAACGAATTAGGTCGCCTCATAACGTTCCTTGAAGAGAAAATAGGACGCGACAATGTGCTCTATGTCATTACCAGCACAGGACATTTCGATGAGGAAATGCCCGATTACAGCGCCTATAAAATTCCATCAGGCACCTTTTACATGGCTCGTACTGCGAACCTGATGAACATGTATCTGGGTGCCATCTGGGGACAGGGCAACTATGTTGAGACGACCTATCGAAATCATATATTCCTGAATCGTCAACTACTGGAAACAAAAAAAATAGGCATGGGCGACGCCCTCAATCGTTCGCAGGAATTCCTCGCCATGATGTCAGGTGTACGCAATGTCTATACATCCCTACAACTACTGACCAGTCAGAACGAGCAGACCTTAAAGGTACGCAATGGCTATACCCCAGACAACTGCGGCGATATCGTCATCGAGACAGCTCCCGGCTGGACCATCACCAACGAGGATACAAAGGAAAACGAGATATCAAGAGCATCATTTACACAATTCCCCATAATATTCTTTGGCTCTGGCATTCACGCTGAGCGTATCCAGACTCCCGTTACAGTGGACCAGATTGCGCCTACCGTAACCCGTAGCATCCGTATCAGAGCCCCAAATGCATGTTTCTCTAAACCCCTATTCTGAGGCGTAAGAAACAAATATTAAGCGATTTATGCTAATAATTAGTAAAAAATCGCTAACTTTGCACACAATTTTTTAATAAACGAAAACAATATTACAATACAACATATGAATTTTAATGGTATTCTGAAGGCTCTGTTCGGCGATAAATCATCGCGCGACATGAAGAAGATTCAGCCTTTCGTAGAATTAGTAAAAGCAGCTTCTCCAAAGATTGAAGTTTTGGATAACGACGCACTTCGTGCCCGCACGCAGGAGATTCGTCAACAGGTGCAAGCTGCAGCAAAAACCCAAAAGGAAGAAATAGAGAAGTTGAAGGCCACCATTGAGGAAACACCGCTGGACGAGCGTGCCGACATCTTCGCTAAGATTGATAAGAAAGAGAAAGAGGCTCTCGAGGAATACGAGAAAGCCCTTGACGAAGTGATGCCAGAGGTCTATGCCATCGTGAAAGAGACGGCTCGCCGTTTCGCCCAGAACGAGGAGACCATCGTAACAGCCAACGATTTTGACCGTGAACTGGCTGGCGACCCACACAAGGACTTCATTACTATCGATGGCGACAAGGCTATCTACCATAACCACTGGACTGCAGGCGGCAACGACCTGAAATGGGAGATGATACACTATGACGTACAGCTCTTCGGCGGTGTTGTCCTGCACCAAGGAAAAATTGCAGAGATGGCCACTGGTGAAGGTAAGACCCTCGTTGCCACCCTCCCTGTATTCCTGAATGCCTTAACAGGTAACGGTGTACACGTGGTAACCGTGAACGACTACCTGGCCAAACGTGACTCAGAATGGATGGGTCCGCTCTACATGTTCCATGGATTGAGCGTTGACTGTATCGATAAGCATCAGCCCAACTCTCCCGAACGTCGCAAAGCTTATCAGGCAGACATTACATTTGGAACCAACAATGAGTTTGGTTTCGACTACTTGCGTGACAACATGGCCATCTCACCAGCCGACCTCGTGCAACGCGCACACAACTACGCCATTGTCGATGAGGTTGACTCCGTGCTGATTGACGATGCCCGTACGCCTCTGATTATCAGTGGTCCTGTACCTAAGGGCGAAGTGCAGATGTTCGAGGAATACCAGCCACTGGTTGAAAAACTCTTCGGCGTACAGAAACAGTTGGCCACACAGTTCCTTGCTGATGCCAAGCAGAAGATTACCGAGGGTCAGAAGACCAATAATAAGGAAATGATTGAAGAGGGCTTCCTCTCACTCTACCGTTCTCATAAGTCACTCCCCAAGAACAAGCCCCTTATCAAATATCTCTCGGAAGAAGGTATCAAGGCCGGCATGCTGAAGACTGAAGAGAAATATATGGAGAACAACAACCGCAAGATGCCCGAGGCCGTTGAGCCCCTGTATTTCGTGGTTGACGAGAAGTTAAACTCATGCGACCTCACAGACAAGGGTACTGCTTGGCTGGCAAAGCAGGTCAATGACGCAGAACTTTTCGTATTGCCCGATATCGCCGGACAACTGTCGGCGTTGGAGGCAGAGACCGGTCTCTCCGATGAAGAGCGTCTGAACAAGAAAGACGAGTTGATGAATCACTACGCCATTCAGAGTGAGCGTGTGCACACCCTGCAGCAGTTGCTGAAGGCCTACACCATGTTCAACAAGGATGATGAATACGTTGTCATCGATGGCGAAGTGAAGATTGTTGATGAGCAGACTGGCCGTATCATGGAAGGTCGTCGCTGGAGTGACGGTCTGCACCAGGCCGTAGAAGCCAAGGAGCATGTCAAGGTAGAGGCTGCCACACAGACCTTCGCCACCATCACCCTGCAAAACTACTTCCGTATGTACCACAAACTAGCAGGTATGACAGGTACGGCATCTACAGAGGCTGGTGAGTTCTGGGACATCTACAAATTGGATGTTGTGGAGATTCCTACCAATAAGCCCATCGCCCGTATCGACTTGGACGATCGTGTCTATAAGACAGCACGCGAGAAATACAAGGCAGTGATTGAGGAAGTTGTCAAGATGCGTAAGGCTGGTCGTCCTACGCTGATTGGTACCACGAGCGTCGAAATCTCAGAACTTCTGAGTCGTATGCTCGATATGTATGTTGATCCAGTGACAGGCAAGCGCGAGGGTATCCCCCACCAGGTGCTCAACGCTAAGTTGCACCAGAGGGAGGCCGACATCGTGGCCTTGGCTGGTCAGCAGGACAGCAACGGCATGGGTGCCGTAACCATTGCCACCAATATGGCAGGTCGTGGTACCGATATCAAGCTGTCGCCCGAAGTGAAGGCTGCTGGCGGTTTGGCTATCATTGGCACTGAGCGTCACGAGAGTCGTCGTGTGGACCGCCAGTTGCGTGGCCGTGCCGGACGTCAGGGTGACCCAGGTTCCTCTGTATTCTACGTATCATTGGAAGACAAGCTGATGCGTTTGTTTGCCTCCGAGCGTATTGCCTCTGTGATGGACCGTCTGGGCTTCAAGGAGGGCGAGATGATTGAGAGTCCAATGATTTCACGCAGCATCGAACGTGCGCAGAAGAAGGTAGAAGAGAACAACTTCGGTATCCGTAAGCGCCTGCTGGAATATGATGATGTGATGAACAAGCAGCGTACGGTAATCTACGAGAAGCGTCGCCACGCCCTGATGGGTGAGCGTATCGGCATGGACATCGCCAACACCATCTGGGATCGCGTTTCCACGATTATAGAGCGCAACGATTACCAAGGCTGCAAAGAAGAGTTCCTGCATCTCTTCGCCATGGAGGTGCCCTTCACCGAGCAGCAGTTCCACAGTGAAAAGCCTGAGAAACTGGCCGAGGATGCTTTCCAGGCAGCCTTGTCCAACTTTAACCGCAAGACCGAGCATATCCGCGAGGTAGCATGGCCCGTTATCCAGCGTGTTTACGAACAACAGGGACACATGTACGAGCGCATCATGGTGCCCATCACCGATGGCCGTCGTGTTTACAATATTGCCTGCAACCTGAAAGAAGCTTACGAAACAGAGTGTAAGACTGTGGTCAAGGAGTTTGAGAAACAGATGCTGCTGCATATCATCGACGAATCATGGAAGGAGAATCTGCGTGAGCTTGACGATCTGCGCCACTCTGTACAGAATGCCAGCTACGAGCAAAAGGATCCATTGCTTATCTTCAAGTTGGAGAGTGCAAAGGTATGGGACAACATGATTAACGAGATGAACAATCGTACGATGGCAGTGCTGAATCGTGGGCAGATTCCTGAAATGCAACAACAGGAGGTCCGCGAGGCTGCGCCTGAGGAACATACCAATCGTCAGCAATACACAGAAAACAAGCAGAGCGTTCAGGAAGAAGAACTCGTTGACAGAGGCCAGCAGGCTGCAGCGCAGAACGACACCCGTGCCCAGCAGCCACGCACCCCTATTGTCAGAGACAAGATGCCAGGACGTAATGATCCCTGTCCTTGTGGAAGTGGTAAGAAATTCAAGAATTGTCACGGAAAAGGGATTGTTTAGAATTAAGAGTTAAGAATTTAGAGTTAAGAGATGATTACCATCAGTAACCTCAAGAAATCCTTTGGAGAAACAAAAGCATGCGATATCCCCTCGTTCACTATTAACGACGGGGATATCCTTGGCTTAGTTGGTAATAACGGAGCGGGAAAGACCACCCTTTTCCGCATGACACTCGACTTGCTAAAGCCCGATGAAGGAGAGGTGACTATCAATGGCATCAATCCAGCCTCATCGGAAGAGTGGAAACAGCAGGTCAGCGCCTACATCGACGAAGGTTTTCTGATTGACTACCTGACGCCAGAAGAGTATTTCTCCTTCCTTGGAAAAATCTGTGACATGCCGCAGACGATCATTGACGAACGCCTGAAGAAGTTCGAGCATTTCGCCGGTGGAGAGATTTTCGGGCAGAAGAAACTAATTCGCAACCTCTCCGCAGGTAACAAGCAGAAGGTGGGTATCATCTCTGCCCTTATCAGGGAGACCCCCATCGTGATCCTTGATGAACCCTTTAATTTCTTAGACCCCACTAGTCAGAATATTCTGAAGCGAGTTTTGAAAGAGTATGCCGCAGAGACCCATGCCACCATCCTTGTCAGTAGTCATAACCTACAGCATACCGTAGAGATTTCCACACGCATAGCCCTATTGGAAAAAGGTACCATCATTCGAGACCTATCTAACAATGACTCAGAGGCTAAGCAAGAATTGGAGGACTATTTCAAGGACTCTGAATAAGTCGTTTTGCGAGTTTTTTTTCAAAAAAAAGCAAAAAAGTTTTCATATCTGACTGAAAATGAGTATCTTTGCAGTCCGAAAATAGAAACATCATAAAAATCTTAAAGAAAATACAAAGATGACCAAAGCAGAAATTGTCAAAACAATTGCTATGCAAACAGGTGTCAATGCCAAAGAGGTATCTACTGTGGTAGAAGCTTTTATGGAAGAAATTCGCACCAGTTTGGCCAATAATAAAGAGAATGTATATTTACGCGGATTTGGCAGCTTTATCGTGAAGCATCGCGCTCAGAAGACTGCCCGCAATATTTCCAAAAACACGACACTCGTTATTGAAGCTCACGATCTGCCCGCTTTCAAGCCCTGCAAGAGTTTTATCGAGCGCATGGAAAACAAATAAGAATTGAATTGACAAACGATTTTAATTTAAATAACAAATAATTTTTTTACAACTATGCCAAACGGAAAGAAAAAGAAGGGCCACAAGATGGCAACTCACAAGCGTAAGAAGAGACTGCGCAAGAATCGTCATAAGAGCAAATAAATCAGCTTAGACGGAAAGAAAGATGAAAGGAGTGTACCAACCATTATAAAATGTTTGGTGCGCCCTTTTCAGTTTTTAAGAGTAACACAATCAAGTAAAGACAAACACATGACAAGCGAAGTTATCATTGATGCGCGCCCAAAAGAAATCTCCATCGCTTTATTGGAAGACAAGTGCCTTGTGGAGTATCAGAACGAGCCACGAGAGGCCTCGTATGCTGTGGGCAACATTTATGTTGGCAAAGTTAAGAAACTGATGCCAGGACTCAACGCTTGCTTCGTTGATGTTGGTTCTGAGAAAGATGCTTTCTTGCATTATCTTGATTTAGGACTTCAATTTAGCTCTTACGAAAAATACCTGAAACAGGTAGCAAGTGACAGAAAGAAACTCTATCCCATTCAGAAAGCCACCATCCAGCCTACCCTCCCCAAAGAAGGAAGTATTCAAAATATTCTGAAGGTTGGACAGGAAATCATGGTTCAAGTAGTCAAAGAGCCCATCAACACCAAGGGTCCCCGACTCACCTGCGAACTAAGTTTTGCTGGGCGTTACATGGTATTGATACCTTTTGGAGATAAGGTTTCTGTATCTAGTAAAATTAAACGTGGAGAAGAGCGTAGCCGACTGAAGCAACTGGTACAAAGCATGAAGCCCAAGAATTTTGGCGTCATCGTGAGAACCGTTGCAGAAGGAAAAAAAGCAGCAGAACTCGACCAGGAACTAAAAGTACTTTTGAAGCGATGGGAAGATGCCATCTCCAAGGTACAGAAGACGACAGAACGCCCACAACTGGTCTTTGAGGAGCAGACAAGAGCCGTTGCACTGCTACGCGATTTGTTCAACCCCACCTATGACGGCATCCATGTTAACGATCCTGAGATCTTTAACCAGATTCACGATTACGTATCCCTGATTGCCCCTGAAAAAGCAAACATTGTCAAGTTGTATAAAGGCAATGTGCCCATTTTCGACAATTTCGACGTAACCAAGCAGATTAAGTCTGGTTTTGGACGTACCGTTAACTATAAACGCGGTGCATACCTCATTATAGAACACACAGAGGCTATGCACGTGGTCGACGTCAACAGTGGTACACGTATCAAGAAAGAAAACGGACAGGAAGCCAATGCCCTAGAGACCAACCTTGGTGCTGCCGATGAACTGGCACGCCAATTGCGTCTCCGCGATATGGGCGGTATCATTGTTGTAGACTTTATCGACATGAACCTGGCAGAGGACCGTCAGCTGCTCTATGAGCGTATGTGCGAGAACATGAAGAAAGACCGTGCGCGCCATAACATCCTGCCACTGTCAAAGTTCGGACTGATGCAGATTACGCGTCAACGCGTCCGTCCGGCCATGGATGTTGCCGTAGAAGAGAGTTGCCCCACCTGTCATGGCACTGGAAAGATTAAATCCAGCATTCTGTTCACAGACCAGTTAGAGAGCAAAATTGACCGACTTGTCACCAAGATAGGCATCAAGCGTTTCACACTCCATGTCCATCCTTATGTTGCCGCATTCATCAATAAAGGCGTATTCTCATTGAAACGTCGCTGGCAACTGAAATACGGATTGGGCGTTCGCATCATTCCTAACCAGAAGATGGCTTTCCTGCAGTATGAGTTCTACGATGCAAATCGACAATTCATTGACATGCAGGAGGAAAACGAAGTGAGCAAGTAAGAAAAAGGTGCAACTTTCATAAAAAAAAGAGAGTTGCATCTTTTTTTTATGGATTGATAATTTTGCCATTTCAAAAAAATTTCATACTTTTGCAGAGTATTACTCACTGAAACTACCAAATATCATGGAATTAAATAAGATTCTTCCTACGATTCTACTACTCACAACTATATCCTGTACATTATCCGCACAGCCAACCGTGACAAGCGACACACGATTTGCACGTGGCGCCACCATGGCTTTCGGCCGTATCAAGTCCATTGCGACCAATGGCGGTCCTGCCATCGCAAAGCGTGGTTTCTGTATTGCCGAGAACCCCAACCCTACTGTTGACGATAGCGTCAGCACAAAAATGCTATCAAGTAATGGCACCATCTATTATTTCGTGAATCTGAAGCCATCCACGAAGTATTATATGCGCGCCTATGCCACCGACCAGAACGGTGCCACAGGCTATGGAGATGTTATCAAGTTCTATACTCTACCAAAAGGTAATATAACCTACTGGTATAACAATGGAGGCAGTGCTGCCGAGAACACCCGCATCAACAATGCCCTCACCGATGCCTGCAACATCTTCAACGCCCTCACCAGCATCAAGAAGAAATTCAGCGTAGGCTATAGCGCTGGCACTCCAACAGCAGACTGCAACTATAAAGATGAGCCCTGGATGAATATGGGGGCTAACTCCTCATATCAGCGCACAGGTACCATCATGCACGAAATGCAGCACGGACTGGGCCTCGTTCCCTACACCACCCAATGGAACAAGAACATCCTGCGTTCAGGTCTTAACGGAGACGGCAACGGCACAGGCTACTGGCTGGGCGACCGTGTTTCGGCCTTCCTTGATTTCTGGGACAACACCACAGGTTCTCGCCTCAATGGCGACTACCAACACATGTGGCCTTACGGCATCAATGGTGCCCACGAGGATGACGGTTCGCTGAAGACCTATTATGCCAATGCCATGATTGGTCAGGCCCTTGGCGAGGATGGCCTGGAGCACCGTTCCAGTACCTTTGCAGATCCCTGCTACATCTTCGACCAGGAAGACAATGTGAAATACTACCTGAAGAACGAGTCGGAAGACCGTGGTCTCTATTCCTCCTACCTCACCCTGACAAACACAGGTCTGCTGAAATGGAAGAAGATGTCGAGTGCCGAGGTGCAGCAAAACGACAGCGCAGCCTGGTATATCACCTTTACACCAGACAATCAGTACTATCAGTTCCGCAACGTAGCCACAGGCAAGTACCTCACCTATACCAGTTCTTTTATGCTCATGAACCGTGAGACCATCACAAGTGCAGACAATTTTCACCTGATGAAAGGACGTGTTGACGTAGGTTCTGGCAGTCAGGCAAAGCGCGGTTATTGGCTTGTTCACCCCACTGGTAATCTCACGCCCAACTGTCTGCAAGCCAATGCCAATGGTGCTATCGGAAGCGCCACCTTCAACATCGACAATAAGGCTACGGCCCAGCGCTGGCTCATCCTTACAGCCAGTGAGACAGAGCAAACTGAAATCAATCTGATAGAAACTATCAAACAAAAAACAACAGATATTCTCTCACATATCAAACCACTTGCAGAAGTTCCTCATGCAGAGCGTATTGAGGGCGCCAACCAAACTTTCGCCGACGCTATCTACAGCATCGAAGAACGTATAGCCAACAGCCAAAGCATCAACGAGACAAGCAGTCTGGCCGACGAGGCAACAATAGCTGCCCTGAACTTCCTCAGTGGCGTATCGCCCACCGATCCGTCGAAGCCCTTCAACCTGACCTACCTGCTGACCAATGCCACCCTCGACAGTAATAGTGACGGATGGTCAGTAGCAGCCACCATCAATTACGGTTGCGCAGAATTCTACCAGAAGAATTTCGACTTCAACCAGACAGTCAAGAATCTGCCAGCCGGCAACTATCAGGTCGGCGTACAGGCCTTCCAGCGTCCAGGCTCAGCAGCCGATGCCTACACCGCCTATAACAGTGACGATGACAAAGTGAACGTCTTCTTATATGGTGCCACGAAGGCCAAGAAAATCAAGCAGATATGTGCTGAGATGCAGACCAAGAAATTAGGCGGCAACGAATCCACTGTGGGCGGCAACAAATACGTGCCCAACAATATGGAGGCTGCCAGTATCTACTTCAAGAAGGGGCTCTACCAGAACCGTGTCACCACCAGCGTGGCAACCAAGGGAGGCCAGTTGAAGATGGGTCTCCGCACCACCAAGATGGATAATAGCTACTGGGCTATCTTCGATAACTTCCAGCTGTACTACTTCGGAGATGTAGATCCCGACAATACCACAGGTATCGTGGAACAGCAGCTAAAACAGCAAACCTCGAATACCTATTACGATATACAGGGACGACAACTTCAGCAGTTGCCCACACGTCCTGGCCTTTACATCATCGGCGGACGAAAAGTCATCATCAAATAATAATCCTCTTACCTCATATAATATACTTACTAACCACACCTAAAATATCAGCATAGTGATAACGTTAAAAACCATATTCTGGCTCTGCCTAGCCCTCGTAATCTACACCTACTTGGGCTATGGAGCCGTGTTATATATTATTCTGAAAATCAAAAACATCTTTTTCCGAAAAGAGGCAACCCCTATCCTACCTCTTGACCCTCAGTTACTGCCAGATGTCACCCTGATGATTTGTGCTTACAACGAGGCCGACGTCATAGAGGAAAAGATGCAGAATATCCGTGCGCTCAACTATCCACCTGAAAAACTCTGCGTGATGTGGGTTACCGATGGCAGTAGCGACAATTCCAACGAGCTGCTGCAGGCCTACCCAGAGGTCAAACTGGTATTCTCGCCCGAGCGCAAAGGAAAGGCTGCAGCCATGCAACACGGTCTGCAGGAGAATCAGGCCGAGTATGTGATCTTCACCGATGCCAACACCATGCTAAATGCTGATGCCATTCGCGAGATTGTACGCCAATTCATGAAAAACAACGTCAGTTGCGTATCTGGCGAGAAACGTGTGGCAGCCCGCCATATCGGTCAGGCCACAGCCGAAGGTGAAGGCTTGTATTGGAAATACGAGAGCATGCTGAAACTATGGGACAGCGAGCTCTATTCAGCCATGGGTGCTGCCGGCGAGCTCTTCGCTGTGCGTATGAGCCATTATCATCCTGCCCCCAGCAATGCCCTACTCGATGATTTCATGATGTCCATGCTCATTCTGAAGGACGGACATCGCATAGCCTATACCAACGAGGCTTATGCCACAGAATACGGTTCTGCCAGCACAGCAGAAGAGTCCAAGCGTAAGCGCCGCATAGCAGCAGGAGGTCTGCAGAGCATCTGGTGGTTACGCAGTCTGATGAATCCCTTTGCCCACCCGAAGGTAGCTTTCCAATACGTATCCCATCGCGTGCTACGCTGGAGTATCACCCCCCTGGCACTGTTTACCCTGTTCCCATTGAATCTCCTACTCCTATTTGCCGATGGATCACTGATATACCAATTATTATTCCTCTTACAGGCATTTTTCTACCTGTCAGCATTCACAGGTCACATTTTGAAAGTATCAGGCCGCAGAAACAAATTGCTCTACGTACCCTGTTACTTCCTGTTTATGAATCTGAACGTATTCCTTGGAATAGGCTATCTTTTGACTCATAAAGACAGCGGAATGTGGGAAAAAGCACAAAGAGGGTAAAAAAAAGCAAAAATTGCATCAATTTCTTGTTTTTTTTTCGTTAATATGAAAAAAATGATTACTTTTGCAAATTGAATGTGAATGTTCATGCGATGAATTCAGAAGATACGACAGCACTTAAGCAAAAGTATTCCGAACTGACCAAACAACTTGAGTTAGTAAAAATGCAGTTGGACAAAGCCAACAGCAAGCTTAAGGAATACGAAGAAAAGGCGGAAAAAGCAGAAAAGGCAAGCAAGATGAAATCCTTGTTCCTTGCCAACATGTCGCATGAGATTCGCACCCCCCTCAACGCTATCGAAGGTTTTTCCCGTGTGATGGTAGAGACAGACTCTCAAGAAGACCGCATGAACTATATGGAGATTATTGAGAGCAATAACAATCGTCTTCTTAGTCTTGTTAACGAAATCCTTGATCTCTCACGCGTTGAGAATGGTGAGATTACTATCAAGAAAGAACCTACGGATTTGAATTATCTGATGAAGAGTATCAAGCAGTTATTCAAATTCCGTTGTCCAGAGACCGTCAGTCTGACGTGGAATAAGCCAGCAAGCCCAGTAAGCATGGAGACCGATGCCAATCGTATCACGCAGGTTTTCTCGAACCTTATCTCCAATGCCCTTAAGCATACGCCCAAAGGTGTAATCTCCTTTGGCTATGAATTACTGAGCGACACTCAGGAGATTCGTTTCTTCGTCAAGGACACAGGTACAGGTATCGATCCCAAATTTATTGATCAAATCTTTGATGCCTACGCTTCTAAGGATGCTGAGCAGCAGCGCGGTTTCGGTCTTGGCCTAGCCCTCTGCCGTATCATTGTAGAGAAGATGGGTGGCACAATTGAAGTAGACTCAACCCTGGGCAAAGGCTCTATCTTTACATTCACCCTGCCTTTCTCAGGTTCAATCAGTGGTGTCGCCGTTACCACCCGTTCAAACAACATGCGCACTCTGCGTGTAAACAACCCCGTCAACCAGGAAGCCCTGAAGACCGTGTTGGTTGTTGAGGATGAGGAGAGCAACTACGAATTGATACGTATTGTGTTGCAGAAGCGCTATAACCTGCTACATGCACATAATGGCATTGAAGCCGTAACGATGAACGAGGAAGAGCACCCCGACATTATTCTGATGGATGTCAGAATGCCTGAGATGGACGGACTGGATGCCACCCGTATTATCAAGGAGGTCAACAGCAAGGTGCCCATCATCATCCTCAGTGCCTACGCTTTCCCTGAAAATATCCGTGAGGCGAAAGCAGCCGGTTGCGATGAGTTTATGGCAAAGCCATTCAATGTGGAAGACCTCATTGAAAAGATTAATCACTTCATTGGATCATAAAAATCACCCCCACCAATAAATATTATGGGTAAATTGGGCGTTTACAAATACCTCTCTTTTATGATGCTGCTCATCAGCACGCTGATGGCCGTTTTCACACTTTTCGGACTTTTTGGAGGCTCTTCCGATCCAGCCTCAGGTACAGCAATCGCCATGTTGGTCTATGCTCTTCCCTATCTGCTTGGCGGCAATATCATCATGCTGATATTCTGGCTGATACGCCGTCACTGGCATTGGGTGGCCATTCCCGCCATTCCGCTGCTATGCGGCATTCCTTATATTGGTACCGTCTATCAGCCTAGCCTATTCAATGATGGCGAAACCAATCGTTCGGGCATTAAGATAGCCACATACAACGTGGCGATGTTTGGCCGAGAGACATCAGGTTTCAAGGCATTAGACATCCTTGCCGAGATGAAACGTCAGAATGCAGATATCCTTTGTATTCAGGAATACGAGGATGTGAGTGGCGACAAACTCAACTCCGACAGCTATAAAGGTTATTTCCCCTATTCCGCAACAGGTCGTGGGGATATGATTATCTATAGCCGCTATCCCATAGAGCGCCACGAGACCATCGATTTCGGTCCTACCAACAATAGTGCCATGTGGGCCGATATCAATATCAATAGCCGCATCATACGTGTATTTAATGCCCACTTGGAGACCACAGGTTTCAACAGTGCCCTCCATCATATTGCCAAAAACGAGCTGCAGGGCCGTTCTATTGAGGACAACACGTTTGTGCGCCTTATCTATGGCAACTATACACGCGGCATGGCTGTACGCGCTCGTCAGGCTGATTTGGTAGCCGACCTCATCCGCACATCCGATTATCCCTGTATTGTCTGTGGTGACTTCAACGACGTGCCCTACTCCTATGTTTATAAGACGATGCTTGGCGACCTGGTGGATGGTTTCAAGGAGTGTGGCGAAGGCATTATGTACACCTATAATGGCGGCAGGAAAAAAGTGCGCATCGACTATATTTTCCACGACCCCAGCTTAGAGGGTGAATCGTACTACACAAAGGAAATCAATTATTCCGACCACTTCCCCGTATTCATGAAGATAGCCTTTTAAAGGAATCAAGGAGTTAAGACCTCTAGACTATCGTCTTAACTCCTTAACT
>CAMOGP010000013.1 GCA_946614175.1 uncultured Prevotella sp. | reverse complement strand
AAAAAAAATCAATGTTATTTTACCTATTAACACTTTTATATTAACTAAAACAATTAAAACATGAGATTAATTACAAAATTGTGGGCAACACTGTTGCTACTATGTGTAGCTGGTGTTGCAAATGCCGCGACGGAGTATGAGGTCGATCAAAAGTTCACAAGCGTTGCTGCGCTGGAAGGTCAGTTGTTTGTTATCGTCAACGAGACAGACGGCAAGGCCATCTACAACAAGGACGCTCAGAACTTGGCTTACGACACTTACACCAATGCGATTGCTGGTACTGCTTATCTGTGGAAGCTTCACAACCTTAGTGCCGAAGCAGATGAGAAAGTTCAAAACGCCTATGCCATTGAGATTGTTAAGGCAGACGGAAACAGTATTGGCTTGTGGGGCAACTCTGCCATTTACCTAAACTCAGGTGCTGAGGGTGGCTTCAATGGATGTTTTGTTCTTGGACAAAAAGATCAGTACGGCACCGACGTCAAGTATGGTGGCGCTTGGGAGGTTGAGTATGTCGAAGATCAGGGCTTTACCCTGAAGAACGTGGCTCGTGGCGGTTATTTCGCTGGTCTAGGTTCTGCTCCTACTGGCACTGATCCTATCTACTGGACTTTCTGTACACTGAAGGAAAAAGCTCAAACCGATCCTCTTGCAGAGCAGAAAGATGCACTTGAAGCTGCTATTGCACTTGGTAAGATGTACAACGCTTTGGCTTACACAGATGCTACGTTTGGAACACTAACAACAAAAATTGCCGATGGTGAAACAGCTTTGGCTGCTGAGGGTGCTACAGCAGAGAGTCTGACCGCTGCTACTACTGCTATCAATGACGCTATTACAGCTTTGGCCTTCAAGGAAGGTTTCAGCAGTCTGAAAGACGTTCCCTTCGGAAAGTGGAACGGTTGGGGTGCTGATGCCCAGCAGACAAGCACATACAATACTACATGGGAACTCTTCAAGACTACAGGACAGTCATACGGCGACCCTGGCGTAAACGATTATGCAGATCTCTCTGCTTTTGACAAGCTGTATGTTACAGTTGCCAGCGGAACACCACGTATTCTGTTGAACCGTGATGCAGACAATGGCCAATGGAACGCAACTGAGGCCGAGTCACATCTTATTGACAACACCGTGGGTGATGCTGATAGTTGGCATCAGAAATACTTCGCTAAGGAAGGTAATGTATATTCTGTTGATTTGAAACAATTGACCACAGACAAGGGCTTTGCTCACCTTCACTCTATCAAGAGTAGGGATAACAACGTCGTAACAGGCCTGTTCCTTTACAAAGCTCCTGCTGCAGCTGTAACGACAGAAGTCACATTTGATTTCGATGGTGGTAACCATGCTGCATCTAGCAACAGCTCACATGATGGCGACATCACTGAGGATGAAATTTTGACACAAGACGGTGTAACAATGACTATTACGCCAAGTGGAGGTTCTACAGCTAACCGTTATTGGGGTTCAAGTCCAAAGATGCGTATGTACGGTGGTACAATGACTATCGTTGCTCCTGAGGGCAAAGCTATCACAAAGGTTGTTTATAACAATGGAAAATGGAATACTGCTAACACTATTAATGGTATTGTTGCAGAAAAAGGTGAATGGACCGGTAATTCTACAAATGTAGTTCTTTCCGTATCTGCAAACACTCAAATCAAGAACGTTGTTGTAACTGTGGCAGATAAAAATGGCGAGACCACAACTTTCACTCCTGCAGAGCCCGTTCACATCGCAAACACAGCAGAGACAGCCTACACTGTAGCCGAGGCTATCGCCCTGATTGATGCCGGTGAGGCTTTGAACGAAACCGTATTCGTAAAGGGTATCATCTCTAAGATTGAAAAAGTCAACGTAGATGCCGAAGATGCCACTAAGAACTATATTACTTATTGGATTTCTGCTGATGGCACAGAAGAAGGTCAGCAGTTCGAATGCTTCAAGGGCCTGACCATGGAAGGTGTTGCATATACCGACATCAAGGTTGGTGCTACCGTTATTGTAAAGGGCACCATGAAGAAGTATGTCAGAGAAGGACAAGCCGACATCTACGAGTTCAATCAGAACAACGAATTGGTAAGCTATGAAGTTACAGAAGTTCCTGTTGACCCTGCTTCATTGAATAATGTTGCCAAGAAAGCTGAGATGAGTGGTGAAATTACCTCACTGGAAGATTTGAAGAATGCAAAATTCATGTTGCAGAACAAAGATGGTTTGGTTCTCTATACTCCCGATGGATGGGATGTTAAAGTTGCCGACATTATTACTGCTACTTCGAACAAAGCCAACGGTGGTTTCTTCTCATTGGTAGCTCTTGATGGTGACCATGCAGGTCAGTATCAGGTTCCCATCTGGAATCTGGATGGAACACGCCGTACATACTGGGCTGGCGAACAGTATTTGAACTCACAGCCTGTTGGCGGTAACGTCATCTTCGGCTTAAGCGGTACATCTCCCCAATACGGTCAGGACGGTCCGAACCTTGCCCTGTGGACCATCTCTCATGAGGAAGGCAACGGATTTGCATTCCATTGCGTAGGTCGTGACGTATATCTCGGTAATGACGCTGCAGCTGCTCGTCCAGTTGATGCCATTACATACTGGAAGGCTTACACAGGCTATAATGCCGGTTATGATGAAGCCGAGATTCTTGCTGCCTACAAAGCTGTTGCTTCTGTCATAAAGACTACTAGCGATGCCGCTACGCTTTCTACAGCAAAGAGCACATACGACACAGACAAGGATCTTAACAAGTTTGGTGATGCCGTTAACGCTGCCATCAGTGTTGTTAAGGCTTGTGTTGCACTGAATGAGACTTATGGTAATCTTGACGCTACAGGAGCAGCTGTGGCTACAGAGGTTCTTGCTAAGTACAATGCAGGAGAGTTTGCATCTGTTGCAGAACTTCAGAATGCTTACTATGCCGCTGCCAAGGCTCAGACCACTGCAGGTGCTAACATGACACTTGCTATCGTAAATCCAAGTTTCGAGGATGGTACAATTAACGGATGGACTTCTACCAATGGTGGAGATGTTGCTAACAACCTCAACTTTGCCGCTCGCACTGGCAACAAATTCTGCGAAAGATGGACTGCTGCTCCTGGAGCATTAACCGATGGTACATTCCTGCAGACCATTACCGGTTTACCAAATGGTAAGTATGTGCTGACTGCAGAACTGCAGAACAGAGAACAGGGCAACAATGATGCTGCCGGTAAGGGATTCTTCCTCGTTGCCAACGAAGGACAGACTGAAGGTATAACAAATGACGGTCAGACCATTGAAACTACAGGCGTCGTAACCGATGGTACATTGGTTATCGGAGTGAAGCTTGAAGGATGCACAGGTAACTGGGTTTGCTTCGACAACTTCCAACTGACCTATAAAGGTGAGGCTGCCAGCGAGACCGAACTTGCTGCTCTGACTGCAGAAATCGAGATCGCTAAGACACTTGGCGTTGTTGTAACAGAATATGAGAATGGCGTATTTACAGCCGAAGAGGTTACTCCCGCCGTTGAAAAACTGAAGGTAGCTGAATATACTCAGGTAAACAAAGACTATACTGTGAATGCTGCTATCCTGATTCCTGACTTCTCTCAGTGGGAAGGCGAGATGATTTCTAACAAGGGACAGCACTGGGATGGCACAAGCACCTCAACATACTACGAGCAGACTAGTGCACAATGGTCACAGAGCAGTTGGACCAACAACAAGAAAACCACTGTGAAGCTGCCAAAGGGTAAGTATGTGCTCTATGCTGCCGGTCGTGCATCTGTTGGAGCATGTACAGCATACATCAAAGTTAACGATATCACACGCAACTTCCCATCTAAGAGCGATGTAGGTTTCGGTGTTGCTACCGACGGTACCGCATCATTCGATCCAACAGCTACTTACGCTAATGGCGGTAAGGGACGTGGTTTCGAGTATCGCTACATTGCTTTCGAGGTAACTGCAGATGAAGGTGAAGATATCAGTCTTGAAATTGGTGGTGAAGCTACGGCTGAGCACCAGTGGATGAGCGTCACTAGTCCTGTACTCGTTACTACTGACGACAATGCAGCAATTTTGCTTCCTGTTCTCAAAGGTAAGCTTACAATTGCCAAGGCTGACCTTGATGCCATTGGAGGTACTGTTGGAAATGCTATCTTCCAAAAGCCTCAGGCTGCTTACGATGATTATGCAAATGCTGTATCTGCAGCAGAAGAACTTGTTGGAGAAGGTGCAAATCCTTCTGCAGACGATATCAAGAATGCACTGGCTGCAATCGAGGATAAGGCTAACGCATTTGCTAACGCTCCTGTTAATGCACCTGTCGCAGAGAAACTCTACACATTCCAGCTCCGTCTGGGTGGCGAGACACCTCTCTACATGAACCTTTCTGACGAAGGCGAGGTTGGCCGTATCTCTATTGCTGAGAAAGCTACTGCCCTGAAGTTTATTGCTGCAGAAGGTGCAGAAGGTCAGTACGAACTTGCAAATGAGGATGCAACTCTCTTCGTAGGTCTTGCCGGTACCAACAACTGGACAATGTCTGCACTGCCAGAAAAGAAAGCTGTATGGACATTCACCGCTCTTCCCAACGGTGCATATCGCATCAACAACCTAGTAACTGCAGGTCGCTTTGTAGGTACTAACGCTGCAGATAAGACAGCAGGCACATCATGCTATGCAGACAAGCTAGAAAAAAATGGTAACGTTGACTGGATTATCACTGAGTATGTAGCTCCTGCTCCTCCCCATACATGGGACTTCACCAAGTGGAGCGAGGCTACTATCGCTAACCTGAAGGCTGACGCTGCTGCAAGCAAGGTTGCAGGTTGGAGCGATGTAGAGAAGAAGGCTGACGCTGAGGCTGGTGCTGATCCTACAGAGGCTTCTAAGGACAACTGCTTCTGGGCAGTCATTCCTGAGGGTGGCGAACTGACCGCTAACGGTGTTGTTATCGAGGAGCTCAAGGGCTTGCAGTTCGGTGCAACCTTCGCAGGTAACCGTTCACTGGCTATCGCTGTGAACTACGCAGTTGCTGATGCTTCTAAGGACTTCGGCCCATACAATGGTCCTGCATACCTCTGGTTGGGTGGTGCTGGTTTCGAGTGCTTCACTATCCCCGCTGTTAAGGGTGGCACTAAGATCACTATGGGTGTTGAGTCACACAAGATCACAGATGCTCGTGGCGTACAGTTGTTCGCAGGTGAGACTGAGTTGAAGGACGCTGACGGCAATGCAGTTGCTGCTCCTAAGACTTACACCGAGCAGACTTGGGCTGTTCCCGCAGGTGTTGCTTACGACATCGTTGTGAAGAACACCAAGGGTTGCCACATCTACTTCATCGATGCTGAGCAGGACGAGGCTACTCTGACAAGCATCAGCACTGTGAAGAGCAACGTGATGAACAATGCTATCTACAACCTGAACGGTCAGAAGGTGAACAAGGCTCAGAAGGGTCTCTTCATCATCAATGGCAAGAAGGTCGTTAAGTAATAGACATTCCCTACCCCTCCCCACATAGGGAGGGTACAAAACGGCCCTCACCGCAAGATGCGGTGGGGGCTATTTTTTATAGATAATTGCAAGAATATCAAGATTTATTATTACCTTTGCCAACAAAATGACCAAAACCATCATGATATGAGAAAACTATTACCTATTCTATTCCTGTTTGTCACCGTAACATCATGGGCAGGCAACGTAACGGAAAGTGAAGCTCTGCAGAAGGCAAAGGCCTTTATGGACAGTCAGCGAGCCACGCAATCTCTGCGCCAGATGAGACTGGCAGCCAAGAGCACACAAGTAAGCAATAAGTTGACTACCGCCACGAAGGAGAGCTTCTACGTGTTTAACGTGGGGCAGAACAACGGTTACGTCGTGGTTAGTGCCGACGACCGCACCCCAGCCATTCTGGGTTATGCCGACGAGGGGACATTCAATAGGAACGACATACCAGACAATATGAAAGCGTGGCTGCAAGGATACACATACCAACTGGAATACCTGGCCACCCATGCCAACACCAGAAGAGCCGAGACGGCAGAGCACGCCACCATCAGACCACTGATACAGAGCACATGGGATCAAGGCAGTCCTTATAACAACAAGTGCCCCATGGATGGTGACGAGAGAAGTCTGACTGGATGTCTGGCAACCGTCATGGCACAAATCTTGAATTATTATCAATATCCCGAAAAGACCACGAGCACTATTCCAAGCTATACAACAGGAACGAAAGGTATCACAGTCAATGAGATTCCTGTGACAACAATCGATTGGAGTAATATCAAGAACAACTATAACGGAAACGAGACTGCGGCTCAGAAAAATGCCATCGCCACACTGATGCAATTATGCGGCGCCAGCATGGAGATGGACTACACCTCCTACAGTAGTTATGCCTACATGATACCCGCACTCAATGCATTTAAGAATTACTTCGACTATGACACGAGCTTGAGGCATGTAAACCGAATTGAATTCAAAGCCAGCGAATGGGACGAATTAATCTACAACGAACTGGCCCAAAAGCGTCCCGTATACTATTGCGGACAATCAATTGGCGGTGGACATGCCTTTGTGATTGACGGCTATAGCAAGGATGGTCTCTTCCACGTGAACTGGGGATGGGGCGGTAGCTGCAACGGCTATTTCCTGCTGAGTATCCTCGACCCACATAGTAATACAGGTAGCGGCGCCAGCAGTAGCAGCGATGGCTACAGCTTTGATCAGGATGCTATCATTGGCATACAGCCCAACACCGACAACAAACCAGAATGGGGAGTAAGAATGACATCAGAAGGGCTATATACAAATTTAAGCGTAGTGAACAAACAGGGAAGCTATTTTCCCATCTCTCTGACAGCCACTTTCTATAACCGTACTGGTGCCACACAAGACTTTGACCTTGGCATAGGTGTGTACGACAAGGACAACAAGGAGGTATCCGCCCAGAAAATGAACGATGGCAGATTTGCTGAAAGTTGGGGTTATAATGGAATCACCTACAACTGCAACATTCCTGCCCTACCCGATGGCACCTATGCCATTACTGCTATCAGCCGGGAAAAGGGTACAGACACATGGTATCAGAATTCAAGAAGCTTCCAGTATTACATCACTGCTACCATCAGCGGCAACCAGATGACGCTGCAGAACCCAACTGTTGATGCGAGTGGCTCAGTAGCAGTAAACGGTAACATGGAGGTATACAGCACGCAAACAGCCAAGGCAACTATCAAAAACAACGGTACATTCTTTAACAACGTGGTATTCCTGCTGGTTAACGGTGAGCCTAAGGGTGGAAGACATCTTGAGATAGCTCCAGGAGAGACAGCCGACTTAGATATGAATTTCACTCCTGAAGAGACAGGAGAGCATACCATTGTATTTGCGTTAAAAAGTTGGACCTTCAATGAAGAGCAAAACCAATGGATGGAATACTACACCGAGCTGGCCAAGACAACGGCAACCATCAAGAGCGCCAAAGTCAATGAACTGAAACTGACCAACGGCATGGTGCTTAATGCCGATGCCAAAGGTATCATCAAAAGTAATGTTGCCAAGCTCAGTTTCAAGGCCCAGAACTCCAAAGTCACCAGCGAATACAACGACTGTATCCAGGTGAGAGTGCTGAAGAACAGCGACGGAGGCAATACTTACAGGAACACCCAGGTAATAGAAATACCTGTACAACTGGGTAAACTCAAAACAGGGACTTACAATGTAGAGGTACCACTGGAGGTAGATGGCTACTACTGGTTTAACATCTCGTATAAAACGAATGGCTACTATCTTGGAAATAATGACTTATGGGACAGCCATAACATCAACCTAGTACCATTCAAAGTTGAGATACCTGAACCCACAGACGAGGTACTTGGCGTGGGAACAGTCGGCAATACCAAGACGCCAAGCATTGTCTACGACCTGCAAGGCCGCCCAACAGATAACCGTAAGGTAAAGAAAGGACTGTATATCGTGAACGGAAAGAAAATAATAAAGAGGTAAGACATCAGACATCTTACCTCATACATCCTACATCTTACATTCTACATCTTACTTTTTATCTCCAGATACTTGTTAATCACGTCAACAGACAGATTCCGAGGCGTGGTTAACAAGCTTTGTATGCCATACTGACGAAGCGTCTGCACGATGAGACGCTGCTCGTAGGCAAACTTCTCGGCGACGACATGCTGATAGACAGACTCCGTGGTTTGAGATCTGAGTTTGGAGGTTTGAGGTTTATATTCGATATAATCGCGCAGTTCCTCGTCCTCGAAGAACACCACCAGCAGACGATGCCGCATGTTTAACTGACGCAGATACTGCAACTGCCGACGCATAGAAGCCATGGAGGTGAACGAGGTATAAAGAATCAGCAGAGAACGGCGTGTCACATGGCGGGAAAGGCCAGTCAACAGCGCAGAATAGTCAGTCTCGCCAAACTGCGTCTGCTCAGCATAGAGCGCCTCCTGGATAGTCTGCATCTGTCCCTCCTGCTTAGAAGGTGCCACGAAAGACCCAAACTGATCAGCGAAGGTAATCAGTCCGGCCTTATCCTGCTTATTGATAGTGACGTAAGAGAGCACCAAGGCCGCATTGATAGCATAATCCAGGAGCGTCATCTCCTGAAAAGCCTGCTGCATCATGCGCCCTTTGTCGATGACAGAGAATACCTGCTGCGAACGCTCGTCCTGATAGACATTAACCATGAGCTGATGACGACGAGCCGTAGCACGCCAGTTGATGGTGCGGTAGTCATCACCCACGACATAGTCCTTAATCTGCTCAAAGTCGGTATTGTTGCCTATACGACGGATGCGCTTAATACCCATCTCAGTAAGGTTATTGCTCATAGCCAGCAACTCATACTGACGCAGCATCATATAAGAAGGATAGACCTTTACATCCTGCGGCTCACAACAAGTATAGCGACGCTGTACAAGTCCTAACAGCGTACTGACGAAGACACGCACACGTCCAAAGCTATAGATGCCACGCTCCGTTGGGCGCAACTGATAGGTAATCGTAGCCTCCCCCATCCTTCTGACGTCGGCCAGGAACAGGATGTCGCGACGCTGGAAGACGGGCGGCACCTCGTCGATAACCTCCGTATGAACCCCGAAGGGATAACTGCTCTCCAGACGGATGCCCACAGGATTATCGTCGCCATTAGAGAAACGCGGCGAGAGGGTACGAAAAGCCCGGATGCCCCGCCTGCTCCACAACAACACGATATCCACCACGACACCAGTTACCAACAGCCAAAAGAAGATACGACCGATGGTGAACAGCGGTGGCACAGCATATCCCATTGCGATAATCAGGATAACAGCAGATAGCAGATAATAAAAGCGATACCTTAAATACACTTTTTTCTTTAAAACAACGAATTCAACGAATTACACGAATTATATTCGTTCCTATATCTTAAACATGTTATTATGTTATTGTGTCTTTAAAACATGTTACTATGTCTTTACTTTGGTACTTCTACCTTTTCGATGAGTCGTCGTACGGCCTTGACGGGTGTGATGCCCTCCATCTCAGCCTCAGCCGTAAGGATAAGGCGATGCTGCAAGATGCTGGGACACACAAAGCGAACATCATCAGGCGTTACGAAGTCACGCCCCTGCAACAACGCATAAGCCTTAGACGCCTGCAACAAGGCCACAGAGGCACGAGGCGAAGCCCCCAAGAATACCGCTTTGCTCTGACGTGTCTGCATCACGATAGCAGCGATATAACGCAACAAGACAGGATCCACAAAGACACCGTCAAGCATCTGACGCAGTTGTACGAGTTCCTCCTTAGTGACTACAGGTTGGATATTCTCCAACGAAGTGAGACGCTGGTTGGCATGATGACGCTCAAGGATAGCCACCTCCTCCTCAAGCGAAGGATAACCCATCGTTATCTTCATCATAAAACGGTCGGTCTGCGCCTCGGGCAACTTATACGTACCCTCCTGCTCTACCGGGTTCTGCGTAGCGAGGATGGTATAAAACTGTCCCATAGGATGCGTAGTGCCGTCGATGGTGACCTGACGCTCCTCCATCACCTCAAACAGTGCCGCCTGAGTCTTGGCAGGCGCACGGTTGATCTCATCTACCAGCACGATATCCGCAAATACAGGTCCCGCATGGAAGTCAAAATCAGACGTCTTCATGTTAAACACATTAGTGCCAAGCACGTCAGAAGGCATCAAGTCGGGCGTAAACTGCACACGACTGAACTTCGCATCGATCAACTTAGACAGCAGTCGAGCCAGTAAGGTCTTTGCCACCCCCGGCACCCCCTCGAGCAGCACATGACCGTTAGCGAGCACTGCGGTAAGGAGCAGTTCAATATTCTCCGACTGTCCTACGATGACTTGAGATATTTGCTGGCGCAACTCCTCGATGCGCGCTGCAAACTGCGTAAGGTCTATTCTTTCTTGTTCCATATAGATTACTTTTTTTACCTTTTCTACCCTTTTACTTTTTTACCTTTTTACTTTTCTATAACGACTGAAGAATACGGTTCAGCTCGTTGATATAGTATTTCAGCGTCTTATCAGGAATGACATAATTCCCATAGGCATACTCACGAATCTCGCTGAGCAGTTGCTCATCTTCAGCAGAGATACGCACATTCTGCCGACGAATCTCCTCCGTGGCATACGCCAGTTTCTTAGCCAGCAGTCCCGCATTGTCGTGCTGCTGCCAATAGAGAGAACCGATGAGACGCACAAACTCCAGGTTGCGATTCTCGGGCTTCCTCACAACAGGAATCACACGTTGACGACGACGAGCCGTGAAGACACAAAACAGCAAGAGAGCCAAGATTGAGAGATAGAGTGCCCAGCGTAATGGCGGATGCTTCAGCATCACATAAAACAGACTCGTCTCCGTCATTGCCGTACCACTGACATAACTCTCCATACGGATGACGGGATGAGCCTTCAACCTGTCCATCAAGCGCGCCTGCAACAGACTACCCTGCCCGCTGATAGTCATATAATTCGTGAAAAGCAGCGGTGCCGAAACAATAATCAGTTCGCCCCTACCACGCTTGAAAGAAAGGGCAACAGGACGCTCCCCCTCACCATCAATCGCTTGACTAATGGCTTCATACCCAGAGAACGCCAACAACGTGTCACATACCACACTATCATTACCTACGAAGGTGTTAGGTATCAGTTGTGCATAAGCAGAAACAGCGAGCGGATGGTGCCTGTAGTCCCCCCTTTTCCCTTTCCACCGCAGCGACCCCTTCTCTATATTTTTTCCAGCAAATTTAGAGATATTAAATGCACTGCTATTGAATACGGAACTGATATGCAGAGTATCACACAGAAAAGCGAGACTCTTTGAAGCCAGGAGAACCGTATGCCCCCCCTGCACCAAAGCCAACAACTCACCCACATCTTCCTTACCCATCAGGTCCTCCGTAGCCACCAGTATAGACTTCGGCTCCTTGAATGTGCTATCGCGCTGCAACTGCCACACCGTCTTCTTCGTGACGCTGTAGCCCTGAGGCATAGACGAATGCATCACACTATCAAAGAGCATACATCCGAAGGGCTGCCCGTCCGTATGACTAAACGTAGGTATCCACACGAACTTAGGTGAGGTGCGAAACTCGATGGCAAAGACGATGCCGAGGAGTACCAGGATACCGATGATGAACTTCGTGCGATTAGTCATGAGTGGCAGGTGTTAGCTGTTGGGTAACAGACAATTGTAAAGAAAGCATCTCTTCGAAAAGCGCCTGAGTAGCCTCAAAATTACCATAGCGCACACGGATAAAGGAATACGTCATGGCTGAAAAGTCAGACTTGTTGACCTGACGCATATATTCCACTGGTGTCTTTGACGGTTGCCAGTTAATCAATTCTGCATTTTGCAGATGCCATAACGTCTGCAGATAAACAAGGCGCACAGCCATGCGATAATCCTGAGCCTGCACAGCCTTAGCGATATCGCCCTTAAAATCGACGCCATAGATGGTATCCTCCTGCACCTCATACGTCAGATCGTCCCCCTTCTCATCACGTATAAAGAGTTTGGGACGCAGTTGCCAGTAAAGGAAAACCAGGAACAGCACCACCAGCACACCTATACCTATTAATATATAATTGGTAACATCGTCGCTCAGCACGATATCCAGGTGGTCGAACACCCATTCGTTAATGACTCGCTGAAGCCACTCCAGCAGACTCTCGCCACCACTGTTTATCTCGCGGTCGTAGTCGTACTGCGAATCAGACTGCAATGCAGTCATGAGTTCCTGGTCCAGTTGGAGTGTATCTGCCGTCATCGTTAGAATACCAAGTAGTGCCAGTGGATATTAGAAATTATCAAACTCGTCAAACTTCTCAATACGCTGAGCCACGCCCTTACCGTCAATCTTCTCGCTGGCATGTCCATACTGGATAGTGACAGCCACAAGCGTGAATATCTCTGAGAGCATATAGCCCAGATACATCAGGATACAAGTGAGATACTGGATGAAAGCAAAGACAAACGAATGCAGGAAAGGCTTATCCATATCATTGCTCAGCGTAAAGAACATCTTCACCATCGACAGGATATACCAAGGCATCATGGTGACAGTCTGGACAACACTCGACAGGATACCTACCACAAACAACAGGGCAAAGAGGCCGCCCCAGGTAGCAAAGCCCAGACGGAATCCCTTTTTATAGGCTGCAAAGACTCCTATCTCGTCTTCCAACAGATAGATGGGCGAAACCATCATCATTGGGAGGAGCACAATAACCAGCACGACATATAAGAAGATGACGCCTAATATGCTAATCACCGCGCCAAACTTCGCCCCTACGGAGAAGGCGATTGCTATCACAGCAACAAAGAGCAAAGCGACAACAACGGCCAGTGCCACACCCACCAGCGACTCTATACAACCCCGTTTGAAGCAGAAAAACAAATCGTCACGGAAATCGGCATAGATGATATCCTTCAACCGCTGTGGATTGCGCATATAGACACGAATCATAGCAAAGATGAACGCCTGCAACAGGATGACAGAAAAGAGACCAAGCACAACACTGGCTACAGTCGATAAGCCATATAGCCACGCATCCGAGGAACTAAACGCATTCGGATTCTCTGCGAGGGTAATCAATTTAAAATAGCCCTCAAAGAAATGATTGAACGGCAATGCCACCACGATACTCGTAGGCAGCATCAGGTACAAGAAGTATTTCAGCAGAGAGCGCCAGTTGTCACGCAAGAAATTAAACGTATCTGTGAGTTTCTCTGTAAATGTACGCACACGGTACAACTCAATTTGGGGAGTTTCTATTTGCATGATTATTATGATTTGAGGTTTGAGATTTATTCCTGAAATAAGGCAGTACTATATAATAATAGATGATAAACGCGGCAGAAAGCAAGATGATGGTCAGTCGGCCCATATCAGGCCACTCCGTATGACGGGTGAGGAAACCCTCGATGAAACCAGCCACACAGAATAGCGGCACCGTGCCAATCACGATCTTCAATCCACGCTTGGCCCCACGTCTGAACGAGTACAGACGGGAATACGTGCCGGGAAATAGCCACCCGTTGCCCATGGCGAGCCCTGCGGCACCAGCCACGATGATAGCCGATATCTCGATAGTGCCGTGCAGCCATATAGCCAAAGCCGACTCCCATAGCAGTCCATGCTGGGCAAAAAAAGTCTGAAAGGCTCCCAACATGACCCCATTCTGCAGCAATATCAATCCCGTTCCGAAACTGGTAAGCAGTCCCGATACAAAAGCCATGAACGACACACCTATATTATTCTTGGTAATCATGAAGAACATGAGTCCCTCAGAACCACCGTCATAGACAGCCATCGGCGTACCATTCTCAATATTATTGAGCGTCATCTCCACATAACGGTTGCCCATCACCAGACGCGAGAAATCGGGGTCGAGCCATTGCGACAGCACACCGATGAGCGCACTTATCAGGAATATGACAAACGACAGACGCAGCTCCTTGCGGGCATCCCACATGATGAGCGGCATTTCCCGAGTCCAGAACGTGATGATACGCGACCATCGCTCCCGCTTGTTGCGGTAGATATTCTGATGGATGGCAGAAGCCAAGTTGTTCAGATAAAGCGTGATACGTGACTGGGGGTAGTGCGTCTGCGAAAAAGCCAGGTCGGAAGTGACGTCTATATAAGCGTCAGCCATCTCGTCGGGAGTAGAGAGTGCCGGACTCTCAGCCACCGTCTCGTAACTGCGCCATTTGTCAAGGTTCTGCCGAATAAACGTTACTTCTTTCATCGATTTCCAGTTATCGAGCGACAAAGTTACAAAATAATTTGATAATTATGTGCAATATGTCAACTTTTTTATCTACTTTTGTCGCAAAATTACATATATAGCAAAGAAAATGGCAGAATCAGCTATCATCACAGGCCAATACGTGCGCCTTCAACCAACCGTTGCCAGCGTGGGCGACCGCATCCTTGCACAGATACTCGACTGGATTATATTGTTTGCCTACGTCATGCTTGCCATCATTATAGCAGCAGATATCATCAAAACCGAGTGGTATTACATCATCACCATAGGCGTGATACCCCTGTTCTACACCCTCCTCATGGAGATATTCAACCAAGGGCAGTCCGTTGGTAAGATGATAATGAATATGCAGGTGGTGAAACTCGACGGTTCTCGCCCCACGATGAGCGCCTACCTGATGCGCTGGCTGCTGTTTCTGATTGACGGTCCGCTAACCAGTTACATGGGGCTTCTGGTGATGGTGCTTACCCGCAACAACCAGCGACTTGGCGACCTTGCCGCAGGGACGGTGGTTATAAAAAAACAGAAATACAAGAAGATACAAATCAGTCTTGACGAGTACGACTATCTCTCCAAGGGCTATGTGCCACGCTATCCGCAGGCTGCCGACCTGTCCCTGGAACAAATAGACATCATTACGCACACCCTCTCTATCCAGCAAAGCGATTTTGCCAAGCGCACGACCCAACTAGCCCGTAAGGTGTGCGAAAAACTGGCTATCGAAAGAAAAGAAACGGACGACACAGCTTTTCTTCGCCGCATCGTCCGTGATTATCAATATTATGCTTTAGAGGAGATTTAGATACGTACTTATCTTAGAGCGTCACCTCGCAACCCAGACCAATCACATAGTTCGTGCGGGTGAAAGTATCCTTAATCAGCGGGTTCTGCTGACTCACACGGTCGTAGTTGGTATAGTTTGTCTGGAAATAGCCAGCCTTCAGCGTCACATTGTCCGTAGCCTTGTAGCTTGTTCCGAAACCTATGCTGTAGCTGTTCACTACAAACGACATATCATTCATATAAGCATCTGTCAGGCCGTAGCGAGTCAACTGTCCGCCCACAGAAATCAACACGCGGTCGTTGACATCCCACTCAGCACCAAGCAGATACTCATCGGTATCGTGATCCAGCAGATCCTGCGAGTTGTTATACCATGAAGTGCTCTTATCGAAATAGTGGTGCCAACCTGCATTCAGACGCACCTCGTCCAGGGGGCTCCACTGCACGCCCAGCGCCAGCTGTGCAGGCTGGTCCTCGGGTATCTCTTCACCATCGCGGAACTTATTCACGGCTGCAATCTCACTGGCCTGGTTTACCGTTGACTCGTTCTTCATGTGAATCTCGGTCTTGAATTCATACTTGGCGGCAAAATTAAGATTGCCCATCTTATAGTCAATACCCAAAACAGGCGCAATACCCACACTCGACTGGTTGCACAACAGGTTCACACCCTGAGAGTATTTCTGCAAAGCACCCAGACTGGTCTTGGTACCCTCAAGTTGTTCCTTCTGGGCTACAAGTGCAGCATACTCAGGAGCAGCAGTAGCATGAGCAGCCTCGTACTGAGCCATACCAGCAACAACCTGTGAAAGTCCAGCATCGACCTTCGTCTCTGCCCCCTGCAGGAAACTGCCAAAGTCCACATAACCACCTGCCGTATTTACCATGATATTGCTGATTTTTGCCTTATACGTAGCTGTACCGTAGAGCAAGCGCAGACCACCATAGACAGCCAGATTGTCTGTTACCTTGTAGGCAGAACCCAACTGAAAACCGAAATAATACTGGCGCCCCTGCATGTAGCCATCCATATCATAACCCGTAGCACCCAGCGGCCTCAGTTGATTGGCAATAGCACCCACTGTGCTCTCAAAAGAGCCCAGACCATCAGCATATTCACAGGCACCGCCACCACCAGGCAGCGAGAAATTAAACTGCAGACTCCAGTTGTTCTTATTCCATGCAGCCTGCAAAGAAGGGAGGAACGGAGCGTCGGCCACACCCTCAAATATCTTGGAATCAGAGCCGCCGTTTTTCTTGCCCAGAGCCAATACGGGGTTGGTAGAAGTGATGGTACGCGTCTGGTGAGCATACTGCCAGTTGAAACCCAGATGGAAACCTTCGGGCAGGAAAGCCACACCAGCGGGGTTGCTATACACACCATCGAGACCGATAGCCGCATCGCGTGCTGGGTTACGCAAGAAGTCAATACTCTGGTTCGTGTTGGTTAAGATACCACCAGCCTGTGCCGTAGTGGTGGTTGCAGCCAGCAAGATGCCAGCCAGAATTACTTTTGTTTTCATATCCTTTTTAAACAAATCTTAAAAAATTCGGCTGCAAAGGTACGTTTGTTGTCGCACACAAAAGAAAAAAGTGTGCATATTTTAAATTTCGTTAACCTAATAAACGTGAAATTCTGCACAAACCGTGATAGTTTGTGCAGAATTCAATTGCACATTTCCCCCATTTAGTGTGCAAATCAGCCGTTTTTCATCTCCGGATAACTGATACGCGTATGGTAGATAGTCTTCAGTTTCTCTATCAGCACTGTCTTGGCATACTGTATATCTCGGAAAGTGACAGGACACTCTCGGAAGAAGCCATCGTCCACCATGCCGTCAATCAACTTATCTACCAACTGACGGATGGTCAGCTCCGTGTAATCGGGCAGCGACCGTGAGGCAGCCTCTACGGCATCGGCCATCATCAGGATAGCCTGTTCCTTGGTAAAAGGATTAGGTCCTGGGTAGGTAAACAGGAGTTCATCGACAGACTGGTCGGGGAACTCATTCTTATATTTGATATAGAAATACTTCGCCTTGCCCTGTCCGTGGTGCGTAGCAATCAGGTCGCGTATCTGCACAGGCAGATTGTACTCATCAGCCAGTTTCAGACCCTCCGTCACATGACTGATAATCATCTGCGCACTCTCGATATACGACAGTTGGCTGTGCGGACTGATACCACCCGATTGGTTCTCCGTAAAGTAAATAGGGTTCTGTATCTTACCAATATCATGATACAGTGCCCCCGTGCGCACCAGTTGCGGGTTACCGCCAATCTTACGGGCAATCTCTGCCGCCAGATTACCCACCTGGATACTGTGCTGGAACGTGCCAGGCGCCACCTCACTCATGCGGCGCAGCAGCACCTTGTTCATGTCGCTCAACTCAATCAGCGTGATATCCGAGATAAAGCCAAAGAACTTCTCGATGAGATACAGCAGAGGGTACGAGCAGAACAACACGATACCACTGACAGCCAGATAGACATACTCGCTGCCATCGATATTCGAGATATCATTATGACGAATCAGGAAAATGCTCAGATTGGTAAGCATTGCCACCATCGTGGTGATGATAGCCGTCCAGAACAGTTGCGAACGGCTGGACAACTCACGCAGAGAGAATACCGCCGTCAATCCTGCCGCTGTCTGCACCGCCATAAACTCCAGCGGGCGCTGCAGGATAGAGGCACATATCAACACCACCGTGGCATGCGCCATCAACGCTGTACGCGAATCCATGAACACACGGATAAAGATTGGCACAATGGCAAAAGGCAGGATATAGACATGCAGCAGCGAGTGGTCAACCATTAGCGACGCTAGCACCGTAGCCATAATGACCAGCGTAAACATCATTGCGATATGGCGGGTGTGCTCAAAGAAATCCTTCCTATAGAGCGTCAGGTAGATGGTGAACATCGAGATGATGATGAGCACAAACAGCACTTCGCCGATGACCATCGAGACCAAGGCAGATTTTGACTGGTCGCGGCGCTCCAGCTCCTTCTGATAAGATTCTATCACCTGATAGGTTTCCGGCGTCACCACCTCACCCTGAGCCACGATTTTCTGTCCGCTCTGCACCACCCCATTTGCCAGGGGGATACTATTGAGCAGTTCCAGGCGCGCCGACTCACTGCGCTCCTCATCATAGGTCAGGTTGGGCAACAGAAACTCGTTCAGGTCCAACTGCGCCAGCAGGGCATGATAAGCCTGCAGCGACGGCGTGCTGAGCAAGGTCTCATAAGCCTCTCTCGGCGTATATACCTGCGAGATATTGATCTCAGTCACCTCTTTATCATCGATGCGCCGCAGATTCTTTACCGTATCCGTCTCGGCATCCAGCGGCTTCTTGGTATCCACAATACCCTTTTCATAAAGCTTTTCAAAAGACGTAAGCACCCGTCTCAGGAAGTCAGACCCCAGTTCGGGATGTTTCTGCCAGATAAAATGCGAGAGCGCATTCCTTTGCTGTTCAGCCACCGACGGACTGTAGATATAGTAAGGCTCAAAATCAAGCATCACCTGCTCCCGTTCGTGCTTCACGATACTGTCGCTCTTATAAACAGGGAAGTCGAACGTGGCCGTCAGGTCGCTATACAGCCACACCTTGTCCACCTCCATCTTGAAATTAGGTTTATTGTCGCGCGGCATGAACCACACGATGACTGCCACCGTGCCCAGCACCAGGGCCACGCGCAAGACAATATCGCGCCACGTCAAATCTGTTTTTATGTCGAATTTACTCATATCACATCCAATTTGGTGGCAAAGATACAAATAATTCTTAATTCTTAATTCTTAATTCTCTTTTTTTTAGTACCTTTGCACCCAAATTTGTATAATAATAAGGTATAATGACAGAAAGAAAAGTAAGGGTGCGCTTTGCACCGAGTCCTACAGGGCCCCTACATATCGGCGGTGTGCGTACCGCTTTGTACAATTATCTCTTTGCCAAGCAGCATGGCGGCGACTTGGTGTTCCGTATTGAGGATACAGACTCCACACGCTTCGTGCCCGGTGCCGAAGACTATATCATCGAGGCCTTCAACTGGCTGGGTATCAAGTTCGACGAGGGCGTGAGCTTCGGTGGCAACTATGGTCCCTACCGTCAGAGTGAACGTCGCGATATCTACAAGAAATACGTGCAGCAGCTGCTGGAGAACGACAAGGCTTACATCGCCTTCGACACCCCCGAGGAACTGGATGCCAAGCGCAAGGAGATAGAGAATTTCCAATATGACAACAAGACGCGCAGTCAGATGCGCAACTCACTGACGCTGAGCAAAGAGGAGGTGGATCAACTGATTGCCGAGGGCAAGCAGTACGTGGTGCGCTTCAAGATTGATGCCGGCGAAGAGGTGCTGGTTGACGACCTGATTCGCGGCGAGGTGCGCGTAAAGAGCGACATCCTCGACGACAAAGTGCTCTATAAGAGTGCCGACCAACTACCCACCTACCATCTGGCCAATATCGTGGACGACCATCTAATGGAGATTACCCACGTGATTCGCGGTGAGGAGTGGTTGCCCTCTGCCCCCCTCCACGTACTGCTCTACAAGGCTTTCGGTTGGGAGGACACCATGCCCCGCTTTGCCCATCTGCCCCTGCTGCTGAAGCCCGTAGGCAACGGCAAACTGTCCAAGCGCGATGGCGACAAACTGGGTTTCCCCGTGTTCCCGCTGGAATGGCACGACCCCAAGACTGGCGATATCAGCAGCGGCTATCGTGAGAAGGGCTATCTGCCCCAAGCCGTCATCAACTTCCTCGCCCTGCTGGGTTGGAGTCCCGGCAACGACCAGGAACTGATGAGCCTCGAAGAGATGGTCAACCTGTTTGACCTCTCCAAATGTTCCAAGAGCGGTGCCAAGTTCGACCATATCAAAGCAGAATGGTTCAACCACCAGTATCTGCTACGTCAGGCTGATGCCGACTGGTGCCCCGCTTTCGACAAGATTCTGAAGGAGAACGGCATCGAGGCCACCGCCGCACAAGAGGCCGAGGTGGTGAGGATGATGAAGACAAAGGTGGTAGAGGTTGTCAACAACGACGGCACCAAGCGCAAGCGCAACATCTCGTTCGTCAGCGATTTGTGGCCCCTGACCAAGTTCTTCTTCGTGGCTCCCACCGAGTTTGACCGCGAAGGCGACAAATTTATCCGTAAGAACTGGAACGAGAATACGGCTGACTGGATGCGCCAGATGACAGACATTCTGGAGACCATCACCAATTGGAACGTAGAGGGTCTGAAGACCGTCATCGACCCCTGGACCGAGCAGACGGGCATCAAGCCCTGGAACGCATGGCGCATAGCCCTTGTCGGCGCAGGTCAGGGTCCCGATATGTATGAACTGGCAGCTTTCCTCGGTAAAGAAGAAACGATTCGTAGAACACGTAAAGCTATCGAGGTACTGGGCTAATGTATAATCTAGCAATATATCTCTATCTGCTCGGAGTAGTCATCTATAGCCGCTTCAACGAGAAAGTAAGGAAGATGTGGCGCGGCGAGCGCGATGCCTTCCGCATTCTCCGCGAGCAGGTAGATCCGAATGCACGCTACGTGTGGTTCCATGCCGCCTCTCTCGGCGAGTTCGAGCAGGGGCGACCGCTGATGGAGCAGATGAAGCGCGAGCATCCCGATATCAAGATACTGCTCACCTTCTTCTCGCCATCTGGCTACGAGGTGCGCAAGAACTACGAGGGGGCCGACATCATCTGCTATCTGCCGCTCGACACCATCACCAACGCACGCCGCTTTCTGCGCACCGCGCGTCCCGAGATGGCCTTCTTCATCAAGTACGAGTTCTGGTACAACTACCTGCATATCCTGAAGCACCGCCACGTACCCGTGTACAGCGTGTCCAGCATCTTCCGCGACGGGCAGGTGTTTTTCCGCTGGTACGGTTGCCAGTATGGCAGGGTGCTGCGCTGCTTCACCCATTTCTATGTGCAGAACGAGAAGAGCAAGGAACTCCTGGGCAAGATAGGACTGACCAACGTCACCGTCACGGGTGATACCCGTTTTGACCGTGTGCTGCAAATCAGGGAACAGGCAAAGCAATTACCTATAGAGAAGCCTCACACCCAACCCCTCGCACAAGGAGAGGAGAGTGAGCACACTTCAAAGCCCAAAGTATTTATTGCAGGCAGCAGTTGGCCTCCTGATGAAGACATCTTTATCAAGTACTTCAACGAACATCGCGACTGGGCACTTATCATTGCCCCTCACGTCATTGACGAAGACCACCTACAGCAGATTGAGAAAAAACTGGAGGGATGGCATATCACCCGATACACCAATCTAACCACCCCCCTCGCCCCTTGGAGAGCGGTTGGTGGCGAGGCTCTGATTATCAACTGCTTCGGATTGCTTTCGAGCATCTATCACTATGCCGACGTGACCTATGTGGGTGGTGGTTTTGGCGTGGGCATCCACAACACGCTCGAGGCTGCTGTATGGGATGTGCCCGTCATCTTCGGTCCCAACAACGAGAAGTTCCAAGAGGCACAGGGGCTAAAGGCTTGCGAGGGTGGTTTCGAAATTAAGGACTTCGACGATTTCAAGCGTCTGATGAACCGCTTTGAGGGCGATGCCGACAGTCTGAAGAAGGCCGGACAGCAGGCTGGCAACTACGTCAAGCAGCTATCGGGTGCCACCAAGCGCATCCTCTCTGATGTGAAACTATAAAACTAAACATATTATAAAAATGAAGAAGATTGCATTGATTTGCGCAGCTGCCGCTACCGTGGTGTTGCTGAGCAGCGCCAAGAAGAAAGACAACATCATGACAAAGGAAAACGGCGTTTATGTTGTCAACACCACCGAACTGGGTAAGCAGGTGGATGGCTACGTGGGTCCCACCCCCCTCAAGGTATATATCCGCAAAAACAAGATCGAGAAGATTGAGTTTCTCCCTAATCAGGAGACACCCAAATATTGGAATGCCTGCAAGAAGCACCTGCTGAACAAGTGGGACGGCATGAAGGTAGCCGAGGCCAAGACAACTGAGGTTGACGGACGCACAGGTGCCACTTTCTCAAGCAATGCCGTAAAGAAAAACGTGAAACTCGCCGTAGAGTATTACGAGAAGAACAAATAAGAAGAAAAACAAAGAAAGAGGACCGTCAGCAGTCCTCTTTCATATATTCCTGAGCATACGCCACGTAGTGAGCAGCATTATCGGTCTGTCCTGGACGCGTAGGTTTCAGGTATTTCGCAGGAACACCGCCCCATATCTCGTGAGGCGGTATTTTTGTATACTGCAGCACCAGCGCGCCCGCCGCCACAATAGCCCCCTCACCTATCTCACAGCCGTCGAGCAGCGTAGAGCCCATACCTATCAGCGCCCCGTCGTGAATGGTACAGGCATGTACGGTGACATTGTGACCTATGGTCACGTCGCTGCCTATATGCGTAGGACCCGTATCGTGGGTCACATGCACGCAACTGCCATCCTGCACGTTGGTGCGGTCGCCGATGGTGATAGGAGCCACGTCGCCCCTTATCACTGCATTAAACCACACCGAGCACTGGTCGCCCATTGTCACATCACCTACTATCGTGGCGTTCTCGCTGAAATAGCAGTCTCTGCCCCACTTTGGGCTACTGCCTTTATAAGATTTGATTAATGCCATATCACTAAAAAGCAAAATCCCTTGTAAATACTAGATTCACAAGGGACATTCAAAATGTGTTGCGGAGAGAGAGGGATTCGAACCCCCGGTGCCTCTCAGCACGGCGGTTTTCAAGACCGCTGTAATCGACCACTCTACCATCTCTCCAGTGCTCGAACTGCATCAAAGCGGGTGCAAAGGTACGGGTATTTTTTCAATCTTGCAAATTTTTTTGGCACTTTTTTGCAAAATAGATGTAAAATGATTAATTTTGCAGCATGATTTACCCTAATAACTTTGAAAACAAGATTGGATTCAACGATATCCGCACACTGCTGAAAGAACGGTGCCAGAGTTCTCTGGGCCGCAATATGGTGGACGAACTGACCTTTTCCGCCAATGCCGACGAGGTAAACGAGTGGATGCAGCAAGCCAATGAGTTCCGTCGTCTGAAAGAGACGACAGACGATTTCCCCATGCAGTATTTCTTCGACATGCGCGAGTCTATAGCACGCATCCGCCTGACGGGCACGCATCTGGAAGAAAACGAGGTATTCGACCTGCGCCGCTCGCTAGAGACCATCAGCAATATTGTCATCTATCTGAATAAAGGAAACGCATCCGAGGACGAAGAGAAGGTGACCTACACCTACCCTGCCCTGCAGCGCCTCACAACAGACATCATGACATTCCCTGCCATGATACGCCGCATAGACTCCATCTTGGATAAATATGGTAGAATCAAGGACGGCGCCTCTATGACGCTGGCCAGCATACGACACGAACTACAGAAGACAGAGGGCAGCATCTCACGCACCCTCTACACCATACTGCATACTGCCCAGCGCGAAGGTTTGGTAGATAAAGATGCAGCACCCACCATGCGCGACGGCAGACTGATGATTCCCGTGGCGCCTGGACTGAAACGAAAAATTAATGGTATTGTGCACGACGAGAGTGCTACCGGAAAAACCGTCTTCATAGAACCTGCCGAGGTGGTAGAGGCCAATAACCGCGTGCGCGAACTCGAAGCCGAGGAGCGTCGCGAGGTGATCCGTATCCTCACCGTCTTCACCGACGAGGTACGGCCTCACGTCAAAGAGATACTCGACTCCTACCGTTTTCTGGCTATCATAGACCTGATTCAAGCTAAGACAGCTTTCGCCGAACTGACAAAGGCCTATGAGCCCAAGGTAGAGGACAAGCCCCACCTAGACTGGATTCACGCCATTCACCCCCTTCTGCAGTTATCCTTAGAGAAACAGGGCAAACGGGTGGTGCCACTGGAGATACTGCTTGAGCAAGACAAGCGTCTGCTCATCATCTCGGGCCCCAATGCCGGCGGTAAGTCGGTATGTCTTAAGACTGTCGGTCTGCTGCAGTATATGCTGCAATGCGGACTGCCAATCCCCATTGGCGACCGCTCTACATGCGGCATCTTCCAAAACATCATGATAGATATTGGTGACGAGCAGAGCATAGAGGACGACCTGTCCACCTATTCCAGTCATCTGATGAACATGAAGCAGATGATCAAGAACTGCGATGCACACACCTTATTATTAATAGACGAATTTGGCGGCGGTACAGAACCCATGATTGGCGGTGCCATTGCCGAGGCCGTACTGAAACAGTTCTGGCAGAAAAAAGCCTTTGGCGTGATTACCACCCACTACCAGAACCTGAAGCATTTTGCCGACAATCACGAGGGTGTTGTCAATGGTGCGATGCTCTATGACCGCCATCAGATGCAGGCACTGTTCCAGCTCAGCATCGGACAGCCCGGTTCCTCTTTTGCCATCGAGATAGCCCGAAAGACAGGATTGCCGGAGGAGGTTATCAAGGACGCCTCTGACATCGTAGGTCAGGATTACATACAAAGCGACAAATACCTGCAAGACATCGTACGCGACAAGCGCTACTGGGAAGGCAAGCGCCAGACTATCCATCAGCACGAGAAAAACCTTGAGGGACATATCCAGCGATACGAGACCAACCTTGAGGAGATAGAGCGCGAACGTAAGCAAATTCTGAAGCGCGCCCAGCAGCAAGCCGAAGAACTGCTGGCCGAGGCTAACCGTAAGATTGAGAATGCCATCCGCGAGATTCGTGAGGCACAAGCCGAGAAGGAACGCACCCGCGAGATTCGAGAAGAGCTGCAGGAGTTCCGCCAACAGGTGCAGAACGACGACACCCGCGGACTGATGAGCGAGGAGGACTTTGCCAGAAAACTGCGCCAGATGGAGGAACGCAAAGCCCGCAAAGCGCAGCGCAAGGCAGAAAAAGCTCAGAAGAAAGAAGAGAGCGACAAGCGTCAGCAGACCTTCGGTGCAGCGCGCAGCAGCGCCAACGATACCAACCGTCCGCTGCAGAAGGGCGACACAGTACGCATCAAAGGACTGAACACCATTGGAACCGTAGAGAACACTCAGGGCAAACAGGTTACAGTTATCTTTGGCGATGTGCGCACGAAGATGAAAGCCGAACAACTGGAAAGATGCGAGAAGGACAAGACCGGTACCGACCAGACATCGGCAGCCAACAAACATGCCGGTCTGGCCATCCAGACCTCGAAGATGACACGCGCCACGATGGAAGACCGCAAGCAGAATTTCCATCAGGACATCGACGTACGAGGCATGCGTGGCGACGAGGCAGTAGATGCCGTGATGCATTTTATCGATGATGCAATATTAATAGGTATGACGCGCGTACGTATCCTTCACGGCACTGGCACCGGAGTGCTGCGCCAACTCATCCGCCAGTACCTCAGAACAATACCCAATGTGAGTCATTTCCGCGACGAACACGTGCAGTTTGGCGGTGCCGGCATCACGGTAGTAGACATTGACTAAACGAGGCAATAGTATTGACGAAAGGCAAAAATTATCTGACGAAACCACAATTTTAACTTAAATAAACATAAAATTACCCTGTTTCAGCACGGGCGTAACATATTTTTTCTTACATTTGCACCCACACAAATGGAAAAATGTCCTTATAATGTCTCGTGATGAGACAAGGGCAGAATGTATCCAAGGGCCCTGGCAAAGCCCCACCAATACAATTAACCATGAAAAGAATTGTGAAGCAACTAAGCCTGAGCTTGTCGATTCTTACTTTGCTGCCCCTCGGCGCTGGGGCTAAAAACAAAGCGATGAACTCAGGGCCGTTTGATTGGTCAGCTGTGATAGAGGCCATCATTCTGGTAGAAAGCGAAGGAAATCCCAAAGCCATGGGCGGAAATTCAGTGGGCGTCCTACAGATTACCCCTATTGCCGTACGTGAGTGTAACTACATTCTGAAATCACGTGGTAGCAAGAAAAACTACACCCTGGCAGACAGATTTGATGTAGCCAAGTCAAAGGAGATGTTCCTTCTGATTCAGTCAAAGTACAATCCATCTAACGACATTGAGAAAGCGATTCGTTTGTGGAACGGTGGACCTAATTACAACCCACGCGCTACCGACAGATACTACAAAAAAGTACTTAGACGTATGAAGTAATCATTATGAATGTTACTTAGAGAAAGAACTAGAAAAAAAACTAGAAAAAAAGAAAGAATCCAACTGTAATGACTGAGGTCATACCGTTGGATTCTTTTTTTGCACATATTTTCGAGAAAAAAACATCCTACTTTGCTTTTTTATGCTTATCTTTGTCGCATGATTAGGAGAAATATCATATTCTTTACAGCCTTCAGCCTTTGTATGCTAACCGCAACGGCTCAGGCACAGCACGTCAGCTATCACTCTACGGCCCACTACAACAAACGCGTGGCCCAGTTTGAACGCGAGGGCGGCATCAACGAAAACAGTATTGTGATGCTGGGCAACAGTCTGACGGAGAACGGCAAAGACTGGAGCGAGCGTCTGGGTATCAGTAATGTGGTAAACCGCGGCATCATTGGCGACAACACCGTCGGCATGACAGAGCGTCTCTGTCAGATTACACCCCATAAACCCAAGGTCATTTTCCTCATGGCCGGCATCAACAACATGGTGAACGACGCACCATGTATGGACGTGGCCCTGCAGGTTATCAGTCTGATAGAAGCTATCAGACAGCAGGCCCCCGACACCAAACTTTTTGTAGAAAGTCTGCTTCCCATCAATGAGAAGTCAGGCCGCTGGCGCACACTGGCAGGCCGCACCAACGACATCCCACTGACCAATATGTATATCCGCGCCTATTGTGAATCAAACGGCATCACATTCGTGGACCTCTTTCACCAGATGACCTATACCAACAGCAACATGCTAAGAGACGAACTGAGCTACGACGGACTGCACATCACAGAGGCCGGATACGAGATATGGGCAAAAGAAATCAAGCGGCAATTAAACCTTTGGAAGCGTTAGGCGTCTAAAAGAACATAACCCAACGACTAAATAGATGAACCTACGTTTTTTTACCCTATTATCACTATTCTGCTTGTGCGTACTTCATGTCAACGCTCAAACAGACAACGTATCAGGACGTGTTATTGACAAGGAGACCAAAGAGGCCCTTGCGAAAGCCACCCTACAACTTTATCGAATCGGAAACAAAAAAGACACCACCTTTGTTGGGGGAACCCTCTCCAATGATCGCGGTGCCTTTTCATTTAATAATGTCAGCGCAGGCACCTATATGCTGAAAATTTCTTTCCTGGGCTATCAGGAACAGAGAAAATCCATCACCAAGTCGCGCACACAGGCTCTGGCTGTGGGCAGCATAGCCATGGAGCCCAATAGCGTGCTCATCAATGAGGCAGTGATAACCGCCAATATCCCTAAGATGGTCATCAAGGACGACACGGTAGTCTATAATGCCGACGCCTTCCGCGTGCCAGAAGGTTCTGTCATCGAGGCTTTGGTAGAGGTGTTGCCAGGTGCAAAAATCGACGATGACGGAAAGATTACTGTCAACGGTAAGGAAGTGAAGAAATTCAAGCTCGACGGGCGCGACTTCATGACAGGCAATAATGATGCCGTGATGAAGAACCTGCCCTCATACGTCATCGATAAAGTAAAAGCCTATGACGAGAAGAGCGACCTGAGCAGGATGACAGGTGTCGATGACGGCAACGACGACTTCGTGCTGGAGTTCACCACCAAACGCAGTGCACGCAACGGCATACAGGCCAACCCCGACCTGGGCTATGGCACCGACAAACGCTATGGTGTCCGACTGACAGCCATGAAGCCCTTCGGCGCCATGCGCTATACATTCATGGGCAATGCCAACAACG
>CAMOGP010000012.1 GCA_946614175.1 uncultured Prevotella sp. | reverse complement strand
TACGGCCGCGGTCGAGGGTCATCGCCGTCACGGCATCCATATCGCTGGAGAACTTTGAGAAGGCTTCGAGCTCGCGATACTGAGCCTGGTCAATTTTCAGCGTACCAGCCACTTTCTTCATAGACTTGATCTGGGCCGAACCACCTACACGAGATACGGAGATACCTACGTTGATGGCTGGACGGAAGCCCTGATTGAAGAGGTCGGACTCCAGGAAGATCTGACCATCGGTGATTGAAATCACGTTGGTGGGGATATATGCCGACACGTCGCCAGCCTGGGTCTCGATGATAGGCAGAGCGGTGAGCGAACCACCACCCTTCACATGGCCCTTCATACACTCGGGCAGGTCGTTCATCTGCTCGGCAACCTCCTGCTGCTCGTTCATCTTGGCTGCACGCTCCAGCAAGCGGGAGTGCAGGTAGAACACGTCGCCAGGATAGGCCTCACGACCAGAGGGACGGCGCAGAATCAGCGACACCTCACGATAGGCTACAGCCTGCTTTGACAGGTCGTCATAGACCACCAATGCGGGCAGACCGCGGTCGCGGAAATACTCACCGATAGCAGCTCCTGCGAATGGAGCGTAATACTGCATAGCGGCGGGATCGGCGGCTGTAGCAGCCACGATGATGGTATAAGGCATTGCGCCGTGCTCCTTCAGGGTCTGTACCAGGGCAGCCACGGTAGAGGCTTTCTGACCTATAGCCACATAGATACAATAGACGGGTTTGCCTGCCTCGTAGAAACTTTTCTGGTTGATGATGGTGTCCACGGCAATGGCGGTCTTACCCGTCTGGCGGTCACCAATAATCAACTCACGCTGGCCACGACCGATAGGAATCATCGAGTCAACAGCTTTCAAACCAGTCTGCAGGGGCTCTTTCACGGGCTGACGATAGATAACGCCCGGCGCCTTGCGGTCCAAGGGCATCTCGAACGAGTCTTTCAGGTCAATTTCGCCCTTGCCGTCGATGGCCTGACCCAGAGGGTTGATGACGCGGCCCAGCATGTTGTCGTTCACGCGGATAGAGGCAATGCGCTTGGTGCGCTTCACGACCATACCCTCCTTGATGCCCGACGTGGCGCCCAGGAGCACACAACCCACGTTGTCTTCCTCGAGGTTCATCACGATGGCCATCGTGCCGTTCTCGAACTCCAGCAGCTCGTTGGCTTCGGCATTGCGCAGACCATAGATACGAGCCACACCGTCAGAGACTTGAAGCACGGTACCCACCTCGTCGAACTGAGCACTATCTGAGAGGCCGTTCAACTGTTCGAGCAGCACCTGAGAGACTTCGCTTGGTTTAATTTTATCTGACATTGTTTTCTTTCTTTTATTTCTTTAGTGTTTGTAGAATGGCGTTAAGGCGCGACTTCACACTGGCATCCATGCGGAATGTGTCGTATTCGAGCACGAAACCTCCGATAATGTCAGGATTCACCTGTGTCTCAAACTCCACTGTGCCTTGAGTCTTTGCTTCCACCATCTGGCGCATCTTCTGCTCGGTAGCAGCCGACACACGGGTAGCGGTGGTCAGTTTTCCAAGGATGATGTTCTTCTGTTGACGATAGAGTGTGACGTAAGAATTTGCCATGAACTGAATCATGTTCTCGCGACCTTCCTTGAGCACTAGGGCTATGAAAGCTTTCGAAAGAGCCGACGACTCGGCACCTCCTGTGGCGGTCTCGAGCAGCATCTGCTTCTTTTCCTTGGCGAGCATCGGGTTGTCTATCGTGTGGCGAAGGGCGGGCACGTCGATGAAACTCTTTGCCAAGAGCATCATCTCCTGATAGACCACGCTTTCCTGCTTCGCATCGGTGGCACTCTTCAAGAGCGCACGCGCATATCTAACCGATATTACTCCTATATCCATACGTGTACACCTTATTATTTATTAGAAGATACATCATCCAGCATACGGTCGATGAGATCCATCTGCGATTTATCGTCCTTCAGGTTCTGCTTCAGAACCTTTTCGGCTATCTCTACGCTTAATGTAGCTACTTGCTCGCGGATATCGGCTATGGCGGCTTGCTTCTGCTGCTCAATTTCAACCTTGGCATCGTTAAGCAGACGGGCACTCTCCTCACGGGCCTTTTCCTGGGCTTTCTCTACAATGGCATCGCGTGTCTCAGCAGCCTCCTTCAGCATCTGGGCTTGCTTTTCGCGTGCTTCCTGAAGAATGGCTTCACCTTCTTGCTTGATATTCTCAAGGCGCTCTGATGCCTCGTGAGCCTTCTGCAGACTCTCGTCGATATAGCGTTTACGCTCGTCTACCATATTGATGATAGCGGGAAAGCCATATTTGGCGAGTACGAAGAAGACCACCAGAAACGCTATGAGCATCCAGAACAAGAGTCCGAGATCGGGCGTCAGGATTGATGGCAATTTAGTGAAATCCATTAGCGATCGTTGTTATTATTTGATAAGGAATGCACAAGCGGCAATAGCAAACAGGGCACAACCCTCTACGAATGCTGAGGTCAGAATCATGTTGGTCTGAATCTTACCTGTTGCCTCGGGCTGACGTGCAATAGCGTCCATAGCGCTACCACCAATCTTACCAATACCCAAACCTGCACCAATTGTTGCAATACCAGCACCAATACCGCAGCCCAGCTGTGCCAGACCTTCAGCGGCCAAAATAGAAATAATCATAGTCGTAAATGTTTTAATTGTTATTACTTAATTTTTTTATTTATTTTTTCTTGAAGAAAAATTACTCAGCATGATGCTCCTTATGAGCCAGTCCGATAAACACGGCGCTCAGCATCGTGAAGACATAAGCCTGAACAAAGGCTACCAGCAACTCAAGGCAGTTCATGAAGAGCAGCATGATGATGCTGAACGTGTTCAGACCGATACCATAGCCTACGCCCATGGACCAACCCAGGAATATCACGCAGGTGAAAGATAGAATCACGGCGTGACCGGCCATCATGTTGGCAAAAAGACGAATCATCAGGGCAAAGGGCTTGGTGATGACACCAAAGAGCTCGATGACGGGCATGATGGGCGCGGGATAGGCCTTCAGGAACAGAGGCACCTCTGGCCAGAAGATTTCCTTCCAGTACTCTTTGTTGGCAAAGATATTGATAGCCAGCATGGTGCAGAAGGCCAGGAAAAACGTGATATTGATATTACCAGTCACGTTGGCACCTGCAGGGAAGATGGGAATCAGGCCAATCAGGTTGGTGGTCAGGATAAAGAAGAACACGGTGAGCAGATAGGGCGCATAGGGCTTGTAGTGCTTTTCGCCGATGGACGACTTTATCAGATCGTCATGAATCATCATAACCACCATCTCAACGGCTCCCACAAATCCCTTGGGCGCTTCGCTGTGGGCGTCGTGACGCTTGTACCAGCGGGCACACGACAGGAAGATGGTGATGAGCACAATGACTACAATCCATATCTGGGCAACGGTCTTGGTGATGCTCAGGTCTATGGGGCGCACCTCTTCGTCGCCTACACGCTCATAAATCTTGCCGTGATGCGCTTCGCTGAAGAAGAATGGCTCTGGCAGGGTGTGCGCCGTACAGAAATGCCACTTGCCTGTATTCTCGCTCCTGACGATGATGGGCAGGGGCACACTGAGATGCTTGCCTTCGTACGAGGCGATATGCCACTCGTAGGCATCGGACAGGTGCTCCAGCACAATCTCTGGGATGTCCAGTTCCTTGTTCTCTGCCTCTTCTGCATGAATGTGCTGAACAGGGATAAGCAGGAATGCCACCAACAGGAGTAATATAGACTTGAAATGTTTCATTATTATAAAATGTGTTATCACGAACGGTTAGAGACTTTCGCGAAGAAGATTGTATGATGGATAAGCAAGAGTATATAGAACGCCATGAACACAAAGAAACAGGGCATCAGGTTCTTGCTGTCTTCTAAGAGATAAAAGCTAAGCATCGTGACAAAGGCCATTAACATCCTGAACCCCGAAATGTTTGTTAAGAGTGATGTCAGACTTTCAGGATCGCTGGCTACCATTCGCCAGAAGAATCCCACTATAAGCACTATGCTCACCGAGTACAAACAGCTGTATATGAGTACCAAAAACAAGTCGGGCACTCTGGTAAATTGATTTACCAGGAGTGTGCCTAATGTGGCGATGATGATCAGGACGATGCCCTGTAGCATATACAGAATGCTCAGTTTCTTGATTTCTTTCTTGGTCATAGATACTTACTTGTTTATCTCTACACACAAACTTACTTCGTTCTTCTGAACCTCAACGAATCCGCCAAGGATGCTGAGCGTGGTTTTCTGACCAGATGGCTCCGCATATTCCACTACCCCTGTTTCAAGGGATGAGATAATGGGCGCATGGTCTGTGAGAATCTCAAAACTACCAGCCATTCCTGGTACCTTGACACGCGTTACATCTCCTTCGAACTCGATTCTCTCGGGCGATACAATTTTCAGTCTCAGCATAAATCTTAATTCTAAATTCTTAATTCTAAATTAAGATTAGCCCTTGGCTGCCTCAAGCAGTTTCTGAGCCTTGGCCTTGGCATCTTCGATTGTACCTACGTTGAGGAATGCCTGTTCGGGCAGGTCGTCAACCTCACCGTCAAGGATAGCGTTGAAGCCCTTGATCGTCTCCTCGATAGGCACCATCACACCTGGCAGACCCGTGAACTGCTCGGCTACGGAGAATGGCTGACTGAGGAAACGCTGCACACGACGTGCGCGGTTCACGGTCAACTTGTCTTCGTCTGAGAGCTCGTCCATACCTAGGATGGCGATGATATCCTGCAACTCCTTATAGCGCTGCAGAATCTCTTTTACTCGCTGAGCACATTCGTAGTGAGCCTTACCCACAATCAGCGGGTCAAGGATACGAGAGGTACTTCCCAGAGGATCCACAGCAGGATAGATACCCAGCTCGGCAATCTTACGGTCGAGCACGGTGGTAGCATCCAGATGCGTAAAGGTGGTAGCAGGAGCAGGGTCGGTCAAGTCGTCGGCAGGCACATAAACGGCCTGTACGGAGGTGATTGAACCTTTCTTCGTAGAGGTGATTCGCTCCTGCATGGCACCCATCTCTGAAGCCAACGTGGGCTGATAACCTACGGCTGACGGCATACGGCCCAGCAGAGCCGACACCTCAGAACCTGCCTGGGTGAAACGGAAGATATTGTCGATAAAGAACAGGATATCGGCTGCACCCCCGTCCTTGCCGCCTGCATCACGGAAGCCTTCGGCAACGGTAAGACCTGAGAGCGCTACAGAGGCACGTGCGCCAGGGGGCTCGTTCATCTGGCCATAGACAAGGGTGGCCTGACTCTTCTTCATCTCTTCTGGGTCAACCAGCGAGAGGTCCCACTTGCCTTCTGCCATAGCCTCTTTGAACTTCTCTCCATAGCGTATAACGCCAGACTCTATCATTTCGCGAATCAGGTCATTACCCTCACGTGTACGCTCTCCTACGCCTGCGAAGACTGAGAAACCGTTGTGACCTTTGGCAATATTGTTGATAAGCTCCATGATGAGCACCGTCTTACCTACACCGGCACCACCGAAAAGTCCAATCTTACCACCCTTCATATAGGGCTCCAGCAGGTCAATGACCTTGATACCTGTAGAGAGAATCTCTTTCTTGGTTGACAACTCCTCGAAGGAGGGTGCCTCGCGGTGAATGGGATTGGCTCCTGTCATATCCAGGTCGCTCATGCCGTCGATAGGACTGCCTATCACATTAAGCATACGACCTTTGATTTGTTCGCCCGAGGGCATCAGTATAGGAGAGCCCATCGGAACAGCCTCTAATCCACGCTGCAGACCGTCGGTATTGTCCATAGCTACACAACGGACGGTGTCCTCGCCGATATGCTGTTGCACCTCGACAATCAACTTCTGTCCGTTGCCACGGTCAATACGAAGAGCTTCATGGATTTTTGGCAGCACTTTCTCGGCATCCAGTCCTTTCGTGTCAAAGTAAACGTCGATGACGGGACCAATAATCTGGGAAATGCGTCCTGTAATTTGTGACATAATTGTATGTTTTTATATTTAAAGTTTGTTTTTAATTCAAATGGCTCTGCAAAGGTATGAAAAAAAAAGAAAATGGCAAAGGTATTTTGCCATTTTTTCCTAAATAAAATCTAAACCAATACTGCTTATCGCCGAATGTGCCAGACGCTGGTACATCAGTCCCAACTCGGAGAAACGGATAAGGGCTTGCATCGCCGCTTTCCGTACGGGTATCGAGGGAGACTGCAGGGCTACGAGCGCCTGATCTATGAACTCGTTGATACCACGCTCGTTGGGCTCTTGCTTGCCCATAAACAGGCGCGACAGGATGTGGTAGCCGCATATCTGCGGGATGTCGTCTGGTGAGGCCAGCCACAGAAAAGCTTTCTCGGCAGCAAAGGGCAAGTACTGATACAGATTGAAAGCTGTCTGTTCGGCAATCTCCAGACTATCCGTCTGTTCCATCCAGATATCCACCACCTCGGGCAGCATCCTTTCTGGGGGCATGATCATCGTAGCCAGAATCTTGCACTCACGCACATTCTCTTTCCACAGAGCAATGGCCAAGTCGTAATCCTTCCCTATCTCGTCAGCCTTTTCTTTCAGGCGCGGCAAGGTGGCTCCCCAATTCAGGTGGTAGTTAACCCCCTTGTCGCGCATAGACTGCGCGATAGAGCCATCCATCATCTGACGGAAAGACTGTTTGATTTCCTTGACTTGTTCTTGTGTGTTCATATCAGTGTACCATATTCCGTGCTGTAGCGCATCATCTGATGGTCGTAGGATTCTGAATAGTTCACCTGAATATCCGCTATCTCGCCGTTATCGTCAAGAACAGGCAGGAGCCAAGGGTTGATAAAACCTTTATATGGAGCCAGATTCAGTTTCTTGTATCTTTCCAGGATTTCCTGATGCATATCGAGGTCTATCTGGACGGCGTAGTCCTCGACCAGTTTGCGGGCAGCCGTAAAGTCGCCCTCACTCTTGATGCGCTGTATCTCGGCCAGCAATTGGGCAATGAGCCCTCTCAGTTCCTCGTAGTCGTCGATGACCAACTCGTAAAAACCTTTCTCGCGTGTCAGCCTCATGTGTTTGGCATGAGCAAGGCACCATCTGGCGATTAAGGCACGGTTACGCATGTGGGCCTCCTCTATCTGCTGTCCTGGTTGGATGCGTACCAACTGTGTAAGAAGTCCGTTCAACATGTACGTGAAGTAATGTGCCTTATATGCCTCATTATTAGGGAGTAAGCCTAACTCAACAAGCTTACTGTCTGCCATATAATAGAGGCCGAAAAGGTCTGCTCTGGCTTCCTCGATGGTGTTGCCATATGCTTTCAGTGCATCGGGGTCCGTTCCAGGCAGCAGTTGACCGCTTCCGTGTCCCAGACACTCATGAAGGTCTGTATGCAGGTCGTCACACGCATCTCCATATTTGTCTATGAGCTGAAGTATCTGAGGGTCTTTTATGAACTCCTCGCGGAAGCCATTGCCATGAGCCGCCTTGCTGTAGGCCTCAGTGATATTACTGATGGTGATACTCTTAGAGCCATAGTTAGCCCTGATCCAGTCGGCATTTGGCAGGTTGATGCCTATAGCCGTAGAGGGATATTCGTCGCCGCCTAGCATAGCAGCGCATATAACGTTTGCCGACACACCCTTCACCACTTTTTTCTTGAAGCGTGCATCTACTGGCGAATGATCCTCGAACCACTGTGCATTATTGCTAATGGTACGCGTGCGCGAGGTTGCCTCTTCGTCGATATATTCTACCAGACCTTCCCAAGAACCTTTGAGTCCCAGAGGGTCACCATATACTTCAATGAAACCATTGATGAAATCAATCTTAGTGCCCGTTGTCTGCAGCCACTTGATAGAATACTCATCAAAGATTTTCAGGTCGCCCGTCTCGTAATACTTAATCAGCAGTTCGATGGTCTCTTTCTGGCCATTGTTCTCGGCAACCTCAGCTGCCTTGTTCAGCCAGTAGATAATATGTCGAATGGCGTTGGCGTATTTTCCATTGGCAGACCACACCACCTCTTTTATCACGCCATCCTCCTTGACCAGCGTCGTGTTAAGTCCGTAGGACGGAGGTTCGGGATTGTCGGATTGTTTAAGTGATGCATAGTATCTCTCTGCCTCTTCCTGCGTCACATTCTGGTAGAAATTGCAGGCAGAAGTAGCCACAAGATCCTCACCGTCAACTTTATTGACGCGCTTTGTTAACACTTTTTCGTCGAATATGACAGGGGCTATCTCCTCAAAGAAATCGTTGACACTCTGGCCTTCCCTTAACGGCAGACGCTGGGCATCAACAATATTCATACACGTCTTCAGGTAATCGGCACTGAAGCCTGGCTTGAATTTCTCACAACCATAATGGTGATAGATACCATTCGAGAACCAGACACGTTTCAGATATACCTGCAATGCACGGAAATCATCATTGTCCCTGGGAATGCGAAGGTCGCTATATATCACCTCCAGTGTCTTGCGAATACGTAAGTTGTGTTTTCCGAACTGGTCAAACGTAATGTCTCTGCCATACAGAGTTGCTTTCACGAGGAAGTAGACGAGACGTTTCTGATTGAGGGTTAATTTCTCGAAACCGTTAAGTCGGTATCGCAACATCTGCAAGTCAGCGAAACGCTCGTCACAAAAATTCAAGGAGACAGGTGTCATTTGCTTTTCTTTTTTGCCGCCGCAGCAGCCACAGCAGCAAGATGCTGCATCTTGTATTCCTTAGGTGTTATACCTGTAATTTTGTAGAACGACGCATAGAATGACTGTCTATTGGAAAAGCCCACCATATCACTTACTTCTTCGATACGTAAGTTCTGGTAGCGCCTGTCAACGAGGATAGACATGGCCTCTTCAATACGATACTTGTTGACAAATGATGTGTAATTCATGTGAAAACGTACGTTCACTACGGCCGAAATGTAACGCGTATTCGTTCCAAGGTCAATAGCCAAGTGCTTGGCAGAATAATTCTTGTCCTTGTACTTCTTCTGCATCACAATGACATTGAGGATTTTTTCCTTCAGTTCATCCATCAATGCGGGGCTTACTAAGCTGCGGTAAGCGGCCTCTTTGTCTGTTTTTTCAATAATGTTGTACTTCGTCATAACGGCATCCTTCATAAGTTGGATTAAGTCGAATCAAATGAATGTCACTTAATTTTTCTGCAAATATACAATTTTTTTTCAAATCTCGAATAACTTTTTGCCAGAATTATTAAAAAAGTCCGCAAATCTCTGTAAAAAACGATATTTTTTTGTATCTTTGCACATTGAAAAAGAGATTTTTTAAGACAGAAATGAAACCAACCGCAATTTTACTTCTGCATTGTCCGGATCAACAGGGTATTATATCAGAAGTCACAAAATTCATTACAGACAACAAGGGAAACATTGTTGACTTAGACCAGTATGTAGACCATCAAGATGGTATGTTCTTTATGCGTGTTCAGTGGGAACTTGACTCTTTCCTGATTCCACGTGAGAAAATTAAGGAATATATAGAGACACTCTACAAACAGCGTTATCAGATAGAATTCAGTTTGTATTTCAGCGACCAGCGTCCCCGCATGGCCATTTTCGTATCGAAGATGAGTCATTGCCTCTATGATTTGCTGGCCCGATGGAAGGCAGGCGAGTATGCCTGCGACATTCCCTGTATTATCAGTAATCATGAGGATTTGCGCTATGTAGCAGAGCAGTTTGATATTCCCTATTATGTATGGTCTATCAAGAAAGATCACTCTAACAAGGCTGAGGTTGAGGCTGCCGAGATGAAGTTGCTCAAGGAAAACGGCATTACCTTTATAGTGCTGGCTCGCTATATGCAGATTATCAGCGACGAGATGATTGCCGCCTATCCGCACCATATCATCAATATCCACCACTCGTTCCTGCCTGCTTTCGTTGGAGCCAAGCCCTATCATCAGGCATGGGAACGTGGAGTGAAGATTATCGGTGCTACCAGCCACTACGTCACTGCCGAACTGGATGCAGGTCCTATCATCGAACAGGATGTGACGCGTATCACGCACAAGGATACACCCGAGAGTCTGGTGCTCAAGGGTAAGGATTTGGAGAAGATTGTGCTGTCAAGGGCTGTCTCCAAGCATATCCAGCGTAAGGTGCTTACCTATAAGAACAAAACCATTATATTCAGTTGACAGATATGCAAGTAGCAGTCGTTAAATATAACGCAGGCAATATCTACTCAGTCATGAACGCTTTGAAGCGACTGGGTGTAGAGCCCCTCCTTACTGATGATGCTCAGCAGTTGCGACAGGCCGACCGCGTGCTTTTTCCTGGTCAGGGAGAAGCCAGTGGTGCGATGGCCTATCTGCGTGAGCATGGGCTGGATCAGGTGATCCGCTCGCTGACTCAGCCTGTACTGGGTATTTGTATTGGCCAGCAGTTGCTCTGTCGCCATTCGGAAGAAGGTGATGTGGATTGTCTGGGCATCTTTGATGCGGAGGTGAAGCGTTTCTCCCCTACCCGACATGAGGACAAGGTGCCTTGCATGGGGTGGAACAGGATTTACGATACGAAGTCGAAGCTGATGGCAGGAGTCGAGGGCCAGTTTGTCTATTTCGTACATAGTTTCTATGTGCCTGCTTGCGATGAAGCCATTGCCACAGCTGACTACATACTGCCCTACTCTGCTGCCTTACACAAGGACAACTTCTATGCTACGCAGTTTCATCCAGAGAAAAGTGGTAGTGTAGGTGAACGTATCATTAGAAATTTCTTAGAATTATGATAGAACTGATTCCTGCAATAGATATTATCGAGGGACATTGCGTCAGACTGACCAAGGGCGACTATGATCAGAAAACTGTATATGGCGAACCTCTGGACATGGCTCGCCAGTTTGAAGAGATAGGTTATACACGTTTGCATGTGGTCGATCTGGATGGCGCGAAGTCACGTCATATTGTGAACAGTAAGGTGCTTAGCCGGCTGTCGGACGAGACCTCGCTGAAGATTGACTTTGGCGGAGGTATCAAGACCGACGACGACATAGGTAAGGCTTTCGAGGCTGGCGCTGCTATGGTGACCATTGGCTCTGTGGCTGTCACCCACCCCGAACTTTTGGAGCGCTGGCTGGTGAAATATGGTCCGGAGCGCATCATCTTGGGGGCTGATGTACGCAACGGTCGTATCAGCATCAACGGTTGGAAGGAGGACTCGGAGCAAGAGCTTCTGCCATTCCTGAAGCATTATGTGGACATGGGCGTCGTGAACGTGCTGTGTACGGAAATCTCGAAAGACGGCACCCTGTCGGGACCTGCCACTCCTTTATATAAAGAGGTGATGGAGACCTACCCCCATCTGCATCTCATTGCAAGCGGTGGCGTGAGTTCAATAGATGATATTAAAGAACTGGATGCTGCAGGCATCCCCTCTGTGGTCTTTGGAAAAGCCATTTATGAAGGAAAAATCAATTTGAAAGAACTATGGGACTGGCAAAACGCATCATCCCTTGCTTAGATGTTAAGGACGGTGAGACCGTCAAGGGAATCAATTTTGTGCAACTGAGAAGTGCGGGCGATCCTGTAGAACTCGGCAAGGCATATAGTCAGGCTGGTGCCGACGAATTAGTGTTTCTGGACATCACGGCAAGTTTTGAGGGTCGTAAGACCTTCACGGAGATGGTCACTAAGGTGGCCCAGCAACTGAATATACCGTTTACCGTTGGTGGTGGTATCAACGAACTGGCAGACGTAGAGCGTATGCTGTATGCCGGTGCCGACAAGGTAAGCATCAATAGTGCGGCCTTGCGCAATCCACATCTGATTGAGGAGGTGGCCAACCGCTTCGGCTCTCAGGTATGTGTTGTCGCTATCGATGCCCGACTGGATGCTGACGGAATTCCTGCTGGCACGCCTACTCGTGACCTCTGGCATTGCTACCTGAAAGGTGGACGTGAGCGTACCGAACGTGGCCTGTTTGAATGGGCACACGAGGTGCAGGAACGTGGCGCGGGCGAGATTCTGTTTACCAGCATGAACCACGACGGCGTGAAGAATGGCTATGCCAACGAGGCGCTTGCCGAATTGGCCGACAACCTGAATATTCCCATTATCGCCAGTGGTGGTGCAGGCAAGAAAGAACATTTCAGGGATGTGTTTCTGCAGGGACATGCTGATGCTGCCCTGGCAGCAAGCGTCTTCCATTTTGGAGAGATACCCATTCCTGAATTAAAGCAATATTTGACACAAGAAGGAATAAACGTAAGACTATGACAATAGATTTTGAGAAGATGGGCGGCTTGGTGCCAGCCATTATACAAGATGCAGACACAAAAAATGTGCTGATGCTGGGCTTCATGAATCAAGAGGCCTACAATAAGACAGTAGAGACAGGTAAGGTGACATTTTGGAGCCGCACCCGTCAGACTCTTTGGACCAAGGGTGAGACTAGTGGCAACTTCCTGAATCTGGTTAGCATGGATATAGACTGCGACAACGACACTCTGCTTGTAAAGGTGCACCCTATCGGTCCTACCTGTCATAAGGGAACGGACACCTGCTGGGGCGAGACCAACACGAAGCCCGCTATCAGTTTTCTGTCTGAACTGCAGGACTTCATCGAGAAGCGTTATCAGGAGATGCCTGAGGGTAGCTATACTACCAAGCTCTTTCGCGACGGTGTGAACAAGATGGCCCAGAAAGTGGGTGAAGAAGCGCTCGAGACGGTTATCGAGGCCACAAATGGTGATGATGAGCATCTGGTCTATGAGGCTTCAGATATGATTTATCACCTGCTGGTTCTCTTGACCAGCAAAGGCTTACGCATCGAGGATATCGCAGAGGAGCTGCATCGCCGTCATGATCCCGAATGGGATGCTCAGCGTCGCAAGGCCAAGGCTGCCGGAGAGATGAAATAACAGGTCTGGATTGAAAAAATAAATCTGTAAACAGATGGTGATAGAATACAAGAATGTGACAATTTGCCAGAAGGATGGTATTCCTGTTCTGCGGGATGTTGACTTCCACGTCAACAATGGAGAGTTTGTATATATAATAGGTAAGGTGGGCTCTGGCAAGAGTTCGCTACTCAAGACTATCTATGCCGAACTGTTCATTGACGAAGGCGAAGAGGCAAAGGTGTTAGACCAGGATATGCTGACCTTGAAACTCAAACAGGTGCCTTCCGTCCGCCGTCAGCTAGGTGTCGTATTCCAGGACTTCCAACTGCTTGCTGACAGAAGTGTGCGCAAGAACTTACAGTTTGTACTGAAAGCCACCGGCTGGAAGGACAAGACCGAGATTCGGAAGCGCATCGAGCAGGTGCTTAGTGATGTAGGCATGGCAGACAAGATAGACAAGATGCCTCATGAACTGTCGGGGGGCGAGAAACAGCGTGTCGCCATAGCCCGTGCCATTCTGAATTCGCCGAAGCTGATTGTGGCCGACGAGCCAACGGCCAACCTCGACCCCGAGACGGCCGACGGTATCATGCAGCTGATGCGACAGATATGTCAGACGGGAACGGCTGTCATCATGTCAACACACAACATGCCACTTCTCGATAAGTATCCTGGCATCGTGTATCGTTGCTTCAACGAGCATCTCGAAGAGGTCACCAACGACTTCAACAAGATGAAGATTGAGGATGATGAATAACTGAATCATAAACATCAAAAATATATACTTATGAAAGTCATGAAATTCGGTGGTACCTCAGTTGGTACCCCACAGAGAATGAAAGAGGTAACCGCCCTGGTTACTAAGTCTGGTGAGCCCGTGTTTGTGGTACTTTCAGCTATGTCTGGTACTACCAATTCCCTCGTTGAGATTTCAGACTATCTCTACAAGAAGAATCCTGACGGAGCAAATGAGGTTATCAATGCGCTGGAACAGAAATACTATCGTCATCTGCCAGAGCTCTACACCACTGAGGAATATCAGGCGCAGACCAAAGAGTTTTTGAACGAGGAGTTCGACTATCTGCGTTCTTTCACGAAGGAATTGTTTACTTCGTTTGAGGAGAAGAGTATTGTTGCTCAGGGCGAGATGATGTCCACGAATATGGTTGTGAACTATATGAAGGAGAATGGTATCAATGCTGTGCTGCTTAATGCGCTCGACTTCATGCGTACCGACAAGAATGCCGAACCCGATCCTGTTTATATCAAGGAGAAACTGGTGGCGCTGATGGAGCAGCATGCCGGTGCACAGGTATATGTCACCCAGGGCTTTATCTGCCGTAATGCCTATGGCGAGATAGACAACTTGCAGCGTGGCGGTTCCGACTATACAGCTTCTCTGATTGGCGCAGCCCTGAATGCTGACGAGATTCAGATCTGGACGGATATTGACGGTATGCACAATAATGATCCGCGTGTGGTCGATAAGACTGAGCCTGTTCACCAGCTGCATTTCGAGGAAGCTGCCGAGCTGGCCTATTTTGGCGCCAAGATTCTCCACCCCACCTGCGTGCAGCCTGCCAAGTATGCTGGCATCCCTGTACGTCTGCTCAATACAATGGATCCCGATGCTGAGGGTACCACCATCTCCAACGCTACTGAGTATGGTAAGATCAAGGCCGTTGCCGCTAAGGACAATATTACGGCCATCAAGATTAAGTCGTCACGCATGCTGCTGGCTACCGGTTTCCTGCGCAAGGTCTTTGAGATTTTCGAGAGCTATCAGACGCCTATCGATATGGTATGTACTTCTGAGGTTGGCGTGTCTATGAGTATTGACAACTCGTCTAACTTAGGCGGCATCATGGATGAGCTGAAAAAATACGGTACCGTGACAGTAGATACTAATATGTGCATCATCTGTGTCGTTGGCGACCTCGATTGGTCAAATATCGGTTTCGAGACTAAGGTGATGGACGCTATGAAGGATATCCCCGTACGCATGATTTCCTATGGTGGCAGCAACTATAATATCTCATTCCTGATTCGTGAGGAGGACAAGAAGCGTGCCCTCCAGAATCTGAGTGATAGTCTCTTCCATTAAAATCCCGTTATCACAGATGAAAGGTATATTTCCTATAGAGAAGTTTCAGTCACTAAGAACACCCTTCTACTATTACGATATGGACTTGCTGCGTGCCACGCTGGCTACCATCAATCAGGAAGCTGGCAAGCACGAGGGTTTCATCGTGCATTATGCCGTAAAGGCCAATGCCAACCCAAGTGTGCTTCGTACCATCAGGCAGGCCGGTCTGGGAGTAGATTGTGTTAGTGGCGGTGAGATAGAGGCAGCTTTGAAAGCTGGTTTCTCTGCAGAAAAGATCGTGTTTGCAGGAGTTGGTAAAAGTGATTGGGAAATTAACCTTGGTCTGAAAGCAGGTATCCACTGTTTTAATGTGGAGAGCATCCCTGAGTTGGAGGTCATCAATGAACTTGCTGCTCAGCAGAACACGATAGCCCAGGTGGCTTTCCGCATCAATCCTGACGTGGGTGCTCATACCCATGCCAATATCACTACCGGTCTGGCAGAAAACAAGTTCGGTATTGCCATGCGCGATATGGAGAATGTCATAGAGCTGGCTTTATCCATGAAGCATATCCGATTCATTGGCTTGCATTTCCATATCGGTTCACAGATTCTGGACATGGCCGACTTCCAGGCACTTTGCAACCGTATCAATGAGTTGCAGAATCAGTTGGAAGCCCATCGTATCATCGTCAAGAGTATTAATGTGGGCGGTGGTCTTGGTGTTGACTATCAGCATCCCAATAGACTGCCTATCCCTGATTTCAAGTCTTACTTTGATACCTATGCCACGAAGCTGAAGCTTCGTCCCGGACAGGAGCTGCATTTCGAGTTGGGACGTGCTGTCGTGGCTCAGATGGGTAGTCTCCTCGCGCGTACCTTATATATTAAAGAGGGTTCCAAGAAGAAATTCTGTATTGTTGATGCTGGCATGACAGACCTGATACGTCCTGCCCTCTATCAGGCTTATCATAAGATTGAGAACATATCAAGTGATGAACCTATGGAGACCTACGACGTGGTGGGTCCTATCTGTGAGTCCAGCGATGTCTTCGCCAAACAGATAGATCTGAACAAGGCAAAGCGAGGTGATCTCATTGCCCTGCGTTCTGCGGGTGCCTATGGTGAGATTATGGCATCACAGTATAACTGTCGACAGCTTCCTCAGGCATACACAAGCGATGACCTATGATAAAAGTCCTGCATGTTTATCCAAAGAATGATTCGTTGACGACTCGATTCATCCATCTTCTGATGGATAGAATCGAGTCGAAAGCAACGAACAATGCTGATGAATTCAAGCGTCTGTGCCGTGAATGGCAGCCAGACATAATCCATCAGCATGGCTCTGTGGATATTAAAAGACATGCGGATGCCAGGTGGGTGGTTTCGCCCAACGGTCTGCAGTCGTCGTTTGACGATTGCTATGCTGTGATAGCGAGAAGTCACCTGGAAGCTGATGCCTTACGTGATCTAGGTGGCAAGCGCATCGAGGTTATAATGAATCCTCTGGTCACCAAACAGGTGGATATCGATGAAACGGCAAAAAAAATGATGAAGGTATATCAGAAAGTGATGAATTCTTGCCCTTACGACTTATTCGACGAGGCCACGAAGACATCGCTACCCGTCATTCTGAAGGCCGGTATTCATGGTGATAAACGGTGGGTGGAACATGAAATTCCCATTCCATCGATAACCCAGCCACGCCAGCTTTTTATCTTTGCCTCGCTTGAAGGCATCTGTCCTCTGCTTGATAAAGGACTTTCTGTCTTAGGAATGACACCGCTGCCTCATGAACCATTTGTGTGCTATCTGCCTGAAAACTACGCCATTCCATCGAGCACGGAAGGTGCTAATATCGTTAATATGCTCGATGATATCCATCGACATGGTATTACCTTCATCCGCCTTGTCAATATCTATCAGGCATTGATAAGTGACAGTCACGATGATGAAGAGCTTCTTGATAAGGTTGAAGAGAATGATTATAATGAACTGTTTGTAAGTGTATTACAAATTATTAAAGAACAACTACATCTGGATGAGGGCTTCTTTCCCTGTGCACCAGAAAACAATAGTCTCACCAAAAAACTTCGGGCAGACCTTCAAAACCATTTAAGACTATGAACACCGATTTACGTTATCTCAATCTACTATCAAACTCATACCCTACGGTTGCAGACGCAGCCAGCGAAATCATCAATCTTGAGGCGATACTCAATCTACCTAAAAGCACGGAGCATTTTCTTGCCGACCTTCACGGTGAACATGAAGCTTTTATTCATGTCCTGAAAAATGCCTCGGGTAATATCAAGCGTAAGGTGGGCGAAATTTTCGGTACTACCATTCGTGAAAGTGAGAAAAAGGAATTGTGTACGCTGATATACTACCCAGAGCAGAAGTTGGAACTTATCAAGGCTGCAGAAGAAGATTTGGATGACTGGTACCGCATCACTATTCACCAACTTGTACGTGTCTGCCGTGATGTGTCCAGCAAATACACTCGTTCCAAGGTACGCAAGAACTTGCCTGAGGAGTTCTCGTATATCATCGAGGAACTGCTCCACGAAAGTACTGATGACCAGGATAAGGCGGCTTATGTGGCTGTCATCGTGGATACCATCATCTCTACAGGCAGAGCCGATGATTTCATCGTGGCCATCTGTAATGTAATTCAGCGCCTGGCCATCGATCAGCTTCATATCTTGGGCGATATCTACGATCGCGGCCCTGGTGCCCATATCATCTTGGACACGCTGCGCCAGTATCATTCATGGGATATCCAATGGGGCAACCACGATATTCTCTGGATGGGAGCAGCAGCAGGTAATGACGCCTGCATCTGTAATGTGCTGCGTCTCAGTCTGCGCTACGCCAATCTGGCCACGCTGGAGGAAGGTTATGGTATTAACCTGGTACCCTTGGCTACTTTCGCCCTGGAAGTCTATGGTGACGACCCTTGCGAAGAGTTTATTCCCAAACTCCTGAAGGACGACGGCCGCCTTGACGAGAAGACTCGCCAACTGATTGCCAAGATGCACAAAGCCATCGCTGTGATTCAGTTCAAGACTGAGGCTGCCATCTTCAACCGTCGTCCTGAGTGGCAGATGTCAGATCGTAATCTCTTGGAACATATCGATTTTAATAAACATACCTGCACTATTGGTGGAAAGGAATATGCCATGAAATCGTGCCAATTTCCTACCGTTTCGGCTGATCATCCCTCTGTCTTAACTCCTGAGGAAGATGCTCTGATGAAGAAATTGCACCATTCTTTCCGTGTATCCGAGAAACTCCGCAAGCATATCCGCACCATCTTGAGTCATGGCTGCATGTACACCATATGCAACCAGAACCTCTTGTTCCATGCTTCCATCCCTCTCAACGCCGATGGAACCTTGAAAAATGTGGAGATTCTGGGAAAATCCTATGCTGGCAAGGAACTGATGTCGTATATTGGTCAACTGGTGCGTGCTGCTTTCCAAGGTGACACCCCCGTCGATCTGAAGGACTATGCTCGCGATTATTTCCTCTACCTGTGGTGTGGCAAGGACTCTCCCCTGTTTGATAAGTCAAAGATGGCCACTTTCGAGCGCTATTTTCTCACGGACAAGACAACTTATCAGGAGGAAAAAGGTAACTATTTCAAGTTGCGTAATTCTGAAGACGTGTGCGACCGTATTCTTGATGCCTTTGAGGTGACAGGAGCCAACCGTCATATTATTAATGGTCATGTGCCCGTGCATGCCTCCAACGGCGAGAACCCCATTAAGGCGGGTGGTAAACTCATGGTTATCGACGGTGGTTTCTCAGAGGCCTATCATAGTGAGACTGGTATTGCCGGCTACACTCTGGTCTATCATAGCCGAGGTTTCGTCCTGGTACAGCACGAACCGTTTACCAGTGCCCAGGATGCCATCTTGCGAGGTACGGACATCAAATCGTCCACCCAGATAGTGGAGATGTCGGCCCACCGCATGCATGTGGCAGACACAGACAAGGGTGCAGAACTGCGATGTCAGATAGCCGAACTAAAAGATCTGCTCTATGCCTATCGGCATGGTATCATCAAGGAGAAACGCAGTTGATATTATCTTACCCAGAAAAACATTTTTCAGGGTAAGACAGCAGATTTATTCCGTAATTAAATAAAGAGCGCTCCTCTCACGAAGAACGCTCTTAAATGATCATAATGTGAGACTCTTCTCACCAAAAGATTGTCTTGTCATTAGTTAGGTTCTTTTCTCACGAAGAGAACTTTCACCTTCAGATTCTTCAGAAATAATCCGATATAATTATTCATTTGCAAAGGTAATAATAATTATCTAAACAGACAATATTTCTAGGAGTATTTTCTTTTTTTAACACAAAAAAGTGGGTGTATAGAGAACAACGTATTGATATTTTTTGTAACTTTGCACCCGCTAAAGGAAGAGTTTATACGTATAAGCCTAAATATCAGGTAGTTAGTTAGGAAATCTAAGGAAAATACAGATGAGACAATTAAAAATTCAAAAGAGTATTACAAACCGTTCGAGTGAGGCACTGGATAAATACCTTGTAGAAATTGGTCGTGCTCCCCTTATCAGCATTGATGAAGAGATTGAGTTGGCACAGAAAATTCGCAAGGGTGGTCTTGAGGGCGAACGTGCGAAGGATAAGTTGGTAACGGCTAATCTGCGCTTCGTTGTTTCTGTGGCCAAGCAGTATCAGCATCAGGGTTTGACGCTTACTGACTTGATTGACGAAGGCAACATCGGTTTGATCAAAGCAGCCCAGAAGTTTGACGAGACCCGCGGCTTTAAATTCATCTCATATGCCGTATGGTGGATTCGCCAGAGCATTTTGCAGGCTATTGCAGAGCAGAGCCGTATTGTGCGTCTGCCTTTGAATCAGGTTGGCTCTCTGAATAAGATTAACCACGAGATTAACAAGTTTGAGCAGGAGAACCAGCGTCACCCCTCTGTGAGCGAGTTGGCCGAGATGACCGATCTCGACGAGGAGAAGATTGGTCAGAGCATGCAGGCCGACAGTCACCACGTGTCTATTGACGCACCTTTCCAGGATGGTGAGGACAACTGTATGCTGGACGTGATGGCCGGTGGCGACGACACCCGTACGGACCGCCATGTGGATCACGAGTCAATGGCTCAGGAACTCAATTCCGTATTGTCGCGCGTATTGAAGGATCGCGAGATTATTATTATCCGCGAGTGCTTCGGTATCGGTTGTCACGAGAAAGGTCTCGAGGAAATTGGTGACGAGCTAGGACTGACCCGCGAGCGTGTGCGTCAGATTCGCGAGAAGAGTATTGCCAAACTGCGTGATTCTGGCAATGCCCGTATCCTGATGAAATATCTGGGATAAAGATAGAGAAAAAAGAGATAGAAAAAACAGAAATTATTTGGTTTTTCTATCTCTTTACACTATCTTTGCACCAGAAATAATGAAACGTCTATTACTTGCGATACTAATAACTTCGGCCATTGCGACCTCTGTATCAGGCGAAACACAGACAGATTCGCTTGTCATGAATCGTATGTATCGCTTTCTGGAAAACAATATAGACAAACTTAGTGACTTTTCTACGAATGTCTATGCCAAACACCTCTATCAAGTACATAAACGCAACGCCACGCTGATGGCTATCCCTTCGATGTACACCATCGCCTACGGTCAGCGAGCCTTTGTGTGCGAGGAGTACAACCGATTTACCTTTCACAGTTTAGAACACTACGAGAACAAACGGCAGGCCTACTGCACCACGATACCTGGCAACAGTCGTACGATGTCGGTGCTGTTTAAATATCTGACGCCCAATTTCTATCATGTGACGATTTACGACGACCACGTATTGTCGCCTTTTTGCAGTGAAAACAGAATTTACTATCGCTATAAGACCGTGCCGCTGGCCAACCATAAGGTGCGACTCTATTTCCGTCCGCGTCTGGTGCGCAACACACAGTTGGTGAGGGGTAAGGCTATCCTCGACGAACTAACAGGACGCATTGAGCAGGTGGAAATGGAGGGTGAGTTTGACATGATACGTTTCCAGACGCTGACGATGATGGGCAAGGAAGGGGCACGAGCGCTGCTGCCCCGAATCTGTCAGACCTCCATTTCGTTTAAGTTTGGGGGTAACCATGTCACCTCACAGTTCGAGGCTGTGTTCGATTGTCCTGTCACCTTGGCCGATTCTGTCAACGTGAAGGGTGACCGCAATCTGATGGACTCCATCCGTCCCATCAGTCTGTCGGCCGACGAACTGGCTGTATGGGACGAATTCGACCGTCGCAACGGACTGGTGGAAGAAGAGCCCGAGGTGGACAGCGATACCATCCAGATTACGCAGGCATGGGTGAAGGAGGAAGAACCGCAGCCTGCCCCATCCTCACATCGCAATTACCTGAAGGAGATTGGCTGGGACCTGATTGGCGAGAACCTGATACGCAGTCTGAAGACTGAGTCGGACAAGGGTTACTTGAAACTGTCACCCATCCTTGACCCGCAGTATGTCAGCTACAGCAAGAGCAAGGGACTGGCCTACCGTATCAAACTCGGTGCGAAGTATAAGTTCAACGACACGTCATACATCAACTTCAACCCCTTCATCGGTTACAACTTCAAGTTTCGAGAGTTCTACTACAAAGCGCCCTTCCACTTATATTATAATGAGCAGAAGGATGCCGGCATAGAACTGACCTTCGGTAACGACAACCGTATCGGCAGTTCGGTGATACTGGACGAGATCAAGAAGGAATATGGTGAGGACCTCAATCTGGACGGCAAAGACCTGGAACTCTTTGACGACAACTATATCCGCCTGCTGCATCACATCCAGCCTACTAAACGCATCCGTGTGGAGACGGGTATGGTGTTCCATTGTCGCACGTCGCTCAATAGTGAGGAGATGCGCAAATACGGCAAGGAGACGCAGTATTTCTCGCTGGCCCCGTCGTTGAGCGTGAAATGGATGCCAAGCAGCAAGGCACCGATGTTCTCCGTGAATTATGAACGCGGCATCAAATTGAACCAAAAATATATCTGCTACGAGCGCTGGGAGGCCGATGCTTCCTATAAGAAATACCTTTGTCGCACCCAACTGATTAACGCCCGTTTTGGTGGTGGTCTCTATACGGTTAAGGACAATAATTTCTTTATGAGCTTTGCCAACTTTCGCGACAACAACCTACCGGGTGGATGGAACGACGACTTTGCAGGCAATTTCCAGTTGCTCAACTCGCGCCTCTATAACGAGTCTAAGTATTACCTCAGAGGCAATCTATCGTTCGAGACACCTCTGCTTGCTGGCTACTTGGTGCCTATTGTGGGGCGCTACGTGGAACGCGAACGTGTCTATGTAAGCAGTCTGAGCATTGATCACACTCGCCTGTATTCTGAGTTGGGCTACGGCTTCACCTGTCGTTTCTTCTCGATGGGACTGTTTACCAGTTTCCTGAACTACGACTATCAGGATATGGGCTGCAAATTTACATTTGAACTTTTTAACAGATGGTAAAACCACTAATTGTTTATAAGGCTAGTGCCGGTAGTGGTAAGACCTTCCGTCTTACTGTGGAGTATATCAAACTGCTGGTACAGAATCCCTATGCTTTCCGTCAGATTTTGGCTGTGACGTTTACCAACAAGGCCACAGCCGAAATGAAGTCACGCATTCTGAGCCAGTTGTATGGCATTTGGCGCCAGCAGAAGGGGTCTGAAGGATATTTGAACAAGGTCTGCGAGGAGTTGGAGGTGTCGCCCCAGATAGCCTCGGAACGGGCTGGTGTGGCGTTGCATCTGCTGCTCCATAACTACAGTTATTTCCGTGTAGAGACGATTGACTCGTTCTTTCAATGTGTGCTGCGCAATTTGGCACGCGAGCTGGATCTGACGGCCAACCTGCGTGTGGGTCTGAATGATGTGCAGGTGGAGGAACAGGCTGTAGATCAGTTAATTGAGAGTCTGCAGGCCACCGACCAACTGTTACAATGGCTCATGAAATATATCATGGACACCATTAGCGATGACCATTCGTGGAATGTCATCGGGCAAATCAAAAAGTTTGGTAAGACAATCTTCCGCGATTTCTATAAGGAGAAGAGCAACAGGCTGGAGGTGCTCAATAGCGAGAAGGATTTCTTTGATAAATACTCGGCCACCTTGCGCCATGAGCGCGATGATGCCAAGGAGAAAATGCTGCAATTTGCGGAGACCTTTTTCGAGATACTTAAGGCTGATGGACTCACGGTGGACGACTTTGCGAAGAAAAGCAGTGGTGTCTGTGGTGTATTTCTGAAACTGAAGCGCGGGGAATTTGGTAAAGACATTTTCAATGCCACAGCCAATGCCGCAGCAGCAGACCCAGCTAAATGGTACACGAAAACTAGTAAGCGGGGACCCTTTCTCCACGCCCTTGCTGAAGATAAACTTATTCCTCTACTCAATACAGTAAAGAAAGAGCAGCCCGTGCAGTATAAGCGGTATAAGTCGGCCGATCTGACTTTACGCCATTTGAGTCAGTTGCGCCTTCTTGGCAGTATCGAGAGCAAGGTGCACGAACTGAACGAGAACGCCAATCGTTTCCTGCTGTCGGACACGCAGCAGTTGCTCCACGAACTGGTCAGAGGTAACGACTCGCCTTTTGTCTTTGAGAAGATTGGTTCGCACCTGGAACATATCATGATAGACGAGTTTCAGGATACCTCTACTGTGCAATGGCAGAACTTCAAGATTCTACTGGAGGAGGCAATGAGTCATGAGGGCACGTCAAACCTGATTGTGGGCGACGTAAAGCAGAGTATCTATCGCTGGCGTAGTGGCGACTGGCGTCTGCTGGCCAATATCAAGGATGAGTTCCAGAATGCCGACCAGCGGCTGGATGTACTGCCGATGGATACTAACTATCGCTCTACGCCAAACATCATCCGGTTCAATAATGCCTTCTTCACTGAGGCTGCCAGTCAAGAGGAGGTGACTGCTTATGACGACGTGAAACAGAAATGGCTGGAGTCTAAGGCCAACGAGGGGCGTGTGGATATTCGGCTGCTGACGGGCGAGGACTATCAGCTGCAGACGCTGGACCTGCTGGTGGAGCATATCTCCGACCTCTTATCGCAGGGTGTCGCTCCCAAGAATATTGCCATTCTGCTACGCTCGAATGCTAATATCACCGTGATAGCCAACCATCTGATGGCTGCGATGCCCGAAGTGAGCGTCATTAGCGACGAGGCTTTCCGTCTGGACGCCTCGCCTGCCGTTCAGATTATCATCGAGGCATTAAGGAGTCTGACGCATCCTGACAATATGATTACCAAGGCATTTCTGCAGAAGTTTTATAGCGGAAAGTTAGATGGGGCTATGCCTGAAGATTTTAACGAGTCATTGCTACTGTTGCCACTTTATGATCTGGTGGAACGACTTTACGTCATCTTCAACCTGCAAGGTATGAAGGACCAGAGTGCCTATCTCTGCACGTTCTATGACCACGTGCTGAATTATATCGGAGAGAAATCTACGGATGTGAACGGCTTCCTGCACGAATGGGATACCACGCTATGCAGCAAGACCATCCAGTGTTCTGACGTCGATGGCATCCGCATCCTGTCTATCCATAAGTCTAAGGGACTGGAGTTCGATCATGTGCTGATTCCATTCTGCGACTGGCGCATGGAGATGCCCGATGTACTGTGGTGCGAACCTAAGGAGAACCCGTATATGGCTTTGCCAATAGCGGCTATCGATTATAGACAGAATAGCATGATGGGTACTATCTATGAGGATGATTACAAGACGGAACATCTGCAGAGTGTGGTGGACAACCTTAACCTGCTCTACGTGGCGTTTACGCGTGCCATAGAGAGTCTTTTTGTCATCGGCAAGCGTCAGGGTAAGAACACACGTTCTGAGCGCATAGAGCAGGTACTGCCCGTGCTCAATTTGGAGGGGGCTGAGATAACTGGTTTGGACGACGAGAAGCAATCTATTGCGTTCTCCTACGGACAGCTGCCCCAGTCATCATCCCTCAGTCATCATCCCTCAGACATCATACATCAAACATCAGCCCCCGAAAGTTACAACCCCTTCACTCAGCGCAGCACCACCATCCCAGTGGAGATAGAGACCTTTAGCATGAAGACATCGTTTAGGCAGAGTAATCAGAGCAAGGACTTCGTCAATGCTGAGGACGAGGAGTTGACACAGCAGTCCAACTATATCAAGATGGGCAATATCCTTCATAATGTGTTTGCCCATATCCGTACGATGCAGGATATAGACGATGCCTTGCAACAAATGGAGATGGAGGGTATTATCTATGATGCCCAACTGACGCGTGAAAAGATAGCGGCGATGATTCATAAACGTCTGAGCGACAAGCGCGTGGCACAATGGTTCTCGGCTGAATGGTCGCTCTACAACGAGTGCACGATCCTGTTGCCCGATGGCCAGGAGCGCAGGCCCGACCGTGTGATGACTAATGGCGACAGGACGGTGGTCATCGACTTTAAGTTCGGTCATCCGCGAGAGGAGTATCAGGAACAGGTGCGTGAATACATGGACCTGCTCAGGCAGATGGGTCACCAGAACGTGACGGGCTATCTGTGGTTTGTTTACAGCAATCAAATTATCGAGGTGAAATGAGTACTTTCTTAGAATATATAGCAGAGGATATATTACGGAAATACGGCAGCGACCTGTCGCGCGTCGCCGTGGTATTCCCCAACAAGCGTGCGTCGCTATTCCTGAACAGTCAGCTGGCAAGGCTGTCGGACAAGCCCATATGGAGTCCGGCCTACATGACCATCAGCGACTTGTTTCGTGAGTACGGGAAACTGACGGTGGCCGACCCCATCAAACTGGTGTGCGACCTGTACAAGTCGTTTGTCACCATCACCGGGTCCAACGAGTCGCTGGATCATTTCTACAGTTGGGGACAACTGCTGCTGGCCGATTTCGACGACCTGGACAAGAATATGGCGAATGCCGACAAGGTGTTTGCCAATCTGCGCGATATCCACGAGTACGACGACGTGAGTCACCTCACCGACGAACAGCGTGAGGCTATCAAACGGTTCTTCAGGAATTTCTCGGACGACCAGGACACCATCCTGAAGCAGCGGTTCCTGAATATCTGGTCGAAGATAGGGGCTATCTATCATGATTTCAACGAGCGTCTGGCGAAGCAGGGACTGGCTTACGAGGGTGCCCTGTACAGGCAGGTTGCCGAGAACCTGCATCCGTCGGCCACCACCTACGAGACCTACCTGTTTGTGGGCTTCAACCTGGTGCAGCCCGTAGAACAATGTGTGTTCAGGTATCTGCAGGAGCAGGGAAAGGCCCATTTCTACTGGGATTTTGACAGGTCGTACATGCACGATAATGAGTCGGGGTTCTATATCAAGCGACTGATGGCCGACTTCCCCAATGAGTTTGACGTGGAGGATGATGCCATCTATAACCAATATGCCAAAGCCAAAGAGATTCACTATGTCTCATCGACCACGGAGAATGCGCAGGCACGGTACGTCAGTCAGTGGTTGCGCGGGAACGGACGCATAGAGGCTGGCAGCAAGACGGCGGTGGTGCTGTGCAACGAGGCGCTGCTGCCGGCTGTGGTCCATTGTATTCCGGACGAGGTGGAGAAGGTGAACATCACCACCGGATATCCGCTGGCACAATCGCCTGTGGCTTCGCTCATCACCCTGCTCTGCGAACTGCGTCTGCTGGGTTACGACCCGCAGCGCAACTATTTCCGCAAGCGCTATCTGGATGCCGTACTGCGTCATCCCTATATGGCACAACTGGACGAGGACGACGTGCGCGGCTTGCTGGAGGAGAAGACGGCCCTGCTGGAATGGATGCGTACCATCATCCAGCATATAGCCCGCTGCATCCATGATGACGACCCGCTGTTCCAGGAGTGCCTGTTCCGCTGCTACACATTGCTGAACAGGTTGCAGGCGCTGGTGGAGAGCGGGGACCTCACCGTAGACGACAACACCCTGCAACGACTGATGAACCAGCTGATACAGTCGACCAGCGTGCCCTTCCACGGCGAACCTATAGAGGGTATCCAGATTATGGGCGTGCTCGAGACGCGTAACCTGGACTTCGAGCATGTGCTGCTCCTGTCGTGCAACGAGGGCAACATGCCCCGTGGTGTCAACGATACGTCGTTTATCCCCTATACCATCCGTGATGCCAACGGTATGACGACCATCGACCACAAGGTGGCTATCTACAGCTATTATTTCCACCGGCTGCTGCAGCGTGCGTCGGATATCACGATACTGTATAACAACAGCACGACCGACGGCAAGGCTGGCGAGATGTCGCGCTTCATGTTGCAGATGATGGTGGAGGACAACCAGCATCAGATACATTTCAACGCCATCCAGACGCCTGCTGCCATCGTGCGCAACAATCCACCTGTGATTAAAGTGGAACAGAAGAAACGGTTGAGATTTCTCACGCCTACGGCTATTAACACTTACATACGCTGCCCGCTACGCTATTATTATAAGTATGAGTGCGGATTGTTGGAGCCTGACGAAGATATGGAGGATACAATAGACAATCGGGTCTTCGGAAATATCTTCCACGAGGCGTCGCAGCGTATTTACGAACGGATTTTATCCAGAAGTCATCAGATACTGAAGTTGGACATCGAGGAGTTACTGAAAAACGATAGCGAGATAGAACGGGTCATCGACGAAGCCATACAGAAGGAACTGAAGATGAGTACGCTTGATCCTAAGAAGCTCAACGGATTGCAGATTATCAATCGCCAGGTGCTCATCCATTATCTGCGCCAACTGCTACAGATAGACCAGGAACTGGCTCCGTTTAGCATTATCGGTCTTGAGACTGATGTGCGTGACGCGTTTCTGACGCCGCATATCAATACCGTCATCGGCGGACGCATAGACCGTCTGGATCGCATCGAGAAGGACGGTATAGAGCGTATCCGTGTGATTGACTACAAGACGGGGGGTAGACAAATTGGTCATCTTGCTGATGTGGATGCAATATTCAAGCAGGAGAGTCTGTCAAACCACAGCGACTATTATTTGCAGACATTTCTGTATGCGGCTCTTGTTAAAAAGCAATACCCTGCTGTGCCTGTGTCTCCTGCCCTACTCTTCATTCAGCACTCAGCAGAAAAAAATTATGACCCCACGCTCTGCTTCGGACCTGAGCCTATCACAGATGTGGGGCCAAATATT
>CAMOGP010000011.1 GCA_946614175.1 uncultured Prevotella sp. | reverse complement strand
TCACGACGAAAATTATCGTTCCAGGAGCGATATCCAATATGTTTCTGCGTCATCATACCATCCCATTTACCTTGGCTCATCACCTTATTATAATTGGCACAGAGCAAGGAGTCACGCTTGAAACAGTCGGCAACATGCTTCGCCCATTTGTTGGCATCGGGACTATTTCGTTCTGCTAGGTATAGATTCATGGCCTGTGCATAGTACATGTCATAGAGGTTGGCCATTGCTTGAACGGGGAAAAGAATCAGCTGGCGATAGGCATCGTGTTTTTCCTGGGGTATCTCTGTAAAGAGACGGAGAGCTCGTGTCTCCAGACGCTGATATTCGTCGGCTACTTGTTTCCATTCACCTGTCTCGATATTATAGGTACGAGCATCTAACATCTCAGGTGTCACGCGTGCCATATACTGACAGTTTTGGTTATAGATATCGGCAGCTTCTTTGGCTACCTCACATCCCAATGATCTACGGAAGAACTTTGTGGTATGGTCGGTCACGTTTTGTAGATTGTATTCTTTGGGATTCCAAGCCATATCCATAAACAACTGGATGGGATACTCCATAGGCTTCAAGTCGCCTACATTCAGAATCCACATACGTTGGATACCGTGGTCATAGGCCAGCGAGAGTTGTTCAAACATCTGTTGTGTCTGGGTCACGTTAATCCATTTGGAGTTGCGGGGGGCTCCAACATAGTCTACGTGGTAGTATATGCCCCAGCCGCCCTTGCGGCTGCGTTCTTTATCGTTTACTGGTACACGGCGGATATCACCCCAGTTGTCATCGCTGATAAGGATCATGACGTCATCGGGTACGCGCAGACCAGCATCATAATAGTCTTGTACCTCTTTATATAATGCCCACACCTGTGTGGTCTTCTCTGCAGGTTTTCCTGTTACCTCCTTGATAATTTGTCGTTGGTTGTTGATGATACGCTCCATCAATTTTGTATCAGCCTTGTCACTCATGGCCTCATCGCCATCGCCACGCATACCAATGGTCACAATATCCTCAGTACCTTTCATGCGTTGGATTCCCTCGCGGAAGAACTGATCCAGTTTCTCCTGATTAGTCTGATAGTTCCATGCTCCCCATTTTCCACGATTACGTGCATATTCCTGATGGTTGCGTGCCATAGGCTCATGGTGAGAGGTGCCCATCATCACACCCATACGGTCGGCCAGTTTGCCATTCTCAGGATCGTCGGCATAGAAAGCCCAGCCCCACATAGCAGGCCACATCATATTACCTTTCAGACGCAGGATGAGTTCAAAGACCTTCTCATAGAAACGGTGGTCGCCATAGTCTGTACCGAAGGTGTTTTTCACCCATGAGGTCAGACAGGGAGCCTCGTCATTGAGGAAGATGCCTCGAAACTCTACTGCAGGTTCACCATCGGTATACGTACCTTTTATTATATAGGCTTCGTCACGTTTGGTGATGGGTACATCTGCCCAATAGTACCAAGGTGATACACCTAACTGCTGGCTCAACTCATAGATACCATAGATGGTACCGCGACGATCACTACCGGCAATGACCAGTTGGTTGCCCACGGTGGTGATAATATATTTTTCGCGTTTGCCTTTCAGATTGGCAAGTTTCAACTTGTCGATATCCTTATTCTTTCCAAGTGTACCAATCAGAATGTTGCCCTTTCCTGCCCCCTCTAAAAGGTTGGGAGTCTTACCCAGCACCTTTTCGATATCTGTCTTCAGGTTGTTGATGGCAATCTTTACGCCTTCGTATTCGTCAGCGCTATAGCTGATAGAGGCGTTACTGAGAGGTAGGGCACCCTCTACGGGGGTGAACTTCACGAATCGCTCAGTGGCCTGTGTTACCGTAAAAGTGGCCATTGCCACGCACAGTACTAATAATTTCTTAATCATCATCTCCTTTGTTATTGTATTGTTATCATTAATTCTCTCGCGTTCTTCTCATCAGAACTGGTGCCAACAAGAATCTCGTACTTACCAGGTTTTACACGCATGGTGTTTGACTCTGCATCCCAGAACTCAAACGACTGCTTGTTGAGTTTTATCGTAACAGTTGCATTTTGGCCTGCTTTCACGTTGATGCGCTCAAAGCCACGAAGCGTTTTTAATGGTCCTTCGGCATCTTGAAGATCGCGGATGTAAACCTGTACGACTTCTGCACCATCGCGTTTGCCGGTATTGGCTACTTCTGCTGTCAATGTCCAGTCAGTTGGGTTAGCACCATTCTTCTCAACTCCAACCTTTGTGATTTCAAAGTTTGTGTAACTGAGTCCATAGCCGAATGGGAAGAGGGCATCGCTAAAGTAGCGATAGGTGCGTCCTTTCATCGAGTAGTCCTCATAATCGGGCAATTGGTTGCTGTTCTTATAGAACGTGATAGGCAGCTTTCCACTAGGGTTGTAGTCACCAAATAGAACATCAGCCACAGCAGTGCCACCTTCCTGACCTGGATACCAGGCTTGTACGATTGCGTCACAGGTCTTAGTTTCAGGTTCCAGCGCGATGCAAGAGCCTGAGCAGTTAACGAAGATAATGGTCTTGCCAGCATCCTTCAAGGCTTTGAGGAAATCGCGCTGTACTTTTGGCAACTCAATATGGGTACGGTCTCCACCCTTAAAGCCATCAATATCCACGGGCATCTCCTCACCTTCTAAAGCTGGTGAAATACCTCCCACGAAGATTACCTTATTAATTCCCTTTAGCTGATTGATGATAGTCTGATAGTCAATAGGATATTCCTTGGCGATATTAATGGCCAGGTTGGCATTATAAGTAGGTACGTGCGAGAAACGCACCTCGATATTATAGCTCTTGCCCTTTTCGGCATTGATAACAATATGATTTGGAGTGGTGCGCCAGATACGATGATGGAACTGGCGCTTGCCATCGAGATAGAGTTCAAACTGACCACATCCATCTACGTTTATTACATATTCGCCAGCCTCAGTGGGAGTGAAGACTGTCTCGTATTTAGCAGAGAAATCCTCGAGTTGTACGCCTGGTGCAAAGTTGTGCATACCAAATGTGGTCACAGCGAGGGGCTGGGTATAGTATTGGGTAGTAACATATTTTCCTTCCATATTGCGATTGTTCCAGAATGTCCCCTTCATACCCTTTTTACCCTCGAACGAGCACTGCGAGCCCAAAAGACTTTCTTGCACTTTATCATAAGTTAAATCACAAGCAGGGACATAGTACAGTTTCTTCTGCTTGGCCTTGATGCCATCAAGAATCGTAATCGTATGGTTGGGTTGACCATTATAGTTACCCCACATCATTGGGGTGTTGTCGGCATTGGGGCCAATGACTGCAATCTTTTCCTTTCCTTTTTGTAAAGGCAGTACATTGTTCTTATTCTGAAGAAGAACAATACTTTGTCTAGCCATCTGTAAAGACAAGTTGGCGGACTCCTTTGTTGACATAGCTGAATAGGGAATCTTTGACCACTCTACTAGTGATGGATCGTCCATCTCACCTAAATCGAAACGCCCCTCTAGCAGGCGGATAACGTGCTTATCAACCTCAGCCTCTGTCATAAATCCACGTTTTACGGCCTCAGGGATGCTTTTGTAAGCATAGCCGTAGCCACACTCTACGTCAGTACCGGCGATTGTGGCTTTGGCAGAAGCATGTGTGGCATCGCTTGATGACTTATGCGATTCATAGAAATCGCTCACTGCACCACAGTCACTCACTACCAGATACTCAAAACCCCACTCGTCGCGAAGAATCTGTTGTAATAGTCGCTGGCTGCCGCAGCAGGGATCATCATCCAAACGCTGATAGGCACACATCACCTCACGCACTTTAGCATCCTGAACCAATGTCTTGAAAGCAGGCATGTAGGTCTCCCACATATCGCGTGGAGATACATTTGTCAGATTGGCTGTGTGGCGGGTGTATTCCGGACCACTATGAACGGCATAATGCTTGGCGCATGCCCATAATTTACGATATTTGGCATTCTCGGGGCCTTGTAGCCCCTTAACAACCTGTACACCCATGACTGATGTTAAATAGGGGTCTTCACCATAGGTCTCTTGTCCGCGTCCCCAACGTGGATCACGGAAAATATTGACGTTGGGTGTCCAAACAGACAGACTGTGGAATTTTTCGTCCTCACCTTTCAACTCATGCATACGGTGGTTGTACTGTGCGCGAAACTCTGTACTTGCCACATCAAATACTCTATACACCATATTGGGGTTCCAGGACGCAGCCATAGCGATTGGCTCTGGGAATACTGTAACGTTACCCATGTTGGCAGCACCATGCAAGGCTTCACTCCACCAGTAAAATTTCTTAATACCCAATCGGGGAATTGCGGGACTTTCGTCAAGCATCAGTTTCGCCTTCTCCTCAAGTGTCAGTCGTGAACAAAGATCTTTGGCTCGTTCTTTGGCATTAAGGGATGGGTTTTGGTAAGGTAGCACCTGAGCCTGCATACCTAGGCTGACTGTGAGCAATGTCACAATGAGAGTCTTCCGTTTCATCATTTTCTTATAGTTTTAGAAATTTGCTACAAAATTACTATACAATCTTGATTTTTACTTATGTTTTTGTTGCATAGACTTTTTTGTATGTTACAATTGGGAAATCTCCCTATGTGGGCGTTGGACATATTCATCTTTTTTGTTATATTTGCATTCGATATTATAAACATCTACCTTTAATTAAACAATATGAAGAAGACCTTAACTATTTTGACGCTGGCTGTACCATTAATTACAGCGGCTCAAAATCCGGTTATTCGTGACCAGTTTACGGCTGATCCTACAGCTCGAGTTTTTAACGGCAAAGTTTATCTCTATCCGTCTCATGACATTCTGCCACCAGCAGGACAACGTCAGGATTGGTTCTGTATGGAGGACTATCATGTTTTCTCATCAGAGAATCTGACTGACTGGACTGATCATGGGGTGATTGTGACTCAGAATAAGGTGCCATGGGTAAGAAAGGATTCTTATTCTATGTGGGCTCCTGATTGTGTAGAGAAAAACGGAAAGTATTATTTCTATTTTCCATCTGCTCCTGCTGCCGGACGTGGCGGCTTTGCCGTGGGAGTAGCTGTCGCCGATAGCCCTGAGGGACCGTTCATCCCAGAACCAGAACCTATCAAGGGTATCAATGGTATAGACCCGTGTGTTCTTCAGGCTTCCGATGGTAATGCATATATCTTTTGGGGGAATGGACGTTGTGCCAAACTGAAGCCAAATATGAAAGAATTGGCTGACGATAATCCTAAGGAGATTGTGAAGTGGGGTAACCGCGAGATGGAAATGGTTGGTGTAAGTTGCTTGAAAGATTTGCCTAATCGGCAAGCTGAAGGCCCCTTTGCCTTTGAGTATAATGGTAACTATTATCTGACCTATCCTTATGTAAGAGAGAATACCGAGGTTCTAGGCTATGCCATGAGTAAGAACCCTATGGGCCCTTACGAATATAAGGGGTTGATTATGGCAGAGCATGCCAATGGTTGTTGGACTAACCATCATAGTATCGTGAACTACAAAGGACAATGGTATCTGTTCTATCACCATAATTTCTTCTCATCGAGTGATGACAAACGTCGTTCTGTACAGATTGAGAAGCTATATTTCAATGCGGATGGTACCATTCAGGAAGTAAAACCTACGATGCGAGGTGTTGGTATCAACAAGGCTACAGAGAAGATTGAGATAGACCGTTACAGTAATGCTTCTCCGGGCGTAACCACTGCTCATGTGGATACAACAATTGCTTTCAGTGGTGATTATGCAACTATTCCTTCAAAAGGTTGGATGAGATATGCTGATGTGGACTTCGATTGTCTGACCGACGGCTATCTGCAGATAAGTGTGAAAGCAAGTGATGATACAGAGTTTTGTATCCGTGAGAAGAGCGCTACAGGTAAGGTTATTGCTCGCATCAAATTGGCTGTTCGCCCACCAGAACCCACTCCGGGGGCTGCTGCCAACCCAATGATGGCTCGCTTCCGTCGTGATCAGAGAAATCAGTGGCTCACTCAGACTACTACGTTGGCGTACACACCAAAGGGAGTCACAGATCTTGTTATCACTAATGAGGGTAAGGGTGAACTTTCTGTTGACTGGATTTTGTTCAAGAATCGTCCGAAGTATTTCTCACCAGCTACATCAACACCAGCTAAGCCTGATAGCGAGGGTTTCATACGTCGTTGGACACTCTTAGAGCCTATTGATAAGCCGAATAGTGGTAACACTGTGTTTACAGATACCTATTTGCGTGAGCATTTCAATCGTGAATATTTCAAAGGTCAGCAGACCATTCTGCCTAGGGATGGTCAGAAGGTAAAGGCTGTATTTCAGCAGGAGCAGGCTCCTGCAGGGTTTGGCCGTGGTGCACAGCAGCTGCCCGAGGGACCTAAGGTGAAGACAGTGAAGCAGACGCTGACTTGGCATGCATTGGATAGCGAGAACTTCAACGTGAAGTTGTTTCGCTTTGCCGAGAAATGGGGCGAGAAGGTTTATGGCGTGCTTTTTTGGGGTGTGACCATTATCGACTGTCCTGAGGATATTGAGAATGTGCGTTTAGCAGTTGGTTCTAACTCCGCTTCAATGTGGTGGCTCAATGGTGAAGAGGTACTTCTGCTTTCTGGCGACCGTCGTATGGTGAAGGACGATGCGGTGTCTCATCGCTTGACCTTGAAAAAAGGTCGTAATGTTTTGCGTGGTGCCATCATTAATGGTCCTGGCATGAGCGACTTCTGTGTACGCTTTATTGACGAGAAAGGTAATCCTGTAACAAATTATTCAATTATTAACAGTAAATAATTATGCAACGTTTACATACAATTCTGGCTGCACTGGCTATCGCAACTGCAGCAAATGCACAAATTGGACAACCATATATTCATGACCCTTCGACACTTGCAGAGTGTGATGGAAAATATTATACCTTTGGTACTGGAGGTGGAGGCATTATCTCTGATGATGGCTGGTCTTGGCATAGTGGCGCTGAGCGTCCTGGTGGCGGTGCTGCCCCCGACATGATAAAGATAGGTGATCGCTATCTGTGTATCTACGGTGCTACAGGTGGTGGACTGGGTGGTGGACATAGTGGCCGTATTCTTACTATGTGGAATAAGACACTTGATCCTAAGTCACCTGATTTCAAATGGAGCACCGCAGTGGAGGTCTGTGCTTCCGACGGTATGGAGGATCAGGACGCCATCGACCCAGGTGTTCTGCTTGACCCTACAACAGGTCGTTTGTGGGTGAGCTATGGTACTTACTTCGGTACTATCCGCCTGATTGAGCTGGATCCTAAGACCGGTTTCCGTGTAAAGGGTAACAAGGAGAAGGATATCGCTATCGATTGCGAGGCTACTGATCTTATCTATCGCAATGGCTGGTACTACCTGTTGGGTACTCATGGTACTTGTTGTGATGGCGTGAACTCTACTTATAATATAGTGGTGGGACGCTCGCGTAGTGTAGAAGGTCCATATCTTGATAATGTAGGACGCGACATGTATCATGGTGGTGGTAAGATGGTTGTTGCTGCTGGTGATCGTAAGACAGGTGCCGGACACTTCGGACGTACAATCATTGACGAGGGTATTGAAGTGACATCATTCCACTGGGAGGCCGACTTTGATCAAGGTGGTAGTAGCGTTTTGGCTATCCGTCCTTTGTTATGGAAAAACGACTGGCCCTATGCCGGCGACCATTTCAAGGGTGGTACGTTCGAGATTGAGTCTGAGAGACGTGGTTATTCTTTGGAACTCGCTGTAGACTTCGTTCGTATGAATGTTGCACGTCGTGGCGGATTCGGTCGTCCACAGGCCGACGCAACACCTCCACAGCCTATTGCTAATCAATCATTGGAGCAGGTGAAGGGTACTTGGCCCGAGGGTGATATCGCCGTACGTTGTGGTGACTATATGTTCCGTCCTCATCAGCTTTGGACTATTACTCCTGTCAACGAGGCTGGAGGCTATCTGAGTAATCCTTATTTCAAGATTACCATTGCAGGAACTGACCGTGCGCTTTGTGCTACAGCTAATAAAGAAGTTGGTACTGTTCCTACTTTTACTGGTGCAGATGAGCAACTTTGGCGTATCGAGCAAGCAGTTGATGGTACTTTCCGTATTATGCCTAAGCGTATTCCTGGTGAGACGGGCGTAAACAAGAAACTCTGTCTTTATAGCATTGCTGACTCAACACCTACATTGGCGGAGTGGGACTTTAGTTCAGATAACTCGAAATGGAATCTGAAAGAACTGAGATAATCATGACAATATAAAAAAAGAAACAGGTCATTTTTCAATAGAGATATGACCTGTTTCTTTTTATTATACTTTTACAATCTTTGTCTTGGGGAGATCCTTGTTTCGGCGGTTTACCACCGTGACTACGGCCTGCGCTAAATTGAGGAATGCTTGACCCGTTATGGTGTCTATCTTTGTAGCAGCAGGAGTTCCTTCGTCACCGCTCTCACAAATACTTTGTACGAGTGGTATTTGCGCCAATAGTGGTACGTCCATCTCTTGTGCCAGTTGCTTACAACCTTCCTTGCCGAAGATGTAGTATTTGTTTTCTGGCAGTTCGGCTGGTGTAAACCAAGCCATGTTTTCAATAAGGCCAAGGATGGGTACATTGACTTTCTCGTTCCGATACATGTCAATACCTTTACGGGCATCTGCCAATGCTACTTGTTGTGGGGTAGATACTATGACTGCACCTGTGATACTGAGTGTTTGTAGTAATGTTAAGTGAATATCGCTAGTGCCAGGAGGTGTATCTAGGATAAAATAGTCCAGTTCGCCCCAGTCGGCATCAGCAATGAGTTGTTTCAAAGCATTGGTTGCCATACCACCGCGCCAAAGCGTTGCTGTGTCAGAATTCACAAAGAATCCGATACTAAGCAGTTTGACACCATATTGTTCAATAGGTTCAATAAGGTCACGTCCGTCTTTGTTAACTGCATATGGACGCGCATCTTCTACATGGAACATCTTGGGCATCGATGGGCCGAAGATATCTGTATCCAATAATCCAACCTTGTAGCCCAGACGAGCTAAAGCTATTGCAAGATTAGCAGAGACGGTACTTTTGCCTACGCCGCCCTTACCGCTGCTTACGGCTATGATATTTTTTACTTGGGGAAGTAGTTTATCTACTTCAGGACGAGGCTTTGACTTGAATTCTGTTTCGATAGTCACCTCGACATCCTGACCGCAATGGTATTTGATGGCGGCCTCAGCTGCTTTTATAGTGGATTTAAGAAATGGGTCTGTGTCACGTGAGAATTCCAGGATGACCTTTACTTTTCGTCCGTTGATAGATGGGGTGTCGACCACCATCTCGCTTTCTACTAAGTTTTTCTTTGTACCTGCGTACGTTACCGTAGCAAGGGCATCCATAATTAGTTTTGGATATAATGTCATTATATAATATGTTTACTGTTTATTGTTCTATGATTTTTGCCATTTTCTTCCATGTCTTGTCCTCTGCATAGTTTCTTCTGGAACCTCGTGGCACGGAAACAACACAAGTCGCCGTTACAACATTTCTGAACGAACTACTGCTGATAGAAGGCGGAATAGGTGAACTGAATGCTATGTCACGTAGTGAGACACATTTTGCAAAAGCATTACCACCTATTTTCTTCAAAGCAGCAGGGAATTCAATACGTATTAATCCGCTGCACTCACGGAAAGCCGCTGTACCAATCTCTGTGCATGCGGCAGGGATAATCATTGTGGTAAGTGACGAACACTTTTCGAACGCATAATCTTCAATCTTAGAGCAAGAGATGGGTAGGTCGATTGCGTAGAGTGAACTGCATTGCTCAAAGGCATTCTCACCAACACTTTTGATTGATACTGGGAGTTGTATCACCTGTAAAGAGTGACAGTTGCGAAAAACTCTGTCATCCAATTTTTCTATAAATCCCTCAATATTGACGCTGTCCAGCGATATGCAATTGTCAAAGACTCCTTGGCCCATTCTTTTAGTGAGTTTAGGAATATTGATATTCTTCAGACTCGAACAACTATAGAATACTTCATCATCAATCTTTCCCAAAGATGTAGGCAATTTGATAACTTCAATTGACTTACAATCGGCAAAAGCCCGCTTGCCGATACTTCGTATACCATCAGGTAGTGCCACAGTCAAAAGACTTGTACAGCCAGCAAATGATTCAGCGTTTATGGCTGACAAGTTACCATCTATATCAACATCTTTTAGGTTTTGGCAGTATTGAAAAGCACCCAGTCCCAATCGTTTTAGATTGTCAACTTTAATATGCTCAAGACTACTGCATCCTTTGAATGCTTCACTGCCGATGTTTGTGACTGTACTGAGTTGAATATTGCGCAAACTTTTGCAATCTTCAAAAGCGTTGGTACTAATATCGGAAAGTACATCTGGTAGTTCTGCTGTTTCCATGGCTATACACCCTTTAAATGCTTCGCTGCCAATATAAGTCACAGATTGTGGCAGAGAAATGCTCTTTAGATGTTCACAACCTGAGAATATGTTGTTGTTGATACGTTTTACCTGTCCTTCAAAGATTATGGTTTCCAAAGACTTACAGTTGTTAAATGCAAATGCACCAATAGTGTTTACAAGCTCTGGAATATCTACGCAGTTAAGTGAGGCGCAACCGTCGAAAGCGTGTCCTTGAATTGACTCAAGACTTGTCGGAATCGTAATGTCTGTCAAGTTTGTGCAACCACTGAAAGCATACTCTCCAATCGATTTCAGAGTTTCTGGCAAATCTATGGCTTTCAGATTGATGCATCCGCTGAAACAACTGCGACCAATTTCTACTAACGAAGCAGGCAGAATGACACGTTCCAAATCTATACAGTTTAGGAACAATGCTGAGGGTAATACGCCAGCATGCATACGAATCGCACCTTTAGACTCGGGGATGAAAGCCTCAGAGAGGTCGAGCACCTGAAGATGATGATTACTGGCGCGTTTTGGTTTTACACCACGTCCGGCAATAGTCTGTAACAGTCTGAAATCATTGCTGTTAAGTGGACCACAAACCTTTAGCTCAGACATGGAAAAGCGTATGTCATCCGTCAGTTTACCAGATAGTTGTCCTACAGAATCAACTCTTACAGTAAGCTGTTGAGCTGCGCAATATGATAATTGGCAGGCCACCAATAGTAAGCTTATCAGAAATCGTTTCATGTGATTGTCTTTATTTTGCCGTCTCGAGTGAACTGCGTTTCGAACGGTGATAACTACGATAATCGTCCAGTTCTATTTCTACGTTTGGCTCTTCTAGCACACCTTCATGCGGTAGATGAAATTTTAGATATTTGATGTTAAGTCCTCGTGCCAACCACATGGACTCATAGTAGGTCTGAATAGAGGCAGCCTCGGCAAAGGCTTTTTCTTCTTGCTTATAGAGGTCGTCTGTCCTTAGGTCTACGGGCAGATGATTATGGTCTACCATATAGTTTGTATATGTAGCCAGAAAATTGGAATCTGTCTTTAAATGAATAATACCATTGTCTGTTAAGAAACGACGATAGCGCTCCATGAAATATGTGCTACTAAGGCGTTTCCGTGGGTTTTTCATCTGCGGGTCACTGAATGTAAGCCAAATCTCCTGTACCTCGTTAGGTGCAAAAAAACGATCGATAATCTCGATGTTGGTGCGTAGAAAAGCCACGTTCTTCAATCCCTCTTGTGTGGCCTGTGTGGCGCCTGTCCACATGCGTGCTCCTTTGATGTCTACACCGATGAAGTTCATCTGTGGATAGCGCTTTGCCAGTCCTACAGTATATTCTCCCTTACCGCATCCTAGTTCTAGTACGATAGGGTTATTATTCTTAAAATATTGTTCGCGCCAATGTCCGCACATGGTAAACGGTACGTCGCTTACTACCGAATAAGGGTATTGAAAGACGTTCTCGTATGTTTCCATGTCGGCAAATTTAGCCAATTTTCCTTTACTCATATGTTTATTTTTGCGCAAAGTTACCTATTTTCTACTAATTATTACCTCGTTTTTTGATTTTTTTATTAAAATAATTTGTTGATATGCTATATATTACCGTTTTTTTACTACATTTGCAACTGAGATAATAGATGTCTAACTAAAAAACGAACCAACTATGAAAAAGTATGTTTGTAATGTATGCGGTTATGTGTATGACCCTGCAGTAGGTGATCCTGATAGCGGTATTCCCGCTGGTACAGCATTTGAAGACCTGCCAGACGATTGGACCTGTCCTGTTTGCGGTGTTAGTAAAGAAGACTTTAGTCCCGAGGAATAAGTGGCAATGAAAATAGTCATCTTAGATGGTTACTCGGCCCAGCCAGGAGATTTGTCCTGGCTGGGCCTTGAGAATTTGGGCACTTTGACGGTCTATGATCGTACGGCGCCAGAACAGACTGTAGAGCGGGCGAAAGATGCAGAAATAGTGCTTACTAATAAGGTCGTCATCAATAAAGATGTGATAGCACAGTTGCCACTTTTAAAATATGTAGGCGTCTTGGCTACTGGTTATAATGTGGTAGATGTTGAGGCTGCTCGTGAACGTGGTATTGTCGTGACCAACGTTCCTGCTTATAGTACGTGGAGCGTTGCTCAGATGGTATTCGCTCATTTGCTTACTGTGACCAACCGTACTGAGCATTATGCTCTTCTGAACCGCAATGGCCGATGGAGTAGTAATCCCGATTTCTGTTATTGGGACACGGAACTGACAGAATTGGCTGATAAGACTTTCGGTATTGTGGGTTTGGGAAATATTGGCATGCGTGTGGCTCAGATAGCACTTGCCTTTGGTATGAAGGTGCAGGCGTTGACCAGTAAGTCCCAAGCAGATTTGCCTGGCGGAGTTGAGAAAGTTGATCTCAATGCATTGTTGACCACCTCTGATGTTCTGTCCTTGCATTGTCCTCTGACAGACAATACGCGTCATTTCATTAATGTTGAGACACTCAGTAGGATGAAAAGTTCTGCTGTTATTATAAATACCGGTCGAGGCCAGTTAGTTGACGATGAGGCTGTGGCAAATGCCCTTCAAAACAGACGCTTAGCTGCTTTTTGTGCAGATGTGCTTACAAATGAACCTCCTAGAATTGACAATCCGCTTTTTAAATGCCCCAATGCATATATCACACCTCATATCGCATGGGCAACGAAAGAAGCTCGTATTCGCTTATTGCAAGTGGCAATTGATAATGTGCGGTGTTTCATAAATGGCAATCCACGGAATGTCGTATCATTCTAGAATATGGAAAATATGCAAGGACGCCTCTGATGCTATATGCATGAGAGGCGTCCTTACGTGTCAAGTCAAATACCAAGGAATCGCATCACTTTTTGAGTATTTCTGCTACGGGTCGCGTCAGTAATCAGAAAGAGATCAATGAACCACCAGATATCGCAACCGCCACAGGTAATTAGTTTTGCTATACCTAAACCAATATCACCAATGTAGAAACGGCTAATACCATGAATCTGGATGAAAAACTCGCAAATAGAGATAATTAATGCTGTTTGCGGGTCTTTTAAATCACAAAAAGCTGTGATTGCAGTAGAACGATCTAGTTCAAGAAGCTTTCCTTTTATTATGGGGATGTATTCTGGAGATAGTTTTGAAGAATACAATAAGATGATTTGCTCTGCGTCTCTTAATTCCATGATCAAAAAGTTAAAATTTATCCAAGGGTAATGTTACCCTTGGATAAATAATTAGATTGATGATAGAACCTTCTGAGCATTGTACTTTCTTGTACGACTGCCTGCGGTGAAAATATCAATAATAGTCCAAATACCGCAACCGCCACATGTGCAGAGCTTTGCAATGCCTAAACCTGTGTCACCAAGCATGAAGCGATCAATGCCAAAACCTCCCAAGAACCATGCTATAAATGTCATCAAGGTGCTACCTTTCAGATTAGAAAATGCAGCCTGAGCCACACCTTCATCGACATTCTCCAAACGTTCGCGAATCTGAGGAATGAATTCTGGTGCTAACTTGTCACAATTCATGTCAATTAACTGGTCAATCTGTTCTTTTGTCATAGAGCAATTATTTTTAAGGGTTAATAAAAAATGAATTAGATATGTAATATGTTTCTAATAATAAACCAACTTGGCGCAAGAATTATCATGATAGTTGTAATAATACGCCCTTCGATAATGCTGTTCCAGCGTTTTTTTCTTTCGCCTATGAGAATAAATCTCTCTATTCCGAATAATAATAAATAAGGAATGAGAACAATTAGCATGTAATTGTATTGTATTGCCTCAAGGAAGTTACCGTGCATAAAAGCATGCAGGAATCTTTGCATACCACATCCTGGACAGCTCAATCCCGTTACTGCGTGGAAAATGCATTTTGGAGCGTATTCCGTTTCAACTGGATTGAAAAGGTAAAGCAGCGTCAGCACGACTACTGTCGCTGCTATACCTAGTATTAAAGGCAATCCTTTTTTGATGGTCATTATATTTAATGCTGCATGGCCTCGGCAATGCCTGTTATGCCATAAATAAGCATGTAAATAATGCTTATGATAAAGCCAACTGCTAACAGTATAGAGCTGATGATATTCAGCGTCTTAGCTGTCTTAGAGGCATCCTGTGCTAATATGGCAGATGATTCGCCCATCATGTTGTATTTGTTGACGTCATTTGATTTCATAAGGGCGATGATTGACAGCACAAGACTGACAATACCTGTACATGAACAGCAAAAGAGGATAGATACCACTAAGTTTACTATAGACCAAACCTTGTAGTCGTTGGGCTGTGGTACAAATGTATTTTCTTGATTGTTGTATTCCATAATGACTGTTTTAATGGTTATTACTCAATGACTACATTTGTCCAACCGTGCTTATCTTCAATCTCGCCATACTGGATGCCACGCAGAGTGTCATACAGCTTCTTGGAGATTGGACCAGGCTGATCGCCAAAAGAATAGCGCTTGCCAGTGTCCAGATCATCTATATAAGAAATAGGTGAGATGACAGCTGCAGTTCCACATGCACCAGCTTCTTCGAAAGTCTCCAGTTCCTCTTCAGGAATCTGGCGACGCTCAACCTTCAGGCCTAAGTCTTCAGCCACCTGCATCAGTGAACGGTTGGTGATAGAGGGTAGGATAGAGGTTGACTTTGGTGTCACGTATGTGTTGTTCTTAATACCAAAGAAGTTGGCAGCGCCGCACTCGTCGATGTATTTCTTTTCCTTGGCATCCAGATAGAACTCGCAAGCATAGCCTTTTTCGTGGGCCAGATTGTTGGCAAAGAGACTGGCTGCATAGTTTCCACCTACCTTATATTTACCAGTACCTAAAGGAGCACTGCGGTCATAATCACGAACGATGACGTATGGATTGCTTGAGAAGCCACCCTTGAAGTATGGACCTACGGGGGTTACGAAAATCAGGAAGCAATACTCTTTTGCGGGATGTACGCCAACCTGTGCACTAGTTCCAATCAGCAGAGGACGGATATACAGTGTTGCACCGCTTTCGTAGGTGGGAATCCACTCCTGATTCAGACGAACCACTTTATTAACCATCTCTGTGAACAGTTCTGTGGGAACCTCTGGCATCATGATACCGCGACAAGTTGACTGTAGGCGTTCTGCGTTATCCTTTACGCGGAATGTGCGTACTTTACCGTCTTTACAACGGTAGGCTTTCAAACCTTCGAAAGCCTCCTGTCCATAATGCAGACAGGTTGCTGCCATGTGTAGTTTCAGATACTCGTCAGAGCATACTTCGATTTCTCCCCACTTACCGTCGCGATAATAGCAACGGACATTGTAATCGGTCGGCCTATAGCCGAAGGATAGATTTTTCCAGTCTAGGTCTTTCATCTTTTCCTATTTTCCTATTTGATTTATGATTTTAGTGCAAAGATAGGCATATTTCTTATAACTTGCAAGTTTTTCTATCTTTTTTCTAAAATTTTCTTGATTTCTGAATCTGTTTTGTATAATTTCTCTTTGCATTCAGTGATGAGTTGTTGTGCCAGTTTGAGCTTCTCTGCCAGTTGGTCAATGCTATAGTTTCCGGCTTCCATCTGTCGGACAATGTCTTCCAGTTGTTTCAGTGATTCTTCGTATGTCATTTTACAATAGATATAATTGTGCCTTGTTCCAGGCGGGTTTCTAATTCTGTTCCAGACTCTACTTCGGCGGCATTTCTGAGTAAATGTCCATTATGTAGCGTGATGCTATAGCCACGCTTCAACAAAAGAGTGGGGTCAAGTGCTTTTGTTCTTTGTTCAAGCATTTCCAACTTATATTGTTCGCGCTCCAAGAGGTGGGAGATAAGTGGTGAGAGGTAAGAGGAAATTTTTTCGATGCGTGCCTCCTCGCGGGTCTTTAATAGTGAGAAGAACGTGTTGATGCGCTCACCGCAGGTGTCGATGCGTTGTGATGTACTGTCTAGATGAGAGATTAGTAGTTGCGCTGCCGCAGTAGGTGTCTTCACACGTGTGTTGCTCACCATGTCAAGGATAGATTCATCGCGATCGTGTCCTATGCCTGTGATGATGGGAATCGGGAATTGAGCTACATTCTCTGCCAATTTCAGAGCGTCGAAACCAGATAAGTCTGCCGTGGCGCCTCCTCCTCGAATAATAACGACACAATCGAAGACAGATGTCTGTTGGTCGGTGCAGGAATTGTAAATGGCATTAAGTGCATTGACAATACTATCTTCTACTTGTTCTCCTTGCATGATGGCAGGGAACAAACGAGTATGGAAATTATAAGGCGAGTCTGACAGCTGGTTGACAAAATCTCCATAGCCGGCAGCAGACTGGCTGGAGATGACGGCGATATTTAAACAGAATAAGGGGAGTGCTAGCTCTTTCTGTAGGTCAAAAATGCCTTCCTCCTTGAGTTGACGTATAATTTCCTGTCTTCGACGTGCCATATCGCCTAGCGTAAAGGTAGGGTCAATGTCGGTGATAATCCATGAAAAACCGTATGCCTCATGAAACTGGGGATAAACCTGTAGCCTCACCTTTAGTCCGGCGTGGAGTGGTTGGCCTGTGGCTCGTTCAAAATATGGACCTAGCATTCCCCATGTGCTTTGCCAGCATTTAGCTGAGGCTCTCGCTATGGGGGTATTGCTATGCTCTTCTTTCTGAATGAGTTCCATGAAGCAATGCCCTCTGTTCTCCCTGCATTCAGATAGTTCGGCTTCGACCCAGTATTCTGCGTTCATGGTATGCTCAATGGATTGGCGTACCATGCTGTTGAGTTCTAAAAGTGAATAAGCATCCATGATAGTATCGGGAATTTAATGGGCTCGGTTGTTATTATAAGCCTGACGGAAATTGGGGATGCCATAGCCTAAAATATTTGTTGGCTCATGATATTGGCTGGCAGTGCGCCGTACGATATCCATGATTTCTGATGCAGTCTTTTCTGGAAGCGCTTGCCATAGGCATGCCACCAATCCGCAGACGAGCGGGGTGGAGAAAGACGTTCCCATGTCGTGTACCAAAGTGCCTCTTCCTGAAAGTAATACGGTGGGAGCACCTTGTGCCACTACGTCGGGTTTGATACGTCCATCCTGTGAGGGACCTATGCTGGAAAATGCGGCCAATAGGCGGTTCCTGTCAATAGCACCGACCGTCAGAATGTTGTGCGCATCGGCAGGCACGCTGATTTTCTTCCATTGTCCCATGCCTGAGTTGCCTGCTGAATTGCAGAGAATCATGCCTTTTTGTGCCAACATAGAAGCAGAACGTGATATCAGTGCCGTTTGTCCGTCTAAATCTTGAAGGCGATAATTGCCGTGTCCGTTGTCAAAAGCATAGTAACCCAAAGAGGAATTGATGATGTCGGCTCCTAATGAGTCTGCCATCTCCACTGCCATTGTCCAATAGTCCTCTTCTACCGGCTGTTCTGTAAGTGGGTCTTCGCATCGCAATAGCCAATAGGATGCCTCTGGTGCAGTGCCGATAGTGACTTCTGGCGCATCGGCTGCCATGGCTGAGAGCACCTTTGTGCCATGGTCAATGCTCTCGAAAGCCCCGTAGTTCTTATTGCTTCGTAGCTTGATGAAATCATGCGTCCCCAGAATAATTGTCTTCTTAAATGCAGGGATGCGCTTGTAGTTCTGGAAACCTCCGTCCAAAACGGCAATTGTCATACCTTTGCCCCTGAACCCCATCTCGTGCAGAAAGATGCCTTCCAGTGTTTCTATTTGCTGGCGGGCCATGCCGTACGGGTCGTTCCTTACGGAGTCCCATCTGTTGAATTCCTCGTGTACGTTCCAGCGGAACTCTCCAGGTAGCTCGATGGAGTCGGGCGAGATAAAGACGCATGTGCTCTTCTTGACGAAAGCCAATGTGTCAAGACTGGCTAATAAAAGAGAGTCTGAAGAACTTGCTATTACTGTATTCTGCCATCGGCTTGTACCAATAATACGAATGCCTTTCCTGTGTAATTGACTGATATATTGTCTGCATACGGGTAAGTCTGTGGAGTCAACGCTTAAACCTTGACGTTGACGTCTTTCCAAACTTTTCTGGGATAGAAACTGTAAAGGCTGGTCCAGTTGGAAATCCGTTGGCGTTTTGTCAATGAGCGTATAGCGGTAGATGAATGTCTTTTTCCCCGGATATTTTATTTTTGCTGCAAACATCGTAAAACTCCATAGGAGTACGATTAAAAGGCATGTTGCTTGTTTCATGATGTGTCATCTTATCGGTTGCAAACTTACATAAAAATTTTGAAACAACCAAATCTTTGTTGTAAGTTTTGGTTGTGTCGGAAAAAAACATTACCTTTGCAACTTGAATTATGGATAATAAACAGAAAGCACTGGAATTGGGACAGAAGCCTGTTGGGCAACTGTTGTGGCAATATGCCTTGCCTGCCATGGTGGCTATGGTGGCCAGTTCGCTTTATAATATCATTGACCGTTCGGTTATCGGACAAGTGGTAGGCCCTGAGGCTATCGCTGGTTTGGGTATCACTTTTCCCTTTATGAACCTGAGCGCTGCTTTTGGTGCAGCCGTCGGTGTGGGTGCGTCAACGTGTATCAGTGTAAAATTAGGTCAGCGTGATTATGCTACTGCTCAGCATCTGCTTGGTAATACGGTAACGCTGAATACCATTGTGGGCTTCCTGTTTATGGCAGTCAGTCTGATATTCCTTGATCCGATTCTTCGTTTCTTTGGCGCGTCTGACGTTACATTGCCTTATGCCCGTGAGTTCATGCAGGTTATCCTTTTGGGAAATGTGGTGACCCACATGTATTTCGGTATGAATGCAGTATTGCGTGCAGCAGGAAAACCGCGCCATGCCATGTATGCAACGTTATTCACCGTAGGTTGTAATATCGTGCTGGTCATGGTTTTTGTATGGCTGTTCCGCTGGGGCATTCGAGGAGCTGCTTTGGCAACGGTAGTGTCGCAGTCTCTTGCACTTTGCTGGCAGATGTGGATACTTAGTGATAAGCGTGAACTGCTTCATCTGAAACAGGGCATTTATCGTCTGAAGACTGACCTTGTGCGTAATATTATTGCTATTGGTGTGTCGCCTTTCCTCATGCAGAGCACCTCCTGCGTCATAGTTATTTTTATGAATAATCAGTTTGTGCGCTATGGCGGTGATATGGCTGTAGGTGCTTATTCTATAGCCAATTCTATGGTCATGGTGTTCTTTATGTTTGTTATGGGTGTTACCCAGGGAATGCAGCCTATCGTGGGTTATAACTATGGCGCACAGAAATATGATCGTATGATGCATTGCGTGTGGATGTCAATTGCCGTGGCCACGTCTATCTTGCTTTTTGGTTGGGCTGTATCCATGCTCTTCCCTCGTCAGATAGCACGTATATTTACTTCAGACCCCGTACTGCTCGAGATGGCAGCCCATGGCGTAAAACTGGATATGTTGGTGTTCTTTGTTGTAGGTTCTCAGGCAGTAATTACCAATTTCTTCCAGTGTATAGGAAAAGTGAAAATCAGTATTTTCCTGTCTCTGTCTCGGCAACTCATTTTCCTATTGCCTATGGCATATGTGTTCCCTTTATTCTGGAATCTTGATGGCGTGTGGTTTTCTATGCCTGCTAGCGACTTTATCGCGTTTGCCTTTACTATCCCTATATTGATGTGGCATATTCGTAAATTCAAGTCTTATGGACAAAAAGATAATTATTAACATTGGTCGTCAGGTTTGTGCCGGTGGTTTGGAGATTGGAAAACTGCTAGCCGAGGAGTTTGATGCGAAATACTACGACCGTGAACTTTTGAATTTGGCTGCCAAGGAAAGTGGCTTCTCTGAAGAGTTCTTTAAGCAGAGTGATGAGCGAAAAGGATTCCTTCGTTCCTTCTTCCATCTGTCTTACAGTAATAATTGGGGTGCTGGCAGCAATTTTTATCAGAACAATTTTTCGCAGGAGAGCTTGTTCAAGTTTCAGAGTGATGCCATCATCAAAGCTGCTCAGGAGAGTTCCTGTGTGTTTGTAGGACGTTGTGCTGATTATGTGTTGCGTGATTTTGACAATGTGGTCAATGTCTTTGTTACGGCTTCTTTGGAATCAAGGGCAAAACTATTCATGAATGAAAAGAATGTGTCCTATGATGAGGCTGTCAAGCGTATTCAGCATGTAGAGAGTCGTCGCGCCTCCTACTATAATTATTATACGGGTAAGCAGTGGGGGCATGCTGCCAGTTATGACCTCTGCATCGATTCCAGTGCTATCGGTTCGGTGGAAACAGCCCGTTTGATAGCCGATTTTGTCAGAAAGAAACTAAAACTATAATTCCTCTCATATATATCACCAAATATCCATCACGCAAATGAAGAGAATCGGCATCATCAGTGATACGCACAGCTACTGGGACGACAAGTATCTGCATTATTTTGAGTCCTGCGACGAGATATGGCATGCAGGCGACATAGGTAGCATAGAAGTGGCCGATCGTTTGGCAGAGTTTCGCCCGTTTCGTGCTGTTTGTGGCAACTGTGATGGTGGTGACTTACGCCTGATGTACCATGAACTGAATCGCTTTAAGTGTGAGGATGTTGATGTGCTTATAAAACATATAGGTGGGTATCCCGGTAATTACGATCCCTCGGTAATGCGTACACTCTATACAAATCCGCCGCAGTTGTTTGTCGCTGGTCACTCACATATATTGAAAGTAAAATACGACCCGACGCTAAAAATGCTTCATATCAATCCTGGTGCTGCCGGTTTGCAAGGTTGGCACAAGGAACGCACGTTGGTCCGACTCACTATCGATGGCTCTGCATTTAAGGATATGGAGGTAGTAACCCTTGAAGATCCGCGTAGAAGATGAAAGAATATGTAATTGATTTTATCACTGGCACAATAGTTGCCGCTGTTCTCACGTTAATATCATATATCGTGGGGTTTGATAAGACCTGGAACGATGCAGCCCAGACCTATGGTATCTGTTTTGTGGTCTATATCGCACTGACGTTATTCAGCAAACTAAAGAATAAAAATAAGTAACATATCAAGTATGAAGAACATTGTCATTACCGGTGGTGCAGGCTTTATAGGAAGTCATGTGGTGCGCCTGTTTGTGAACAAGTATCCAGAGTATCACATCATCAACCTCGACAAGTTGACGTATGCTGGCAATCTGGCAAACCTGAAGGACATTGAAGACAAGCCCAACTACGAGTTTGTGAAGATGGATATCTGTGACTTCGATGCTTTCTACAAACTGATGCAGGAAAAAAAGGTGGATGGTATCATCCATCTGGCAGCAGAGTCTCATGTGGATCGTTCTATCAAGGATCCTTTCACTTTTGCGCGTACTAACGTGATGGGTACTCTCTCACTTCTTCAGGCTGCAAAACTCTATTGGGAGAGCCTGCCAGAGAAGTATGAGGGCAAGCGTTTCTATCATATCTCTACCGATGAGGTGTATGGCGCTCTTGAACTGACACATCCTGAGGGTGTTGAACCTCCTTTTACTACGACGGCTTCTTCTGCTGAGCATCATTTGGCTTACGGCGAAAAGTTCTTCTTGGAGACGACGAAGTATAATCCTCACTCACCATATTCTGCATCTAAGGCATCAAGTGATCATTTTGTCCGTGCTTTCCATGACACCTATGGCATGCCAGTGGTAGTGACAAACTGCTCGAATAACTATGGTCCTTATCAGTTTCCTGAAAAGCTGATACCTCTTTTTATAAATAACATCCGTCATCGTAAGTCTCTGCCTGTTTATGGTAAGGGCGAGAATGTGCGCGACTGGCTCTATGTTGAGGACCATGCCCGTGCTATAGATTTGATTTTCCACAAAGGAAAGATTGCCGATACTTATAATATCGGAGGATTTAATGAGTGGAAGAATATAGATATCATCAAGGTGCTTATCAATACCGTGGACCGTCTTCTCGGACGCAAGGAGGGAGAAGATATGAACCTGATTACATATGTAACCGATCGTGCCGGCCATGACCTGCGTTATGCTATTGATTCTTCCAAACTGCAGCGAGAGCTTGGTTGGGAACCCTCCCTCCAGTTTGAGGAAGGTATCGAGAAAACCGTTCGTTGGTATCTTGACAACCAGGAATGGCTGGATAATGTAACTAGCGGTGACTATCAGAAATATTACGAGAAAATGTACGAGAACCGTTAATAAGTGAAGATGGTATCCTCCTAAATAAATAAAAGATGAAGAAGATATTATTGTTAGGCTCAGGAGAACTGGGTAAGGAATTCGTGATTGCTGCGATGCGCGCAGGACAGTATGTGATCGCTTGTGATCGTTATGACAATGCACCGGCTATGCAGGTGGCTGACGAGCGTGAAGTATTTAATATGCTTGATGGCGATGCTTTGGAGGCTGTGGTGAAGAAACATCAGCCAGACATCATCGTGCCTGAGATTGAGGCTATCCGTACCGAACGCCTTTTTCAGTTCGAGGAACAGGGTATTCAGGTGGTGCCTTCTGCCCGTGCCGTCAACTTCACAATGAACCGTCGTGCTATTCGTGATTTGGCATCAAAGGAATTGGGTTTGCGTACGGCAAGGTATTTCTACGCTAAGTCATTTGATGAGTTCAAGGCCGCTGCCGACGAGATTGGTTTCCCTTGTGTGGTAAAACCGCTGATGTCTTCCTCTGGTCATGGCCAGAGCTATGTGCATAATGATGATGAGCTGGAGCAGGCTTTCCGCGAAGCTATGGAAGGCAGTCGTGGTGATGTGAAAGAAGTGATTATCGAGGAGTTTATCGACTTCGATTCAGAGTTTACCCTCCTCACCGTCACTCAGAAAAATGGATGGCCCACACTGTTCTGCCCTCCTATTGGCCATGTACAGAAATCAGGCGACTACCGTGAATCATGGCAGCCATATAAGATTTCTGATGAGGCTTTGAAACAGGCTCAGATGATGGCTGATAAAGTGACAAAAGCCCTGACAGGTGCAGGTATCTGGGGCGTGGAGTTCTTCCTCACCAAGCAGGGAGAGGTTATCTTCAGCGAACTGTCACCTCGTCCGCATGATACCGGAATGGTGACATTGGGACATACTACCAATCTCTCTGAATTCGAACTGCATTTCCGTGCCGTGATGGGGTTGCCTATTGCCGGCATCCATTTGGAGCATGCAGGAGCTTCGGCTGTTATCCTTTCACCAAAGGAAGCGTGTACACCTGTTGACCGTTCTTTGCTTGATTATAATCTTGAGGAAGCGTTGAAGGAGGACCGCACTCGCATTCGCATCTTCGGTAAACCAGAGGCTCACAAAGGTCGCCGTATGGGTGTTGTACTTTGCTATGGTGAGGTGGGCGATGATATTGATGCTTTGCGTGAGAAGGCTAAACGTTTAGCAAAGACCGTATTAGGTACTGATCCTTATGCAAAACTTAGAGATTAGGCTGATAGATTTACCAAAGATTGTTGATCCCCGGGGCAACCTCACCGTTGCCGAGGGGAGCGACAAGGTGCCGTTTGATATCAAGCGGGCTTATTGGGTCTATGATGTGCCTGCAGGCGAAAGTCGTGGCGGACATGCTCATAAGCGACTCAAGCAGATGATAGTGGCATTAAGCGGTTCGTTTCATGTCACCCTCGACAATGGTTATGAGCGAAAGACCGTTCTCTTAAATCATCCGTGGCAGGGCTTGTTGATTGATACCAATATCTGGCGAACCCTTGATGACTTCTCATCTGGCGCCGTCTGCATGGTTCTTGCTTCTGAGCATTATGAAGAGGATGACTATATCTATGATTATGATGAGTTCCTGACATACGTTCATCATCATGTTAATACGAAATAGCAAATAAATGTTTGATATTATCCGATACACTCCAGAAAGAGCAGAGATGTGGAACCAGTTTGTGGCTGAAGCCAAGAACGGAACGTTTCTTTTTGATCGTAACTATATGGATTATCATAGTGACCGTTTCAATGACCATTCTCTGATGTTCTTTGAGAAAAACAGATTACTGGCAGTATTGCCCGGTCATGTTAATGGTGAGGTCTATTTCACCCATAAAGGATTGACTTATGGCGGGCTTCTGATGAGTATTCAACTATCGGTCGTTCAGACTATGGAACTCTTCCGCCAGTTGAACGAGTATCTTCGCGGTATCGGTATCAAACGTGTCTATTATAAATGTATCCCTTGGATTTATCACCGTTTTCCTGCAGAGGAGGATCTTTATGCCTTGTTTCATGTTTGTAAGGCTCGGATGGTAGCCAGGGATTATTCCACGAATATCTTTCTGAAAGCAGGTTTGCGCTGGGAGCGTGTCCGCCGACGTGGGGTGGCGCGAGCTCAGAAAGCAGGTCTTATCGTACGCCGTTCTAATCATTATGCAGATTTCTGGAAAGTACTCTCTGATAATCTTGGAAACAAATATGGTATAAAACCGGTACATACGCTTCAGGAGATAGAGTTGTTGAGAAATCGTTTTCCAGAGAATATCATTCTTTACGAAGCCGTGAAGGAGGGGCAGGTTATAGGTGGCGTGGTCCTTTATATCTCCTCTCAAGTTGTTCATGCACAGTATAGTTCAGCAACGCCAGAGGGTAAGAGTCTTGGGGCTATCGATCTCATTTATGAACAGATCATGCATCACGACTATGTCGATTATCCCTATTTCGATTTCGGTCGATCTACGGAGAATCCGGATGGTAGTGGACTAAATGAGTCGTTGGCATTTCAAAAAGAGGGATTTGGCGGACGCGGTTTGTGCTATGATATTTATGAATACGATCTTTAGCTAACTGCCTATGTCGTTTGTTTCTGTATCTTTCTTGCTTTTCTTGCCCATAGTCTTCTTACTTTATTGGACTATGCAGAAATGGTTGAAGATGCAGAATATCTGCCTACTCATGGCCAGTTATGTGTTTTATGGCTGGTGGGATTGGCGTTTCCTCATTCTGATATTGATAACATCGCTGTCGAGTTTCTTCAGTGGCCTATGTATCGAGAGGTCCCGTAATAAGCGGTTGTGCCTTATTGCTAATATTTGTTTGAATCTGGGCATTCTTGCAGCGTTCAAGTATTACGGTTTCTTTGCAGACAATCTGAATCTGCTCCTGTCCCAGTTTGGCTTCTCCCTTGACATGCCTACATGGCGTATTATCCTGCCAGTGGGTATCAGCTTCTATACTTTCCAGTCGCTAAGCTATTCCATAGATGTCTATCGTGGGAAACTCCCGGCTACTAAGGATGTGATGGCTTTCTGTACTTATATTGCCTTCTTCCCGCAATTGGTGGCCGGTCCTATAGAGCGGGCCACGAATCTTTTGCCGCAGATGTTAAGCCCTCGTCGCTTTGACTATGCCGAAGCTGTTGACGGCTTGCGTCGTATACTTTGGGGATTCTTTAAGAAGTTAGTTGTTGCCGACAACTGTGCACTGGCCGTGAATCAGATTTGGGATGGCTATGCTGATATGAATGCTGTGACACTTCTGTGTGGCATGGTGCTGTTTGCTTTTCAGATATATGGCGATTTCTCTGGTTATTCAGATATTGCTATTGGCACAGCAAAGTTGTTTGGACTTCGTTTGATGGAGAATTTCCGTTTGCCTTATTTCTCACGCTCTATCGGTGAGTTCTGGCGCCGCTGGCATATATCGTTGATGACGTGGTTTCGTGATTATCTCTATATTCCCCTTGGTGGCAGTCGGCAAGGTACGTATCATACCATCCGGAATATCTTTGTCATCTTTTTGCTGAGTGGATTGTGGCATGGTGCCAACTGGACCTTTGTGGTGTGGGGAGGCTATAATGCTGTGCTGCTGATAATGTCACGCTTGCTGTGGAAGTCAAAGACCAATGTCGATGAGCGGGTAGGGGGAGCAGACCTTGTATCTGTATGCGCCACCTTCGCATTAGTTGTCCTGGGGTGGGTCGTATTCCGTGCAGAGAGTTTGTCGGAGGCATTTGATTATCTGTATTGTTTTGTTGTAGCCCTGACCACGATGAATCTCGGAATGCCAGTATATGGCAAGGTGGCTATCATTTATTGCCTTTTATTGGTTGTCATTGAGTGGATACAACGTGATCGTTTGTGTCCTCTTCAGATGAATGGATGTTGGTTGGGCCGCTACCGCTGGGCACGCTGGCTGGTATATTATATCGTGTTTATGTTGATGTTCTTTGGTCGTGGTGAAGAACAGACGTTTATCTATTTCCAGTTCTGAGATGCCTATGAGAAAATTTCTATTGCGTGTCATCCTTTTCCTTGTTCCTGTCATCTTCGTGTTGGCAGTGGCGGAATGGTATATGCGCACTATTCCCAATACTTATCGGATGAAGAACGAGTGGATGCTGCAAAATGGCTCTCGTGTTAAGACTCTCCTGCTGGGCAATTCCCATGGCTATTATGGCCTGGTTCCGTCAGCTATGGGGGATAGTATATTTAATCTGTGTAATGTCTCGCAACGTTTGGCACAGGATTATTTTTTGCTTTGTCATTATGCTGATAGGTATGATGCGTTAAAACAAGTAATCCTTGTTGCTGATAATTCTAATATTTTTGATATCCCAATGGAGTGTGATGAACCTGCACGTGTAACCTATTATCAGTTGTATATGGGTTACCGGGCGCATTCTATGTTCTCTCAATATGGTTTTGAATTATCAAATATGGGATATTTTCATCAGAAACTACGATATCATTATCAGGGACAGAGTGTTATGTGCGACAGTCTGGGGTGGGGCAATAATTATGTGGTAGCCGATCGCAACCCAGACGATTTCTTGTACAAGAATGTAAGGGAACATCTTTTTGTAAATTGGGAATACACATATCGCAACTTATCTTATATTGATTCTATTGCCTCATGGTGTCAGCAGCATCAGGTAAAATTGATTCTGCTTCAGACGCCAGTGTGTAAAGATTATACGCGCAAGGCTCCGGCATGGCAGTTGCATTTTGTTAATGCGATGACCAATAGCTGCTGTGCAAAGTATGGCGCCGTGAAATGTGACTACTCTCGAGATGCTCGTTTTCGTGATAATGATTTCTTTGATTCTGACCATCTTTCAGATCAGGGAGCGCATAAGTTCTCTGCTATTCTAGCTCATGACTTGGAACTTTAGTGTTTTTTATCTTAAAAAATGTCTCTATTTTTCTCGAAACACATAAAAACTACGTATCTTTGCGACGTTTTAACATTATATATTATAAAATATGGATTACGAAGAAATCAACTATCGTTCTTACTCACATGAACGTGAATTAGAGTCATCAACAGCTTTTCCTGTATTGATGCAGAAAACATATTTGTGGATGACAATGGCCTTGGCTATCACTGGTCTTACGGCTTATATTGTGGCAGGTAATGAGATGATTCTCAATATCTTGTTTAATTTCCGTGCTGCTATTTGGATACTGTTTATCGCCGAGATTGGTCTGGTCGTGTCTCTTAGTGCTGCCATTGAAAGGCTGTCGCTTACAACTGCCACGTTAATGTTTATTGTCTATGCTCTCCTCAATGGTGTGACATTCTCTACATTGTTCTTGGCATATTCATTGCCTAGTCTGGCCACGACCTTTTTTGTTACGGCTGGTACTTTCGGTGCCATGTCGGCAGTAGGTTTCTTTATCAAGAAAGACCTGTCGGCTATTGGGCGTATTCTCATTATGGCACTCATTGGTATCATTATTGCTACTGTTGTAAACATCTTCTTGGCTAGCTCTGGGCTGGACATTATCATTACTTATCTTGGTGTTCTGATCTTTGTGGGGCTCACTGCTTACGATACTCAGAAGATCAAACAGATGTTCCAAATGGCGCCCGATGCCGGTGCCCATACCCAAAAATATGCAGTTCTTGCTGCATTAACCCTATATTTGGACTTCATTAACCTATTTCTCTATCTGCTGAGATTTTTTGGAAACAGGAAATAGTCTTGTATATATAATAAGGTGTACTACTGCAGGTTTGTCAAATAAGTCGAAAACCTGCAGTTTTTTTATGAAAAAAAGTAGGAAA